>CANRLK010000037.1 GCA_947631465.1 uncultured Clostridia bacterium
CTCCGAGATGGGTGAGGGTAAGGGTAAGAAGAGACCTTTCGGAATAATCATGGCTTGGATCACTCGTGGGACAGCCATTGATCGAGAGGCTGAACATCACCTTGCCGTCGTCATTTCTGCCGACAAAGATCCCCGCGTGCGTGATCTTGGCGTCGATCCAGCCCTTAATCATTTGCCCCGCCATAGCTCCCAACGGGCTGCCTGCGGCTTCCGTAACATAATCCACCGCCGTCTGTACAAGCGCTTGATAAGCGGAATTGAGCTCTTGCACGAGGTTCTCGCCGAGAGAGATTTCAAAGCCGTTCTCCTTGATTTCGAAAATGATCTGCGGAAGTTTGAGACCCTGCATCCCTTGCGTTCCGACCGCTTCGCCGTCGGGCGCGGTCGCCGCCGGGAGGAAGTACTGCTTGAGATCGATATCGGTCATAAAGACGGGTTGCTCTGCCGCATTGTTGAAGGCAATCGTCAAGATGCCGTCGCCCGTGTAGTAGACGTCAAGATTGTTGAGGTTGGCGTTGAGCCAAGAAGGAATATCGGGCATCATGCTGCCGAGGGATCCGAACATTTGGAGAAGCTTTTCCGCGGGCGTGAGGTCGAGGTTGAGGTGCGCCTTTACGGCTGCGTAGAAATCGCCCGTCCAAATCGCCGCAGGGTTCAAACGGATATCGAGATCGCCCGTAAACGGCTGTGCGATTGCGCCGCCGATGAGCTTGGTGCCGAGGGAGACGCCGATCTTTTCGCCCTTGGTGACGTTTTCGGCGGGGTCGCCGTCGAGGGTGCAGCCGACCGCTTGGATCGTCTCGCCGCCCGCAAGGTCAAGCTGCGCGCTTGTGAAGGTCGCTTGGAGCAGGGAGCGGATATAGCCGTGGGTATCGCCGAGTTTTTCTTCGAGGGAAGAAACGACGCCGCCCAGTCCGTCGTTGAGCTTTTTGAGCAGATCCTCTTTGAGGGAGACGGCAAAGCCGCTGTCCGTCTTTTCGAGCGTGAAGTTGGCTTCAAACACCGTTTTCAGGGTTTGAAGATCGAACATGTCTTTTGAAACGGCGGGAAGAGTGTCGGCAAGATCCAAGGTATAGGTCGAGAGGCTCTTGGATTGTTCGCCCGCGCCGCTGCCGAATTGCAGAAGGAGCAAGCCGTCGCCCGGGTATCTCACCGTCAGGAAGTTGCAGAAACTGCCGAGGAGCGGGACGGGGGAGAGATCGAGGTCGAAGCGCAGGGAGAGCGCGTCGAGGAAGTCGCCCCGTTCGAGCGCGTCGCGGGTCAGGCGCAGTTTGAGCGCGCCTTGCGTCTCGAAGGAGAAGGGGGTGACGGCAAGCGACACGGGAACTTCGAGCGCGCCCTTATCGCCCAAGGAGTTGCCGAGCGCGGAGAGAAGTTCAACGAAGGGCTCTTCCTGTGAATGGGTTGGTTCGACCTTGGAGGGCGTAGAGCCGAGTTTTGCGTTGAATCCGACAACGTCGGGGATCTCGACCGTGCCGTTCACGTCGGAATAGGTGCAGGAGAGGGTCTGTTCGACGCTCATGTTGAAGATCTTCTTGCAGTCATAGGTGCAGTAAGAGGAATAGGACACGGGCGTCCAATCCTTTTTGACCGTGAGGCGAAGGTCCACGTCGGAGAAGGCGGGCAGGTTTTCGAGAGAGCCGTACGCCTTGGCTTGGAGACGGGTGAACGCCGTCGCCGATTCGACCGCCGAGCCGTTGAGGACGGACTGATCGCCCGCAAGACGGAGATAATAGGTGAAGGTATCGCCTTCGGTCTTTTCGAGGTTGGCATAGCGCAGGGTCTTGGGATTGACGATGTAGCCGCCGAGGGTGACGTCGTCCGCGGTGAAGCCGTAGATCTTTTTGTATTCGTCCTTATCGGCGACCTTCATTTCGCCGTCGAAGCTGTCGCGGTAGACGACCTTGCCGCCCTTGGAAAAGGACTGGTGTTTCATCTTGACGAGGACGGAGTCGGACTCGGCTTGGTTGAGGTAATCCTCACCGTTTTTGAAGGTGATGTTGTGGATGTCCTGCTTGTAGCCCGCAAGACTTGCGACGGCGCTGCCCTCCGCCGTGATCTTGTAGCTTGAAAGTTCGGTCTGCTTTTGCAAGAAGGCATAGACCGCATCTTCCGCGGAGAGTTCGTTCGGGGCTTTGTCGGTGACAAGGGTGGACGAGCCGTCTCCGTCCGGTAGCTGGGATTCGAGATTTTCGTCGCAGGCGCACAGCCCGCCCGCCATCGCGAGCATCCCCCCGCCCGCGAGGAGCAGACAGGCAATTTTGAATTTTTTCATCAATTTTCTCCTTATTTTTCGGAAAGAATCCGTATATTTTTTCCTTCGTCCATGAGTATACACGTTTCATGACAAATAGTCAAGTTATAATGCGAAGTTATGACAAATTTTTCCGAAGAATTTTTTCAGGAGAGGAGATCGAGGATGATTTTGTTTTGTCGCCGCGCGTATTCGCAAGCGGAGAACGCGCCGCCGCGATGGAACACAACGCCCGAGACGATGAAGTCCGCGCGGTCGACGGTCAAGCGGTTGGTATGAAAGATCGCAAACTTCGGCGGAACGGGCTTTTCAAGAAGATAGACAGAGTCGCTGAAATATTTCGGAAGCCGAAAGTCCGCTTTCGGATGATAGGACAGCACGAGAAGATTTTCAAGCGACGGCTTTTTTTGCATCAATTCAAAGACGACCTCGGCGCAGAGCACGTCAAAATTCCCGCGGAAGCCGTTGTAAAATCTCGTGACTGACCGATTTTCGATCAGGTCGGTCAAAATTTCCCGCAATTTTTCGCGAAAATTTTCATAGCCATAGTTTCTGTGCCCGAAAAACGCCGCAGATCGCATATTTTTTCTCCCATTAGTCAATTATGATATAGAAACGGACTAATTCCATGAAAAGAATTATATCATAATGGAAAGACAATGTCTATATATTCATTGCCTAAGGGGGGAAATTTTTTATGCGGATCTCAGCCGCATTTCAAAATCGGTTCAAAGAGCTTGCGGGCGAGGCGGGGATCGACCGGACGCGCGCGGCACAGGCGATCGGGATCACCTATGTGACGTTCTCCAAGATCTATAACTATGGCATCGTGCCCAAAGTTCCCATTTTGGTGAAGCTTGCGGATTTTTTCTCGGTCTCTGTCGATTATCTTTTGGGGAACACCGAGAATGACCGCTTCACGAAGGCAGACCCCGAACAATCCTTTCAAACGCGGCTTATCGCCTTGAAAGAGCGGAAAGGGCTCAGATCTTTCTACGAACTTTCGGACAAAGTGCATATCCATAAGAGCAACATCTCGCAGTGGCTCACCAAAAACTACGTTCCCGAACTTGAAAGTCTCGAAATTCTCGCGGAATTTTTTGACGTCTCCCTCGACTATCTCTTGGGGCGTTCGGACGACGAAAATTGACAATTACGAAAGATTTTTGGGATTTGAAGATATTGATGAGACAATCCCCTCAGTCTGCTTCGCAGACTGAGGGGATTGCACAAAAGATTGCCCAACAAATGAAAGACTTCCCTCAGCAAGGGAAGCCAATTGTATGAAAGGCTCCCCTTAGAAAGGGGAGCTGTCACCGTCAGGTGACTGAGGGGATTGCAAAAAAGATTGCACAACAAATAAAAGGCTCCCCTTAGAAAGGGGAGCTGTCACCGTCAGGTGACTGAGGGGATTGCACAAAAGATTGCCCAACAAATGTAAGGCTCCCCTTAGCAAGGGAAGCCGATTGTATGAAAGGCTCCCCTTAGAAAGGGGAGCTGTCACCGCCAGGTGACTGAGGGGATTGCACAAAAGATTGCCCAACAAATGTAAGACTCCCCTCAGCAGGGGAAGCCAATTGTATGAAAGGCTCCCCTTAGAAAGGGGAGCTGTCACCGTCAGGTGACTGAGGGGATTGCACAAAAGATTGCCCAACAAAAATAAAAGACTCCCCTTAAAAAAGTTACCCAACAAAATGAAAGGCTCCCCTTAGAAAGGGGAGCTGTCACCGTGAGGTGACTGAGGGGATTGTAACGGGCATTGTTACGGGCTTTGCAATCCGCTTTGCTTTACGCAGTTATCAATATATTCGCAAACCTCTTCAAAATGCTTGTTGATCCAATTGTTCGGGATTCGGATCACCTTCAATCCGTATCCTTCAAGAATTTCCGTGCGGATCTTATCGTAAACAATTCCTTTGTCCTCAAAATGCTGCGAGCCGTCCAATTCAATGATCAACTTCGCCTTCGGGCTGTAAAAATCCGCAATGTATGGATCGAGCACGGCTTGCCTTCTGAATTTTATCGGATACGGCTTCAAAAAATCAAACCATAAATGCCGTTCTTCCGCGGTCATGTTCCGCCGAAGCGATTGGGCATTCGGGATCAACGCCTTGTTGTATTTGTGTTCCATCAAACCGTTTCCGCCTATTCGTCGCTCTGCTTGTCGTCCTGCGCGGAGTCCTGCGGCTTGTTGCCGTTGAGAACGGTATCGAGCAGAGACAGCAGCTTTTCGACGTTGATGGGCTTTGCGAGGTGTCCGTTCATGCCTGCGGCAAAGGCGGTCTCGCGGTCCTCTTCGAAGGCGTTCGCCGTCATGGCGATGATCGGAATGCTCGCAAGCGCTGGATCGCTCATGGCGCGGATGTGCCTTGACGCTTCGTATCCGTCCATGATGGGCATTTGGACGTCCATCAAGATGAGGTCGAAATATCCCGCCTCGGAGGCAGCGACTTTCTCGCAGGCGATCTTGCCGTTTTCGGCGCATTCGACCGCAAAGCCCGCTTCGGACAAGATCTCTTCGGCGATCTCGCGGTTGAGCTCGTTGTCCTCGACGAGAAGCAGCCGTTTTCCCGTAAAAGTCGGTTCTTCCTTTTGCGGCGCTTGGGGCGTAGGGGCGCGTTTGAGGCTTCGTTCGAGGGCGCGGTGCAGGTCGGATGCGAACAGCGGCTTCCCCAAAAATCCCGTCACGCCCGCCTCCCGTGCCTCTTGTTCGATGTCCGCCCAATCGTATGCGGACATCAAAATAATGGGGGAGTCGTCGCCGATGATCGCGCGGATCTGCCTGACCGTTGCAATGCCGTCCATATCGGGCATCGACCAATCGACGATATACACTTCGAAGGGATGTCCGAGCTCGATCGCCTCGGTCGTGCGGACGATCGCCTCTTTTCCCGTGACCGTCCATTCGGCGTGCATGCCGATCCCCCGCAGCATTTTCGCGACGCTCTGGCACGAGACGAGGTCGTCATCGACGACGAGGGAATACATTCCGCTGAGTTCGGGGAAGGAGATCTCTTGCGGCTCGGAATCGGCAAATTTCAAGGTGAGTTTGACGACAAACTCGCTGCCCTTGCCCTGTTCGCTCTTGACGGAGATCTCGCCGCCCATCATATCGACGATGTTCTTGGTGATCGCCATGCCGAGTCCCGTACCCTGGATGCCGCTCACCGTCGAGTTGCGCTCGCGCGTGAAGGGGTCGAACACGTTCTTGACAAATTCGGGGCTCATGCCGATGCCCGTATCGCTCACCGAGAACTCGTACAGCCCGAAGTTCTCCTTATCGCAGGGCTTTTGGGTGATCTTGATGAACACCGAGCCGCCGCTCTTGGTAAATTTGATCGCGTTCGAGGTCAGATTGAGCAGAATTTGATTGAGCCGCAGTTTGTCGCAGTACACGTCCTCGTGGGTCACGTCCACGGTATCGATAAAGAGCTCCAAATTCTTCGCATGGATGTCCGATTGGATGATGTTGCGCAGCCCCTGCAAGATGTCCGCGAGATTTTCGGGACGCTCTTCGATGTGGACTTTGCCCGATTCGATGCGGCTCATATCGAGCACGTCGTTGATGAGCGAAAGGAGATGGTTGGACGCCTGCGAGATCTTCGTGAGGTAGTCGAGCGCGCGCTCGCGGTTGTCGATGTGGGTGGAGGCAAGCGCGGTGAAGCCGATAATCGCGTTCATGGGCGTTCGGATGTCGTGGGACATGTTGTTGAGGAAGGTCGTCTTGGAGCGGTTCGCGGCGTCCGCGGCATGGAGCGCGACGGAGAGCTCTTCGGTCTGCGCTTTGAGCTTGGAAGTCGCCTCTTCGACCCGCCGCTGCAACTTGCGCTGGTTGAGGGAACGGACGATGAGCATCGCGATCGCAAAGAGGAGCAAGAGCACGCCCGAGACGAGAAAGACGATATAGATGGGGTTTCTGCGGAGGAAGGTCAAAAGCCCGCCGTCCCCTTCGGGACGAAAGACGGCGACTTGCTCGGAGACGATGCCTGCCGCGGCGGCGCGGTCAAGCCCCGTGACGCATTTGTTCAGAATGGAGAGCAGGACGTGCCCGTAACGCGAACCGTTCACGCCGATTGCATAGTCGGTCGCCGCCTCCGAGATGAGCTCGGAGATGAGATCGTTCTTCGTGTCTTGCCAAATGTAGAGCTCGGCGACATAGGAGAGCGCGATGGTCGCGTCGCATTCGCCGTTTTTGACCGCCTCGATGCTCTCTTCGAGGGAATTGTATTGCTTGACCGTCGTATCCGCGCCGACGTATTTGTCGAGATAGTTGGAATACATGTTGTCCACGTACTTGATGGTCGCAAACCGCTTGGGATTGCCCTTCAAGTCCCGCCGTTTGAGGAGCGTGTGCGTCGAGGAGTAGTATACGTCGGTGATCTTGTAGCCGCTGTTTTCGGAGAGGTAGAGATCGTCGGTGAAGTCGAGCACGATGTCCGCTTCCCCGCTGTCGCGCATTTGATAGTATTCCGCGCGGTCCTTGACGGGATAAAATTCATAGGCAAGGGAGAGCGTTTCGGTCATCTTTTCGAACAACGCGGGCAAGATCCCTTCCGCCTTGCCGTCTTTGAAATAGGAATAGGGCGCGCGGTCGGGGTTCATCAGGATTTGGAGCGGCTCTTTGCCCTGCAAGGAGAGCAAAAAGTCCCGCTCTTCGGAGCTGACGACGATGTTGCCGTTTTGGTCGGTGGAGTAGTATTTGTCCTGCAAGACGTTGCGCCAATCGGGCTGCTGCAAATCGAGCTCATCGATCGCATCGTTGATTGTTTGCATGAGCTCGGTCTTGTCCTTTCTCACGCAGATATAGAAGGGGCTTGCGGAGAGCGATTCCATGAGCCATTCGCTGCCCATGGCGCGAAGGCTACCCGAGACGATGCCGTCCACTTCCCCCCGTGAAAGCGCGTCCGAGAGGTCGTCCTCCTGCTGATAGTAGACGGGCGTAAAGGAGAACTTGCCCTCGGCGAAGGATTCGAAGGCGGCGTTTTTGGAATTGCCTTCGAGCATGCCGATTCTGAGTCCTTCGTAGGTCGAGTAGTCGCCCTTGACGATCTTCGTGTTTCCCGCCTTGACGGTGAAGATCGTGGAGTTCGTGCCGATGTCCTTTTCGGAGAAGAGGAAGAGTTCTTCGCGCTCGGGGGTCTTGGAGACGGACGTGACGACGTCCACTTCCCCCCGTTCGAGCATTTCGAGGGCTTCGGCGTAGGATTTCTCGTAGCCGACGTATTCGTATTGCCAATCGGTGTGGCGGGCAAGGAGCTGTAAAAATTCATAGCCGTAGCCGCTGCGCCGTCCCGTCTCGTCGTCGACGATGTGATAGCCGTCAAAGGCGAAAAAGCCGACTTTGATCGTCGGCTCTGCGCTTGCCGATGCCCGTATCGCGGAAAACGGCGCAAGACAGAGCGTGAATACGGCAGCCAAAAGCAAGGAGAGTACGGTCTTGAATTTCATAAAAGTCTCTCTGATCGTGGATTTCAAGTGGATTATATCATAAAGGGAGCGTTCAAGTCAAACGCTTGCACAAAAAATGCGCCGCAAACCCTGTTGCGGCGCATAGAAATTCATTTTCGGGTGAAAGTCGCCTTATTTAAGCGGTAGTGCAGCGTCCCGAGCGAGTAGACGACGGGCGCGTTAAGTTCCAGGAGCACATTGCGGTAGGTGTTGGAGAGGGGGTCGGTCTTTTTGGCGTAGACCGCGGTTTGCGGCTGTCCCGGGTTTGAACCCGTGTAGCCGATCATCACGCTCGTTGCCGCGACCGATTTTGCCTCGACCGTCTGCCCGTCCGCTTCGAACGACCAATCGAGGTGCTCTTCGGGACAGTCCGCAACTTCGGAGAGCCGAACGTCCTGCACTCTGCCCGTCACGCTGTTGACCGAGCGGAAGGTCATGTTCGTCGCAAGCGACAAGCCGCGCAGCGCAAAGACGATCTGCTCGTTGTCGAGGAAACTGCCATCTCCTTCGATGTCATAGGTGCGCCGCTCGGGCTCTTTGCCCGAGGAGCGGTCGGTAAAGATGGTCTCCGCGGTCGTAAGCGCGGCGTCATAGACCGTTTCGAAGGTGTAGTCATAGACGTTGTAAGAGGCTTCGAGGGCGACGGGGTTGTCCGTGTAGGGGACGTGGGAGAGCACTTCGCGCCTGCTCGAAAGGGGCGTGAGCCCCTCCGCCGCAGACAAAAAGCGCGCTTCGGTGTAGACATGGTCCTCGAAATATTCGGTCTTTCTGCCGCCGAGCTCGAAACTCACCTTGATGTTGAGCTCGCTCGAAAAGACATAGATGCTCTTCCCGCTCTGCTGGTCCGTGTCGTTTTTGAGTTCGGTCTTGTACACGCCGTCCGAGTAGGACAGGGCAAAGCCGTTGCTCAAAGCGGCGGAGTCGAAGGTGACGAGGTATTCGAGCTGTTCGCGGGTGTCCTCGATGTTGTTGGTCAGATCGGTGCGCTTGTACCAATTTGCCTGAAAGTTCAGCGCGGGCGTGACCCCGCCGCAGCCGCTCAAAAGGAGAACGGGGGAGAGGAGCAGGATACCCGCAAGCTGCAATTTTTTCATGAAAAACCTTGTTTTTTAAGATTTGCGTCCCCGAAGCGTCCCTCGGGGGGGCGGAATACAGCTATTATACCATAAATTTTTTGCTTTGTAAAAACAAATCATCGAAAAAACGCGAAATTTTTGGGGAAAGTATGATATAATAAACGAGCGCATTTTTGCGAAAAAGAAAAAAGCGATCAAAAGAGCAAAAATTATGGCAAAGATCATCGAAGCCGCGACCTTGGACGATGCGCTGCATGCGCTGAGCGTACTCGCCGAGAAAAACGAGGCGCGCGGGGAAAAGACGCTCGTCTTTTGCGAGGACAAGCTCACGCTACTTGCGGAGCGCGCTGTCCTTGCCAAGCGAAAGGGGACTTTCTTCACCGAAGTCTCCACCTTTGCGCGCTTTCTTTCGGGAAAACGGGTGATCTCGAAAGAGGGCTCGGTCATGCTGCTCTCCGCTCTTTTGGAAGAACATCAAGGCGCTCTCTGCTGTTTTTCGGTCGGCTCTGCCCGCGCGGTGTATGAGACCCTCGCCCAGCTCGCGGCGTCTCGGATCGACGGCGAGACATTGAAAGAATGCGCTTCCGCGACGGAAGGCGCGCTCAAAGGCAAGCTCCTTGATCTCGCCTTTTTATATGACAAATACCGCGAAAAGCTCGACCGCCTTGGGCTTCTCGACGAGAGCGGGTATCTTTCGCTTTTGCCCGAAAAGCTCTCTTCGCCCGCGCTTTTTGAGACCCATGTCGTGTTTTTCGGCTTCCCGTCCTTCACCAAGCAGGCGCGGGAGGGGATCGAAGCGGCAAGAGACTGCGCAAAGAGCCTCACGGGCATCTTCCTTGCGGGGCGGGAGGAGTTCTACACCAACGAGGGCGCAAGCGTCTTTTCGATGATCTGTAAGGAGACGGGAGAACCCGAGCGGGAAAGGTATTCGGGCTTTGAAAATGCGGACGCATGGCATCTTGCGAAGGGACTGTTCTCGCCCGAGCGGCTCTCGTCAGCGCCCGTGCCGACGGACAAGATCAGAAGGTTCACGGCGGCGGACGAAGAGGAAGAGCTCTCCGTCGTCGCTTCGCTCATCAAAATGTATGTGGCAAAGGGGATGCGCTATCGCGATCTCGTCGTGCTTACGGCGGGGGAGAAGAGCCTTTCGGTGCTCGAAAAGGTGTTCGGGGCGTACAAGATCCCGTACTTTACGGAGAAAAAACGCCCGTTTTCGGGGCATCCGTTTTCCAAATTCGTGCTGTCCGCGCTGGCGGCGGTTTCCGGCGGACCGCTTCCCGACGATGCGGACGCGCTTGCTTCCAACTATTATTTTGGCGAGGGCGGCGCGGAGTATCGGAACTATCTCTATAAATTCGGCGGCTATCGCGGGGCGGTCAAGCAAAAGATCAAGGATACGGACACGGCGGCGGGCTTCGACCGCGAAAATCTGCTCGCCTGCCGAGAGCGCATGCTCGAAATTTTGTCCCTCTTTCCCAAGAAGGGGACGGGCGAGACGTATGCCCGGGCGGTCCTCGGGCTCTTCGAGCTCGTCGGAGGCGAGGAAAAGACCCAAAAATTGCAGGAATTTTTTACGGGCGCGGAGCGGGAATTTTTGAAGATCTCGCCGCTTGAATCAATTTTAAGTGAGATCGTGTCGGTTGCGGGGGAGCGGACCTTTACGGTGCGCGAGTTTGCAAAGACCCTTGAAAACGGCATGAAGGCTTTGGAGATCTCCATGATCCCGCCCTCATCGGACGCGGTGTTTGCGGGAGACTTGACCGACGCGAAATTTGCGCGGGCGCGGGTGGTCTTTGCGACGGGGCTCACGGACGAGATCCCGCGCACCTGTCCCGACACGGCGGTGCTCACCGACGGCGAAATGGAGCGTTTGAAGCCGCTCAAAGCGGAGATCGAGCCGTCCATCCGTCAAGTCAATGCGCGGGCGCGGGAGAGTTTGACCCTCAATCTCTGTGCCTTCTGCGACAATTTGTATTTGAGCTATCCCCTCAAAAAGGATGGCAAGGAGACGGCGCGCGGGGAGGTCTTGGAGAGCGCGGAGCAGCTGTTCAAAATGCCGCCCATGCCCGAGCTCTTCCCCTACGATTGCTGTGAAGAACAGCCCGCCGCGCTTCAACTCTTATCGCTCAAAAACTACTATGCCTCGGGGCTTTTGCACGAGCGCGAGAAGTTCAACGCCCTCTATGCGCTGTTCGAGGACAAGTACGGCAAAGAGGAGACGGAACGGCTGACGGGCTTCCACGATCAAAAGGAACAAGTCCCTTGGGCAGCCGAGAAGGGCGTGAGCCCGACCCTGCTCGAAAAATATTTCGAATGCCCCTATGCGGGCTTTGTGGGACGCGCGCTTGCCCTCAAAGAGCGCGAGGAGCGCACCGTGCTCGATACGGACACGGGCAGCTTCATCCATGCCGTCTTGGAGGCGTGCGCAAAGTCGTTCGATGCGATCTCTTCCGAAGAGGAGCTATTAAGCCTTGCAAGGAGTACGGGCGAGGCGCTGTTGAAGAGCCCGCGGTATTTTTCGCTGCTCGATACGGACGCGGGACGGTACACCGCCGAGCGGTTTTTGAGCGAGGCGGAAGAGGTGACAAAGGCCGCTTTCCGAACGGTTTCGCAGTCCGAGTTTCGGGTGCAGCGGACGGAGGGAAAGATCGCGCTGCCCGAGCTCTTCCTCGGCGGCAAGGCGGACCGCATCGACCGTTCGGATGAGTATGTGCGCGTCATCGACTATAAGACGGGGGACTACGACGACACGGCGGCGGCGTATTATACGGGTCGCAAATTGCAGCTCGAACTGTATCTCCGCGCGGCGAGCAAGGGGGGAAAGGCGGCGGGGGCGTTCTATTTCCCCGCAAAGAACGAAATCGGGTCGGGCGCGGAGCGCTGGCGCATGGGCGGCTTTTTCAGCGCCGAGGACGAGGTCCTGCGCCGCATGGACAAGAACTTGCGGGAGAACGAGAAGAGTTTGTTCTTCGAGGGCACGCGCAACGGAAAATATACCGACAAGGGAATGCGGCAAGAGGATTTCGAGACGTTCCTCGACTATTCCGTCCTCGTCGTACAGCGCGCGGAGCGGGAGATCTCCTCGGGCAACATCGCCCCGACTCCTTATGATGGCGCTTGCCTTTATTGTAAATACAAATCGCTCTGCGGCTTCACGGGCACGGAGCGCAAGGAAGAAAACGTGAGATGCGCCCAGATCGTTTCGATCGTGCGGCGCGAAAGGGGGGACGAATGAGCGTCGTTTGCACCGAAGAACAGACTGCCGCGATCAAGGCGCGCGGGAACGTGATCGTCTCCGCGTCCGCGGGGAGCGGCAAGACCTTTGTCATGATCGAGCGGCTCGTCTCGCTCATTTTGAGCGGCGCGGACGTGAGAAAAGTGCTCTGCGTCACCTTCACGAACAAGGCGGCGGCGCAAATGCGCGATCGGCTTCGGACGGCGCTACTGCGTCGGATCTGCGCCTCGGCGGGCGAGGAGCGGGCGCGCCTCAAAGAGCAGCTCTATGCCCTGCCGCTTGCCGACATCTCGACCATCCACGCCTTTTGCGCGCGGCTCGTGCGCACCTATTTCTATCTCGCCGAAGTCGACCCCGCCTTTGCGATCGTCTCCAAGGACGATGCCGAGGGCTGCCGTCTGTTCTCGCGCGCGCTCGAAGAGGTGTTCGAATCGCTCTACGCCGAAAACGACCCCGCTTTCAAAGACCTTCTTTCCGTCTATTTTTATAAGAACAAGGACGCAAGGCTCAAACGCATCGTCACCTCGCTCTATAACGTTCTGAGCTCGTGCAAAGACCCGCAGGGCGTCTTAAAGGCGGCGGGGAAAGAGGACGGATTTGCAAAGGTCTGCGACTATCTTCGCGACGATTTTGCGACCCGTGCGCGGTTTTACGCGGAAAATGCCGAGGACGTCGGCGCATTCTTTGCGGAAAACAACGACCGCGGATTTGCGGTGTGCGGGGAAGTCTTGGAAGCCGCCGAGCGCATCGCGTCGGCAAAGACGCTCTTTGAAATGGTCGAAGCGGCAAAAGAGGGGATCTCCGTCTCGCGCATGCCCGAGAGAAAGAAATTTGCGGGCGAGGCGGCGGAAAAGTACGACCGCTTGAAGGCGCTCTCCGAGGGCGTGAAGAAACTTTATAAAGATTTGAATGAATTTGCGACCGAGGAAGAGGAGCGCGCAAGGTATTTGGACGGGCAGCGGCTTGCGGGCGCGCTTGCGGGGGTGATCGCACGTTTCGACGAGACCTATTCCCGTTTGAAGCGCGAGGCGGACGTGCTCGATTATGACGATCTCGAACGGTTCGCCTTGAAAGTGCTGTCGAGCGAAGAGGCGCGGCAGGCGATCGCGGAAAAGTACGAATACGTCTTTGTGGACGAATACCAGGACGTCAATCCCGTGCAGGAAGAGATCTTGACGAAGATCGGAGACGGGGAGATCTTTCTCGTCGGCGACGCGAAGCAATCCATCTACGGCTTCCGCGGGAGCAGGTCGGAGTACTTTTTGAAAAAGGAGCGGGAACTGCCGCTTGCGCTAAGGCTGAGCGAAAATTTCCGCTCATCGTCGGCGGTGCTCGACGCGGTCAATCGGGTGTTCTCGTATGCGATGACAAAGGAGAGCTGCGGGATCGATTATGCCCGCGGCAGGATGACGGGCGGGGCGCGCTTCGGCGGGCACGAGGGGGGCGTGTATTTCCGCGTCGTCCCCAAAGAGGCGCAAGAGGAGACGGAGCGCGGGGTGTACTCGGTTTTGAAAGAGGCAAAGCCCCGTACGGACGCTCAGGCGGAGGCGATTGCGCGGCTCGTCAAGGAAGAGCTCGGCTCGGATTGGTTCGACGCGGACGCGGGCGTGACGCGGCAGATCGACTACGGCGACATCGCCATTCTCGCGCGGAAGAAGTCGGGGGACGCGGAAAAGATCGTTGCGAGCCTTTCCGCGCAGGGCATTCCCGTTGCGACGTCCGCCGCCGTCAATGTGTGCGATTTTTGGGAAGCCCGCCTTCTCATCGATTGGCTGTCCTACCTCGACGACCCCGAACAAGACATTCCGTTTGCGGGCGCGCTGCTGTCGCGGATCGGCGGCTTCTCGGAGCGCGAACTCGTCGAGATCCGCGAAAAATTCCCTTCTCCCGCGTCCTTCAAAAAAGCATGTATGTGCTATCAAAAGACTTTTTGCGACACGATCGCGCTGAAACTTCAAACGTTTGAGAAGCGGACGCAGCGGTATCGCGCGCTGATGTGCGTGCGCACGGCGGCGGAGATGGGGAATTTGCTGCTTTCGGAGGGTCTGGAAGCGGAGATCGCGGCAAAGCAGGACGGACCTGCCCGTCTCAAACGGGTAAGGAGGCTTTTGAGTGAGGGCGATGGTACGGTGAACGAGTTCTTGCGTCGGCTCAAAGCGTCGGCTTACCGCGTGGAGTTTTCGGAGAGCGGCGGGGAGAATGCCGTCAAGGTGCTCACCATGCACTCGGCGAAGGGGCTCGAATATCCCGTCGTCATCCTTGCGGGCATGAACAAGCCCTTCCACGGACCTGACGCGCACGACGTGATGTTTGCCGAGGATTTCGGCTTCGCGCCCAAGAGCTATGACCTTGAAAACCGTCTTGCCTTCGAGACCGTTTTAAGGCGGGCGGAAGGGGTCTATTCACGCCGCGAAGAATTGAAAGGCGAACTCAATCTCTTTTATGTCGCGATGACCCGCGCGAAGTACCGCTTGTATCTCTTTTTCGAAAAGACCGAGCAGTGCCTCTCGCCCGCGCATGCCAAGTGCTTTGCGGACTTTATCGACTTTCGCCTGTTCGGACGGGAGTTCGTACAGCCCGTCGAAGAGGAGACCCCGCCTGCGCCGCGGGAAGTGCTCTTTTATCCGCAAAAGAATGAATTGTATGAGGCGCTTTGCGCCGCCTTTCATCCGAGCTATCCCTTTGAGACGAGCGTGTCGCTTCCGACGAAGAGTTCGGCGACGGAAATTTTGCATGCGGAAGCGGAAGCGCGGGAGTACGCGCCGCTGCGCCGAAGCGGGGCGGCAAGCATTGACGAAGGACTTGCCTATCACGCGTTCTTGCAAAATGTCGAGTTCGGGAAGGGCGTGAAAGAGGAGCTTGCCCGAATGAGCGCGGAAAAGGTGTTGAGCGAAGAACAGCTTGCGCTGTTGCGGGAAGAGGATTTGGAGAAGATCATGACGCTGCCCGCGATCGCGCGGCTTGCGGGGAAGAAGATCTACCGCGAGCAGAAGTTCTTGATGCGCCTGCCCGCGCGGGAAGCGACGGGCGCGGATGCGGACGACGAGATCTTGCTACAAGGGGCGATCGACCTGTTGTATGAGGATGAGAAGGGGTACGGCATTCTCGATTATAAGTATTCCTCGCGGAGCGAGGAGGAGCTGAAAGAGACATATGAGCCGCAGATCAGCTTGTATCGCAAGGCGGTGGCGGCGGTGTTTCAGGTGGACGAAGGGTCAGTCCACGCGAAGATCGTCAATATCAAGCGTATGTACGAGACGGAAATGTGATAATTCGTCCGAAAGCGAGGAAGTTGGTGTTTTTCGGACAAAAAAAATAATGATATGATAGAATAAGGAGTGAAACCATGGAAGTCATTTACAAAATCACGGACGCATTTTGCAAGATCCCCGAGGTGCTTTCGCTGACGGCAGCGCCGATCCTATTGATCGTATGCGGGTTTATCTTTGCGGCATTTGGCTGGAAACGCGCCTATCCTTGGCTGTGCGTCGGGCTTTCCGCCGCAGGCTTTGCGCTGACGGGCGCGCGCGATCTCTCGGGGGGACTGATCTATCTCTCGCTCATGGTCGTGCTGGGTGCGCTTGGGCGGCTGTTCTTTCTCATTCCGTTCGGGCGCGGGACGAAGAAGGAGCGCGGGGACGAGCTGTATGAGAAATTCCACCGCCCGCTCGACGTTTCGGAAGAGGAGCTCGCCTTAGAGGACGAGCCCGATCAAGAGCCTGTTTTGGAAGAGGGGAGCGAACTGCGCCTGTCCCATGCGCGGGAGCTTTTGGAGACGCTCAAAAAGAGCGAACTTTCGGCGAGCGACCGATTGGAAGCGGACGCGCTTTCCCGCACCCTTGACGGGTTTGACGAAAAGGA
>CANRLK010000038.1 GCA_947631465.1 uncultured Clostridia bacterium
AACGGCATGCGGTATGCCGAGAGCTTTTTGAAGGGCGCGTTCCTCGGCGGCGGGAGCTGTACTCTGCCCAAAGAGGGTAAAAAGACGGGGTATCATCTCGAAGTCGTGTTCGCGGGAGAGCGGCAGGCGGAGGAGTACCGCGCCTTTCTCGACATCGCGCAGCTTTCGGGAACCGTCTTGCAGCGGGGCGGCAGGTTTGTCGTCTACACGAAGAGCCGCGAGGCGATCGCGGACTTCTTGGCGGCATTGAACGCAGAGGGCGCGCTCAAAGTCTTGGAGGACGTCGCCTCGGCGCGCGAGGAAAGCAACCTCGAAAACCGCAAGGAGAACTGCTACGCCCAAAACGCCGACAAGGCGGCGATCGCCAGCGCAAAGCAGACGCTGCTTCTGACAAAGCTCAAAGACGCGGGCAAATTCCCGCTTCTTTCGAAAGAGCTCTTATCCGCCGCAAACGCTCGGCTTGAAAATCCCGAGCTCTCTTTGAGCGAACTCGCCCAAAAGCTGGGGCTTTCCAAGAGCTGTCTCAACCACCGCCTGAGAAAACTCATGCAGATCTGCCGCGCGCAGGAAAACATGCAAGAGAGTGAATAAAAATCCATTCAAAAGAAGAGTTTGACCATGACCGACTTTGTACATCTCCATCTTCATACCGAGTACAGCCTGCTCGACGGCGCTGTCAAAGTGGACGAGCTCGTCGAACACTGTGCGAAAAACCACATCGATGCGGTCGCCGTCACCGATCACGGGAACATGTATGCCTCGCTGTATTTTGCCGAGGAGTGCAAGAAGCGCGGGATCAAGTACATCATCGGCTGTGAGTTCTATCTCGTGGACGACTATCGCGTCAAGGAAGGGCAGCACGCCGACCATCTCATCCTGCTTGCGAAGAACAAGGCGGGCTACGTCAACCTCGTGCAAATGGATTCGCTCGCCTTCGTGGACGGCTACTATTACCGCCCGAGGATCGATTATGAGACGCTCAAAGCGCACAGCGAGGGGGTCATCTGCCTTTCGGCGTGCCTTGCGGGACGGCTGCCCCGCCTGCTGCTTGCGGGGGAATACGACAAGGCGAAGGCGTTCGCGCTCTCGATGAAGGAGATCTACGGCGAGGACTACTATATCGAGATCCAGGACCACGGCATTCCCGAGGAAAAGCAGATCCTGCCGCTGCTCGTGCGTATTGCAAGGGAGACGGACATCCCGCTCGTTGCGACCAACGACGTGCACTATCTCCACAAAGAGGATTGGGAGATGCAGGACGTGCTCATGTGCATCCAGATGAAAAAGACGCTCGACGATCCCGCGCGCATGAAAATGCAGACGCATGAGTTTTATTTCAAGTCGGGCGACGAGATGGCGGCGCTCTTCCCGAGCCTTCCCGAAGCGATCGCAAACACCCGAAAGATCGCCGACAAAGTGTCCGAGACGGACACGCCCTTTAATTTGAAGGACAACGGCTCGCCCGTGTACGACAAGAGCCTGATCCCGCTCTACACGGCGGACGACGGCACGCCGAGCCCCGAATATCTGACCCGACTCACCTGGGAGGGGCTGCCGAAGCGCTATCCCGTGATCACGGACGAGATCAAAAAGCGCGCCGAGTACGAACTTGAGATCATCATCAAGATGGGGTTTGCGGACTATTTCCTCATCGTCTGGGACTATATCAATTGGTCGCGCATGCATGACATTCCCGTAGGACCCGGGCGGGGCTCGGGGGTCGGGAGCATTGTCGCCTACGCGATCGGCATTACGAGCGTAGACCCGCTCAAATACGACCTGCTCTTCGAGCGGTTTTTGAATCCCGACCGCGTCTCCATGCCCGACTTCGACGTGGACTTTTGCACGGCGCGAAGGGGCGAGACGATCGAGTACGTCCGCCGCCGCTATCATCCCGAGAACGTGGCGCAGATCGTCACATTCGGAACGCTCGCCTCGCGCGCGGTCGTCAAGGACGTGGGACGGGTCATGCGCGTGCCCTATTCCGAGACCGACCGCGTCACCAAGCTCATGGACGGCAAATCGACCATCCGCGAACTCTTGGGGCTCGACATCGAGAAGTGCCGCAAAAAGGTCGAGGAGAGCGAAAACGACCCCGAGGCGCACGAAGAGGCGCAGAAAAAGCTCGCCGAAAAAGAGGGAAAGCGCAACAGCGAGTTCATCGAGATCTACGAGTCGGACGAGACCTTGAAGAAGGTCATCGACATGGGGCTCAAACTCGAAGGAATGCCGCGCAACACGTCCATGCACGCGGCGGGGGTGGTCATTTGCCGCAAGAAGATCGCCGACAACGTGCCGCTCTCGCGCAACGGCGAGGACATCACGACGCAGTTCGACATGAAAGAGGTCGAGTCCATCGGCATGCTCAAAATGGACTTCTTGGCGCTCACGACCCTCACCGACATCAAAAAGACCCTCGACTACATCAAAGAGGACACGGGCAAAGAGATCACATTCGATCAAAACTGCGACGACGCGGGGGCATATGCGCTCATCTCGGAGGGGGACACCGACGCCGTGTTCCAGCTCGAACAAGGGGGGATGAAGCGGTTCATGAAACAGCTCCAACCGACCTGCCTCGAAGATCTCATCGCGGGCATCTCGCTGTACCGCCCTGGTCCTATGGATTTCATCCCCGACTATCTCAAAAACCGCAGCGACCCTCAGAACATTCAGTATCTCACCCCGCAGTTGAAGCCCATTCTCGAAAAGACGTACGGGGTCATCATCTATCAAGAGCAGGTCATGCAGATCTTCCAAAACCTTGCGGGGTATTCGCTGGGGCAGGCAGATCTCGTGCGGCGCGCCATGGCGAAAAAGCACCGTTCGGAGTTGATGGCGCAAAAGGACAAGTTCATCTACGGCGATCTCGGCAAGGAGATCGGCAAAGACAAGGCGGGAAATCCCATTATCGGGAACATCTCGGGCTGTTTGGCGCACGGGATCGAGCCCGCCGTCTCCGAAAAGCTGTTCTCGCAGATGGAGAGCTTCGCCTCCTATGCCTTCAACAAATCGCATGCGGCGGCGTATGCGGTCGTCACCTATCAGACGGCGTTTTTGAAGCGCTACTATCCCAAGGAATTTCTCGCGGGGGTCTTGAACAACCGCATCAACAAGATCGAAGAGATCGCGAAGTATGTCGTGTACATGAAGGAGAAGAACATCGCGGTCTATCCGCCCGATGTGAACAAGTCCAAGGCATACTTTTCGGTGCAGGGCGAGGGGGTGCGCTTCGGGCTTTGCGCGCTGCGCGGCGTGGGCGTGGACGCGATGGAAGCGGTCATCAAAGAGCGCGAGGAGCACGGGCTCTTCCGCGATTTTTCCGATTTCCTCATGCGCTGTACCAAGCTCGTCAATAAGCGCATGGTGGAGGCATTGATCGAGGGGGGCGCGTTCGACGGCTTCGGCAAAAAGCGCGCGCAGTATGCCGCGGTCTACGAGGACGCGATGAAACGGGTCGTGGGCAGGGACAAGCAAAAGGCGGGCGCGCAAATGTCGCTGTTCGGCGACATCATCGAGGAAGCCGCTCCCGAAGTGATCTATCCCGATATTCCCGAGTGGAGCTCGGACGAGCTCTTGTCCCTCGAAAAGAACGCGCTCGGCGTGTATGTCAGCGGGCATCCGTTCGAGCCGTATGCGAAGTATTTCCGCGACAGCGGCTTCCACTGCGGTATGATCACCGACTTCGAAGAGGACGAGGAAACGCATGACCGCGTCTATCATCAGATCGTCAGCGGGCAGCCCGTCAACATGGGCGGATTGATCTCGGCGGTCAAGAAGATCAACACCAAGGCGGGGGCGATCATGGCGTTCGTCACCGTCGAGGACCTGTACGGGAGCGTAGACTGTCTCGCTTTCCCGCGCGTGTATGAGCGTATCCGCGCCAACCTCAAAAAGGACGGCGTCGTCCGCGTCACTGGGAAGATCGACATCTCGCCCGACAAACTGCCCGTGATCCTGCTCGACGACCTCATTCCCTTCGAGCCGCCCGAAACGCGGCAGGAAAGCGCGCGCGCAGCCGACGTCGAAGAGAAGAAGGAGCGGGTCTTGTGGGTGGACGCGCGGGGACTTTCCGAAGAGGAGTTCGAGGAGCTTCTCGAAATGATGGAGGGCTATGCGGGCGAGCAAAAGACCAAGATCCTGCACGGCGGGAAGCGGTATGAGTACTCAGTCACCGATTCCAAGGCATTCCGCGCGGAGCTTTCGACGTTTTTGCCCGACAGCGGGGTCAAACTCGTATAAAAACGGAAAAAGACGGGGAAGAGAATCAAAAAAACGGGAAAAATATAGGAAGAGGAGAAACATGAAAAGGATAGGACTTTTGACAAGCGGCGGCGACGCACCAGGCATGAACGCCGCCATCCGTTCGGTCGTTCGGACGGCGCTTTACTACGGCATGGAAGTATACGGGATCTATTGCGGCTATCGCGGGCTCATCGAGGACGATATGGTCGAGATGAACATGCGAAGCGTCTCGGAGATCCTGAACCGCGGGGGGACGATGCTCCGCACCGCCCGCTGCGAGGAGATGCTCTGCGAGACGGGACAGGGCAAGGCGGTCGCCGCGCTTCAAAAGCGGGGGATCGACGGGCTCGTCGTCATCGGCGGGGACGGGACGTTCCGCGGCGCAAAGTGCCTCACCGAGTGCTACGGCATTCCCACCATCGGCATTCCCGGGACGATCGACAACGACCTCGAATACACCGACTACACCCTCGGCTTCGATACTGCGGTCAATACCTGCGTCAACATCGTCAACATGCTTCGCGACACGATGAACTCGCACGAGCGAATCTCGGTCGTCGAGGTCATGGGCAACCGCTGCGGGGACATCGCTCTTTATACGGGCATTGCCTCGGGCGCGGAGATCATCATCGTCCCCGAGATCAAATACGACATGGAGGACGTCGTTTGGCGCATCAACCGTTCGCGCAAGAGCGGCAAGCACTCCAACATCATCGTGGTCGCGGAGGGCGCGTGCAGTGCGGAGAAGTTCGCGGGCGAACTCAAAGCGCTCACCGACTATTCCGTCCGCACGACGACGATCGGGCACATCCAGCGCGGCGGCTCGCCCACCATGGCGGACCGCATGCTCGCGGCGCAGTTCGGCAATAAGGCGGTCCAGCTCTTGAAGGAAAACTGCCAAAACCGCGTCGTCGGCATCAAGCGCAACAAGATCGTCGATATGGACATCCTTGAAGCCGTCGAGATGAAGAAACGCTTTAACTTCGAGCTCTATGAGACGTTGCGCATGATCTCGATGTAAAATTTTGTGAATGGATGTCACAAGAGCCGAAAAAAAGGCTCTTTTTTTATAAAAAACTTTCAGGAAAAACCAAAAAACCGTTCAATTGTGATTGAAATAAAAACGATTTTATATTATAATAGAGAAGGAAACGCCGAAGGGAAGCCCTTGGGCGGCAAGGCGCGGCGAAGCCTCGCGAGGGAGAGAAGGACATGATTTTGACGGTTTGCATGAGTCCGTGCGTGGACGTGACGATCGAGCTCGATTCGCTGAGCGTCGGACAGCTCAATTTTGTGCGGAACAAATCGCTCGCCTTTACGGGCAAGGCGATCAACGTGGCGATCGGGGCGAGGCGGCTCGGGGCAAAGTGCCATGCGACAGGCTTCATGTACAGCGAGAACGGCATGCTGTTCGAACAGGCGCTCTGCGCCGAGGAAATTCCCTATTCCTTCGTCTGGAATCAAGGCAGAGTTCGGGAAAACTATAAGATCATCGACAAGAAATCCATGCTCACCGAGATCAACGACGTGGGCGGACGGGTCGAAGAGGGGAAGAAAGAGGAGCTTTGCGCGCTTGTAAAGGAGCTTTCGAAAAAGGCGGACGTCACCGTCATTTCGGGCGGGCTGCCGCGCAACGCCGACGAGACCTATTACAGCGAGATCTTAAAATCGGTGGACGCGCATTCTTTGAAGATCGCAGACGCCGACGGAAAGAAGCTGTTTGCCGCGCTCGACGCGGGGGTGGATCTCGTAAAGCCCAACCGCGAGGAACTGCAACAGGTCTTGGGCAGGGAGTTCCACGATCGGGCGGATATGCTCTCGGGCTGTTATGATCTTCTCGATCGCGGCGCGAAGTATGTGATGCTCTCGCTCGGGAAAGAGGGGGCGATCCTCACCGACGGGCATCGGAATTTTTATTGCAAGAGCATCAACGTCGCGATCAATTCGACGGTGGGCGCGGGCGATGGGATGGTGGCGGCGGCAGCCGTCAAGCTGTCCGAGGGCGCGGATCTTGCCGAGATCTTGCGCGCGGGCGTCGCCGCAGGCACGGCGACCGTCACGACGTTCGGCTCCATCTCCTTTTTGAAGGATAAATACGACGAAATTTACCAACACTTGACGGTAACGGAGTTTTAATTATGTTAGTAAGCATGGAAACATTGAAAGCGGACGAGGAAGTCGAGGCGATCATGAGGATGTCCGAACGCTCCATCGAAGCGCTCGGGTATACCGAACATTCCCGCCGCCATTCGACGATCGTCAGCCGCTGGTCGGGGGACATCCTGCGCGGGCTCGGCAAGAGCGACGAGATCGTCCGCCTCGGCGAGATCGCGGGGTATCTTCACGACATCGGCAACTGCATCAATCGGCAGGATCACGCCATGAGCGGCGCGAATCTCGCATACAGCATCGTGAGACGGCTGGGACTGAGCTACACGCAGGCGTCCGAAGTGATGGCGGCGATCGGCAACCACGACGAACAGTTCGGGCTGCCAGTATCCGACGTCTCGTCCGCGCTCATCATCGCCGACAAGGCGGACGTGCATAAGAGCCGCGTCAAGAAGAACATCGAAAACGTCCTTCGCGCCAACATCCATGACAGGGTCAATCTCGCCGCCGAGCGGTCGTACCTCGAAACGGACAAGGATAAGGGCACGATCACGCTGTTCATCGAGATCGACACGTCCATTTGCTCGGTCATGGACTATTTCGAGATCTACTTCTCGCGCATGCGCCTTTGCAGAAAGGCGGCGGAGTTCTTGGGCTGCAAATTCTCCCTTGTCATCAACGGAAACAGCCTCGTTTGAGGAAAAAACGAAAAGTTCTACTTTGCTTCGACCCGCTTTTGTTGCAAAAAGTCTTGCTTTTTGCTATCATAGTTCCAAAAGTTTGAAAGGGACGGAGGCGCTATGAACGACTTTACGTTCGGAAACCGCATTTATGAGCTGAGGAACAAGAAGGGGCTCTCGCAGAAAGAGCTCGGGAAGCTCGTGGGCGTGTCGGACAAGGCGGTGAGCAAGTGGGAGACGGGCGCGGCAAAGCCGCGCGCGGAGAAGCTCGCAAAATTATCGGAAGTATTCGGCGTGCCGCTCGGCGCGCTTTTTTCGGCAGAGCCCGACGGCGATCCAAAGTCCGACGCGGGCGCGCGGGATGGGGAGATCGACTTTGCGATCGGACTTTTGTCCCGTGAATATAAGACGACCAAAAAACTGCTCATCGCAAGCGTCGTCTGCTATTTTGCCGCGCCGCTTTTGATGCTGCTCTTCCTCGCGGTCGGACAATTTTCGGGAGGCGAAATCAAAGGCGCTGCCGCCGCGATCTTCGTGGGGCTCTTTTTGCTGCATTTCTTGGCGGAAGCCGCCGTCATCATCTTTTTCCTGCTCCTCGTCAAGCGCAAACGCATCTTATATGCGAGCTTTCCGCAACGGCAAGAGGAGATCTTTAAGCGCACCCACGCCATTCCCCCCGCCAAAAAGACGGGGAAACTCGGGCTCATCGTCCTTTGCGGCGTCGTGTTCCTGTTCCTTGACGTCGCTGCCGTCCTCTACGCCGTCGAGGTCATCGAGGGCAGCTTCACGGGGATCTTCGTGGGCGCAGGCGCGCTTTGCTTCGGGATCTTTAATTTGATCTTTGTCAAAGTGCAGTCAAAGCGGGTCGATCGGAACATGGAAAAAGGGGAGTATGCCTGCGCGATCGCAACGGCGAAATTCATGCTCGAAGTCTGGCTTCCCGACGGCAGGAGCATGGTCTCGGAAGCCCTGCGCCTTCGCATCGCCCTCGCCTCGTTCGCCCTTGGCGACGATGAGACCTTCCTCGAATACTCGAACGAACTCGCGACCCGCCCCTTCCTGCCCGCCAAGAGCTATTGCCGTTGCCTGTATCTCCTTTCGAGCGGCGACAAAGAGGGTTTCTGTCAAGAATATCGCGAGGTTTTTTTGCCCCTCAAAGAACTGCGGGAAAAGCGCGTCCAAGCCGCCGTCGAATTTTACGGCGAGCCGCTCGCCCTCTTCGATGCGCTTGTCAGAAACGGCGACGAAACCGCAAGAGAAAAATTGCTGAAAACCGTCAAAAGTCCGAGAACCAAGGCGCTCGCATCAAACCTCTGACCCGCCGAATTTTGAGAAACTTTTTGCGCCTTTGTTTCACGCTTTCTTTATTGAGTATTTTCACAACCACAATATCTTGTATCCGACTGAAAAAAATTTCCCAAAATCTTGTGTCAAAGACTTGACAAGGGGGAAAATTTGTAGTATGATAATAGCGTCCTCGTTCGGGGGACGTTTTTCACCGATGAGCAAAAGGAAAGGAGAGCGGGATATGAAGATCATCAAACGAAACGGCGCGGAAGTGGCATTCGACATTCAAAAGATCGTGAACGCCGTGCGCAAGGCAAATGACGAAGTGAGCGAGGACAACCGTCTGAGCGAGGAGCAGATCAAGCTGATCGCGGACAAGGTCGCCGCGCTTTCGAAGGACTTGAACCGAGCGGTCAACGTCGAGGAAGTGCAGGACTTTGTCGAGAACCAGATCATGGACCAAAAGGCGTTTGCGGTGGCGCGGAAATATATCACCTATCGCTATACGCGCGCGCTCATCCGCAAGTCCAACACGACGGACGCACAGATCTTGACCTTGATCGAGTGCAACAACGAAGAGGTCAAGCAGGAAAATTCCAACAAGAACCCGACGGTGAACTCCGTCCAGCGGGACTATATGGCGGGGGAAGTGAGCAAGGACTTGACGCGCCGCATTTTGCTGCCGCGCGACATTGTCGAAGCGCACGAGCAGGGGCTCATCCATTTCCATGACGCCGACTATTTCGCCCAGCACATGCACAACTGCGATCTCGTCAATTTGGAGGACATGCTTCAAAACGGGACGGTCATTTCGGGCACGTTCATCGAGAAGCCGCATTCGTTTTCGACGGCATGCAACATTGCGACGCAGATCATCGCGCAAGTTGCGTCCAACCAATACGGCGGGCAGAGCATTTCGCTCACGCATCTTGCGCCGTTTGTGGACATCAGCCGCCAAAAGATCCGTGCGGAGGTCAAGGAAGAGCTCAAAGACGTCGCCGTGATGGAGGACACGATCTCCCGCATTGCCGAAAAGCGGCTGCGCGACGAGATCAAGCGCGGCATTCAGACCATTCAATATCAAGTCGTGACCCTTCTGACGACGAACGGACAAGCTCCGTTTGTCACGGTGTTCATGTATCTCGGCGAGGCGCGGAGCGAGCGCGAACGGGCGGATCTTGCGATGATCATCGAAGAGACGCTCAACCAGCGGATCCAAGGGGTGAAGAACGAGTCGGGAGTTTGGGTGACGCCCGCATTCCCGAAGCTCATTTATGTATTGGAAGAGGACAACATCCGCGAGGGGAGCAAGTATTGGTATCTCACGGAGCTTGCGGCAAAATGCACGGCAAAGCGGATGGTGCCCGACTATATCTCCGAGAAGAAGATGCTTGAATACAAGATCGACAAGAACGGCGAGGGGCATTGCTATACCTGCATGGGCTGCCGCAGTTTCCTGACTCCGTATGTCGACGAAAACGGAAAGCCGAAGTACTACGGGAGATTCAACCAAGGGGTGGTGACGATTAACTTGCCCGACGTTGCGCTCTCATCGGGCGGGGACATGCAGGAGTTTTGGCGGATCTTTGACGAGCGGTTGGAGCTCTGCCACCGCGCGCTGATGGAGCGGCACAACCGTTTGAAGGGCACGCTTTCGGACGCTGCGCCCATTCTTTGGCAATACGGCGCGCTGGCACGGCTCAAAAAGGGAGAGACGATCGACAAACTCCTGTACGGCGGGTATTCGACGATCTCGCTCGGCTATGCGGGGCTGTATGAATGCGTGAAGTACATGACGGGGAAATCGCACACCGACGAAGAGGCGAAACCGTTTGCGCTCGAAGTGATGCAGCACATGAACGACAAGTGCAAGGAGTGGAAGGCGAAGCACAACATCGACTTTTCGCTCTACGGCACGCCGCTTGAAAGCACGACGTATAAATTTGCGAAGGCATTGCAAGTGCGGTTCGGGATCATCCCTGGCGTGACGGACAAGAACTATATCACGAACAGCTATCATGTGCATGTGACGGAGAAGATCGACGCCTTCACGAAGCTGAAATTCGAGAGCGAGTTCCAGCGTCTGTCCCCGGGCGGGGCGATCTCGTATGTCGAAGTTCCGAACATGCAGGACAACATTCCCGCCGTGCTCGCCGTGATGAAATACATCTATGAGAACATCATGTATGCGGAACTGAACACGAAGAGCGATTTCTGTCAGGCATGCGGGTATGACGGGGAGATCCAGATCGTGGAAGAGGACGGGAAGCTGCTTTGGGAGTGCCCGTACTGCCACAATCGCGACCAGAGCAAGATGAACGTAGCGCGTCGCACTTGCGGCTACATCGGCACGCAGTTTTGGAATCAAGGCAGAACGCAGGAGATCAAGGATCGGGTCTTACACCTTTAATTTTTCGAACGAAATCTTTCTGCGCTTCGCTTGAAACATTTCGTTCGAGGAAACGGGCTTTGGTCATCAATTGAGATTGTTCTCAAAATTCGCTTTTTCGGACGACAAGCGCGAAGGGTCGCGCAGCTTGAGTGCGCTGCCGCAGAATGGCGATTCTGCTTCGCGCCGTGATTATAGAAACAAAGGGCATGAGCACAAAGGATTGTGCAAATTGAGTCGCGCACGGCGGAAGTCAATTCCGCCTAACGCACATGATTTGTAATGTTTCGAACGAAATCTTTCTGCGCTATGCTTGAAATATTTCGTTTGAGGATTCAGCTTTGTTGATTTCATGGAACGTTATCGCCCGCCCCTTTTGTTGCCTTGCTTAACAACCTGCGTGCGGTGGCGCGCATATTGAGTCGCGCACGGCGGAAGTCAATTCCGCCTAACGCCATTGGATTTAAAATAAAGGGCATATATCTTTATCTTGGCTACCCCTTTGTTAAAGGGGTGGAGCATTGCAAATTCTGCTCAACAGCCCAGTGGGCTGTGAGCTACATGCGAAGACGCGCCATTCTATTGTTTTTCCATGCGAGGCGCACGAGCCGAAGGCGAGTACGGCCGAGCTGGTGGCGAGGCGGACTTGCGGCGGGGGCGACCGCCGCAAGGCAACGTGAACGAACCCCATCCCTTGGCTCCCCCTCTGAAATAGGGGGAGCTGG
Source organism: uncultured Clostridia bacterium (assembly GCA_947631465.1). GTDB lineage: Bacteria > Bacillota > Clostridia > Christensenellales > Borkfalkiaceae > Gallimonas. The sequence continues at coordinate 11,436 of CANRLK010000038.1, forward strand.
CGCGGAGCGCCTGAGGGGGTGTCTCCTTATGTGCAAGGCTCATTTTCAGGCACACCCCTTTTCTCCTCGCTTTGCTCGGGTACTGTCTCACACGGGTAGAACCCCGTGTTCGGTCAGCGTTCGCGCCTGTGATGCGCTCACTCCTGTCGCATTGCGCCAACGATTATTAACCGTTGGCGGAGTGCAATGCTCACCCCTCAAAGGGGACAGCAGGGAAGGGAAAAGCGAAAATTTCACATTTTACTCAAAGGGGACAGCAAGTAAAGGCGGCGCACGCCCGCCTCCCTTGGCTCCCCCTCTGAAATAGGGGGAGCTGGCGCGGAGCGCCTGAGGGGGTGTCTCCTTATTAAAATGCTCGATCGTTGCGCACCCCTTTTCCCCTCGCAAAGCTCGGGTACTTTCCCCTCCGAGGGGACAGTAAGAAAAGAGCGTGAAAGCGCCCCCAACTTGGCTCCCCTACGGAGAGGGGGAGCTGTCGAGGCGAAGCCGAGACTGAGGGGGGCGTTTCTTAAAATTACTGCGCGTTGGGAAATTACAATTTTCCATAAGCGCACTCAATTTGCCGCATTCCTACGGCTTATTGTCCGAAGAATCGAACTTTGAGAACCAACTTAATTGATGTACAAGGTCAGTTTCCTCGACGAGAAATATTTCCGTAGGAAAGATTTTCGTCGAAAGAATTAAGCGGGGTGTTTTATGAATTACGCCGAAATCAAAGATTGTGATATCGCCAACGGAGAGGGAGTTCGAATCTCCCTCTTTGTTTCGGGTTGCAGAAGACATTGCAAGGGCTGCTTCAACGCCTGCACCTGGGACTTCTCCTACGGCAGCCCCTTCGACGGATCCGTCGAAGCGCATATCTTAAACCTTCTCGCCCCCGACTATATCGCAGGGCTCACTCTCCTCGGCGGCGACCCCTTCGAGCCCGAAAACCAGCGCGCCATCTTGGCCTTCGTCCGCCGCGTCAAAGCCCGCTTTCCCCAAAAAAATATCTGGTGCTTCACGGGCTATACCTTCAACGGAAAGGGGATGCAAGAACAAGAGATCCAAACCGAGGCAACCGCCGCGCTCCTCTCCTTGATCGACGTCTTGGTCGACGGCAGGTTTGAAGAGGACAAAAAAGACATCCGCCTCAAATTCCGCGGCTCGTCCAACCAGCGCATCATCGACGTCAAACGCAGCCTCGAAAGCGGATCTGTGGTACTATGTCTGACATAAACGCGCTCTCAAATGCAAATTTATAGTACTATGTCTGACATAGGTTCTACAATATCTTCGGTTTCGTTCAAAAAAATCTCAAAATCGGGGAATTTTTTTCGCGCTTCCCCGTCCCTTCGGTTGACGCATTTCGCTCGGAAGGGTATAATATAAGGAAAAGAAAATTTTTTTATACAGCTTAAAAACAATCAAAAGGAGAACAATTCAATGAACAAGCTGCAACTGAGAAGATACGCAAAATTGCTCGCAAAGACGGGCATCAACGTCAAGAAGGGGCAATGGGTCATCGTGACCGCGGAGCTCGACCAACCCGAATTTGTCGAGATGGTCGTCGAAGAACTTTACCGTGCGGGGGCGGGACTCGTCACCGTGGAATTTTCTCATCAGCCCTTGCAAAAGTTCCATTATAAGTTCGCGAAAGAGGACATCCTCGCCCGCACCGAAAAGTGGGAGATCGAGCGCATGGAGTACCGCTTGAAGGAACTTCCCGCAATGCTCTACCTGCAATCCGCCGATCCCGACGGGCTCGCAGGGGTCGATCAAGAGAAATTCACGCGCGTGCGCATGGCGCGGACCAAAGTTAGCAAGCCCTACCGCGACAAAATGGAGTATAAATATCAATGGTGTATCGCCGCCGTTCCAGGCAAGGCTTGGGCGAAGAAGGTGTTCCCGAACGTCATGGTGAACAAGGCGGTCGAACAACTTTGGGACGCCATCCTTACCGCATCCCGCGCGGACGGTCCCGACCCCAACCGCACTTGGGCGATGCACAACGACGAACTCTTCAAGCGCTGCGATTATCTCAATAAATTAAAGCTCAAATCGCTCGAATACCACTCTTCGAACGGCACGGACTTCAAGGTCGGCTTGCTCGAAAACGGCGTCTTCTGCGGCGGCGCAGGTATTCCGTGGGGCGGGGTGTCCTTCAACGCCAACATCCCGACCGAGGAGATCTATACTTCCCCCAAGGCGGGCGAGGCGGAGGGGATCGTCTACTCCACGAAGCCGCTCTCCTATCAGGGCGAGGTCATCGACAACTTTTCCGTCCGCTTTGAAGGCGGCAAGGTCGTCGAGGTCAAAGCCGAGAAGAATCAGCATTTGCTCGAAAAGATGATCTCTATGGACGAGGGCGCGAGAATGCTCGGCGAGTGCGCGCTCATTCCCTACGATTCGCCCATCAACAACATGGGGATCTTGTTCTACAACACCCTGTTCGACGAAAACGCCAGCTGCCATTTGGCGCTCGGGCACGGCTTCGGCGAATGCCTCAAAGGCTATGAGGACATGACAAACGAGGAGATCCGCCAAAAGGGCGTCAATGACAGCATGATCCACGTTGACTTCATGATCGGCTCTAAGGATATGGACATCTTCGGCGTGACCAAGAACGGCGAGAGAGTCCAGATCTTCAAAAACGGGAATTGGAATTTCTAAATTTGTTACATAAAACGCTCGTCATTTGAGCGGAAAGCGGAGGGATATTATGATAAAGATCGATATTTTTTCGGGATTTTTGGGCGCGGGCAAGACGACGCTCATAAAAAAATTGATCGCGGAAGCGTACCAAGGCGAAAAGCTCGTCCTCATCGAGAACGAGTTCGGGCAGATCGGCGTTGACGGCGGATTTTTGAAGGATTTCGGCATCGAGATCAACGAAATGAACTCGGGCTGCATTTGCTGTTCCCTCGTCGGCGACTTTTCAAAGGCGCTCAAAGAGGTCGCCGCAAAGTTCAAGCCCGACCGCATCCTCATCGAGCCCTCGGGCGTCGGCAAACTCTCGGACGTCATCCGCGCCGTCCAACGCGCAGAGGTCGAGGGCGCACAGCTCAACGCCTTCTGCACCGTCGTGGACGCGAAGAAATGTAAAATGTATTTGAAGAATTTCGGTGAATTTTTCCTCGATCAAGTGCAAAACGCGAGCTGCATCCTGCTCTCGCACACGTCGTCGCCCGAAAAGGTCGACGAGGCGCTCGCGCTTTTGAAGGAGCATACGACCGCGTCCGTCGTCACCACCGATTGGGACAAGCTCTCGGGCAAGGAGATCCTCTCCGTCATGGAGCGCAAGGACGACCTCAAAGCCGAACTCGAACGCCTCGCCAAGGAAGCCGAAGAAGAACATCATCATCACCACCATCACGACGACGAGGACGACGAGCACGAGTGCTGCCATCACCACCACGACGACGATGACGAGGACGACGAGCACGAATGCTGCCATCACCATCACGACGACGATGAGGACGATGAGCATGAATGCTGCCATCACCACCACGACGACGATGAGGACGATGAGCATGAATGCTGCCATCACCACCACGACGACGATGACGACGAGCGCGAATATTGCCATCACCACCATCATGACGAGGATGATGAGGATGAGCACGAATGTTGCCACCAGCATGACGATGATGACGAGGATGAGCATGAACATCATCATCACCATCACCATGCGGATGAGATCTTTTCGAGCTGGGGCGTGGAGACGGCAAAGAAATTTGACGAAAACGCGCTCAAAGCGGCCTTGGAAGCGCTTGACGGCGGAAAATACGGGCAAGTGCTGCGGGCGAAGGGGATCGTGGACGGCAAGGACGGCTGGATCTATTTCGACTTTGTCCCAGGCGAAGTGGATGTTCGCGGCGGCGCGCCCATTCCCACGGGCAGGCTGTGCGTGATTGGCTGCAATTTGGACGAGGAGAAGCTCAAAGAGCTGTTTTTGGGTTGACGTATGCCGAAGGAAGTGCCTGTTTATCTCTTTCTCGGGTTCTTGGAGTCGGGAAAGACCAAGTTTATCCAAGAGACGTTCGAGGACGAGCGGTTCGACTCGGGCGAAAAGACGCTGCTGCTCGTTGCAGAAGAGGGGGAGGAGGAATATGATCCCTCCCGCTTTGCCGTGAAAAAATATGCAATTGAATTGATCGACGAAAGCGGGCTCACCCTCGAAAATTTGAAGGCGCTCACCAAAAAGCACGGCGCGGAGCGGGTCGTTTTGGAGTACAACGGCATGTGGCTGCTCCAAAAGTTCTTCGACGCCATGCCCGACGGCTGGGCGATCGCGCAGATCATGACCTTCTTCGAGTCCGAGAGCTTTCTCTCCTACAACAAGAACATGCGCCAGCTCGTCT
>CANRLK010000039.1 GCA_947631465.1 uncultured Clostridia bacterium
CCCCCGCCGCAAGTCCGCCTCGCCACCAGCTCGGCTGGCGCGGCGCAGTTCGCAGCCCACTGGGCTGTCGAACAGAAGTTGCGCCGCTCCACCCCTCGAAGGGGACGCCAAGTTGGGGGCGCGTTGCAATGCCCCACCCCTTTTCCAGCGAGGGAGCCAAGTTGAAGAGGGGCAAGTGGTGGGCGACGTATTTTGTTGCCCTGCTGTTCCATTGAGGGGTGGAGCATTACACTCCGCCAACAATAACCGCTTTTTGCGCCAAAAGGGGTTATTGTTTTAATTATGACGCCCTCTTCAAAATGAAATACCCCGCGAATCTACGCGGGGTTTTTGCTTGTATTAACTTTTTTCAAAAACGTTTTGCGATGGGCGTTATATCTTACCGCCTTCCAGGTCCTCCCATGCCGCCGCCGAAACCGCCGCCAAAGCCGCCGGGAGGAGTCCCGTTCGGATTCCCCATATTCCCCTGCGAACCGATCGAAGTGATGACCGAAGAGACCGTAAAGGCGCAGAGCTGCGTGTCGCCGCCGTAGAGCTTGAAGTTCTTCTCCATAACAAGTTCGGGGCAGGAGACAATGACCGATTGACAGCTCTTTTTCACGGTGATGGAGAAGATCGACGCGCCCGTTTCATCGGTCAAAGACAGGACGGTGTTTGCGCCGATCGCTTGGTTTTGCGCATAGGAGAGGACATTCTGCTTGGAATTGCTCGCGGGCGTTTCCACCATGCCGAGAGGCCCGACCGCAAAGAGATAGCCACCGTCAATGAGGATTCCCCTGTCCGCGTCAAGCGCCGAATTAGCGCCCGAAGTCGGACCGAACACGATGAGCGTGCCGCCCGTCATGTTGATCGAGCCGTTGGAATCCACGCCGTCGCCCTCGGCATTGACGGTAATTTCCCCGCCCGAGATGATGATATGCTCGACCACGCGCGCATCGTCGCTCGCGGCATTGATCCCGTCGTCGCTCGCCGTAATGTCGATCGCGCCGCCCGTGATCTCGACATAGCCGCCTTCAATGCCCTCATAACTTTTCGATACAGTAATTTGTCCGCCCGTAATCTTTGTGAGATTGTCGCTCGTCAAGGCGTCGTCAAAAGTGGAGATCGTAAACGCTCCGCCGCTCACCGAAAGATTTCCGCTGTTTGCATGAACAGCGTCGTCCGTACTGTCGATTGTGAATGTGCCGCTTTCAATGATAATGGAGTAGTCGCCCTCGCTGACGGTAATCTCTTTGTCGGGGTCGCTCGGGTCGGGATATTCGATCTCTCCGACTTTGATTCCCTTGCACCCCTGCACAAGTCCGTAGAGCTGATTGGAACTATACCAGTTGGTTTCGTCGCTTGCAATTCTTTGATAGGTATTCCCCGATTTGATGTACTTAAAATCGTCCGCGTCTATCCCGTATTCGGACATCTGCGTTTTGGGGACGAAACTGCCCGTCGTTTTAATGTTGTAATTGCCGCCGTCGATATAGACGACGGTATCGGCTTGGATGCCGTCGCCCGACGCTAAGCAGGAATAATCGACGTCTTTCAAATAGACGTAGCCCTCTTCGGTCGTGAATGCGGTCGTCTCGTCGTCGCACTCCGCATTGATCCCGTCCTTGCCCGCGGACAGAACGTTGATTTCGCAGTTTGAGGCAGACACGGAGAGCGCGGAGATCGCGTGATTGGAAGCCGTGAGCAAAAGCGTGCAATCGACGATTTCAAACTCTTTGGAAACTTTGATTGCATTCTTGCCCGCGCTTGTGACCGACAAAGAGCCGTTTCCGTTCATCGAGAGCGACCCCTTGATATGGACGGCGTTTTCCCCCTCGGCAGAGGAGAGGATGGAATTTTCACCGTTGAGCGTGAGAACGACCTCGGCTTTTTTATGGTCTGCGCCGTTTAAGGCAATGCCGTCAGCCGATTCGATCGTTGCGCCGTCAAAGATGAGGTGCAGTTTAAGGCTGTCCGCGCCGAGCGCAATCCCGCCGTAGCTACCGCTGAAACGGTATGTCCCGCTCTCGGAAATGGTGTATACCTCATCCGTCGGCGCGACCGTAATTGCTCCGTCCGAAGAGGAGTTTTTGGAGAGGTCGGAGAGCGTGTTATCCGTAAAATCTTCTTTCAGATCGCCCGTAACATCGTCGGCGCTGTCCGCGATCTCGCCCGTTCCGCCCCCGCCGAGGTAGTCCCCGGGATTAACAAAGGTTTCCGTTTGTCCGCAGCTTGCCAAAACGCACAGGGATAAGGTAAGCGCCAATGTCGAAAATAGCATTCGTTTCATTTTCTGCCTCCTTTTACGGTGATTTTATATGACAAGAAAAAATCTTAAAATCTTTTCTTGTGTTTTTTCTTATAGACGACAACGGCAACGACCGCTCCGCCCGCCAGGACCGCGACCCCGACGCAGAATACCGCGATGATCAAGCCCGTAAAATCATGCTCCGCTTTTCCGTAGATCGTGAGGTCATGATCGAGCATTCTCCCGCTTGCCGCGATCGTGCAATCCTTGTCGATGTACCAGCCGAGACATCCCTCGGGCACGTCGATGAGCTCCAAAATGCCATAGTCCCGCGTCGTCGAATAGTACTCTCTGCCCTGATAACTGTACACGATATTGTACTGCCGAAGTTTTTGCGTATAGATGGGGGTGATCGTCACCCGTCCCTCTGCTTCGCTCAAATAGGTCTCCCAATGGTCGAACACATAGTCGTATTGGACGGTGCTCGCCTTTTCGGGCGGGGTGATGTTGTCCGTGCTCTTCACCGCGCTGAGGTCGGGATAGCTCACGTTTTCCTGCTGCTTGAACACATTGCCCTGCGCGTCCATAAATTCGACGCGGTAGAGGCGCGCCTCTTCGCGGTAGATCGCACGAACGACGAGATCTTGCGTCACGATGTCGAAAGCTTTGTCCCAGCCCTCGAAGATGTACCGATAGCCCTCGGTCGGCGCTTTTTCGGGCGCTTCGGGTGCGACCGCCGCTTCGCCGTGCTTTACAATGACGTCCGAAATGAGCTTCCCGTCGTCGCCCATAAAGCTGACCCTGTGGAATGCGCCTGTGTTTTGGAAGCCGTTCACAAAGAGACTGTAATCGATCGCGTCGATCGCCTCCTGATCGAATGAAAGCGCGATCGCCGCCGCGCGGAACTTGTTCGCAAAGTCTTGGAAGGTCGAGTCCGACGAAAGGGTCTGAACGGTCCTGAACCAGAGCTTTGCCATGCGTTCGCGCGTAAAATATTCGGGCGCGACGCTGTACGCCGTGTATTGAAGGTGGGAGATGATCGTGCTGTTGTAGTGTACGCCGCCGTAGTCGCAGTTTTGATTGTGCCAACGGTGCTGGCAAATTTGCTTGTCATTGATGGTCTCCGCGCCCTTCGTGCCGCCCTGTTTGGGGTCTTTGACCGAGCGCATCGCGTTGCCGCGCGCCGCGCAGTCCTCGCCCATGAGCCAAAAATCGTCCTCGCTCGGGTCGTGTCCCTCGATGAGCGCGCCGAAGATGTCCGAGACCGCCTCGTTGATCGCCCCGGGGTCGCCGCTTTGCGCGAGCCGCGCCACCGCATTGGTGATCCCGTGCATGTATTCGTGGGCAATGACATCGCATGCCGTTCCCTGCATATAAAGATCGTTGTTGGGATTGTTGAGACTGCCGTCGCCGACGACCATCACACTTGCATATCGCGTCGTCAGTGCGGAATAGGCGGCGTTGAACCGCATGCCTCCGCCGTTGAAGTGCACATAGATGAAGAAGGGCATCTCGTTTGGATTGTCGGCGATGTTGTTCGGGATGTCGTCGTTTCTGCCGTTCACCCCCGGGAAATCCATCCCGACGTTTTCCGCCGTGTAAAAGTCATAGGCGCGGATGATATTGGAATAGATGCTGATCGCCATCCCGTCCTCAAAGACGCCGTCCTCGCTCGTATAGATGGGGAAGTCGTTGTTCTCGATCTCCGCCTGCGACCTTGCCGAGGATGCGTCATAGACAAAGATGTTGCGGAGCATATCCTTTAAGATATACTTCTCGCCGTCGTATTCGACGGGGACGGTCACCTTGTTCCCGAGCGCGTCGGTCTGTTCGAGCTCCATGCGCCCGATTTGGGGTTCTGTCTCATCCGCGGCGACAGAAAAGCGTTCGACGCGATTCAGACATCCGAACCCGAACGCCGCCAAGGCGCACGCCCCGATCCCCAATAGGAACGGGAAACATCGAGTTTTGCGTTTTCCTCTCATTTCTTTTCCCCCTTTCCGAATTTTTCGACCGCCGATGGGGCGGATGAAATGTGCCAATTTATGCGTGCCGTTTTTTCAGGATGACGATCAAGACCGCGACCCCCGCCGCAACGAGGACCGCGACGGGAATGCTGATCCCCAGGATCAAGCCAAGATCCGCGCCGTCATCCTTGACGGGAGCGGCTTTTGCATAGAGCTTCATGTCGCCCTCGACCTTCGCGTTCTCGGCGGGCTTTGTCAGTTCCGCGTCGAGATACCAAGCCTCGAACCCTTCGGGAAGGGTGGGCAGGGTGAGCGCGCCGTAGGGGAGGGTCTCGCTCTTGTAAAGCTCGCCGCTCTCCAAATAGAAAGATACGCTGTATTGGCGAAGGCTCTCCTCAAATTCGGGCGTGACCGTAATATCCTCGGTGACGTTTTCGAGATCTCCCTTCCAGCCCTTGAACGAATAGCTGTACTGCACCGTGCTCTCCTTGACGGGCTGCTTGCTCGGCGTTGCCGCGCTTTCGCCCTTTTGGACGTATTCGGTGTGATAGACCTTGCCGTCTGCGCCTTCGAAGGTCACTTTGCAAAGCGGGAATCCCTTTGCGGTATAAACGCCGTAGAGGGTTTCGATCGCCTCTTCTTCAAAATCCAATTTTTGCGCCGCGCGAAGGGACTCCAACGCGAAGTCTTCGAGCGTCGATTCTGGCGTGATGTGATGGATGGTTTCATACCAGAGCTTGCCGATCTTTTGGCGGGTGAAGGCCTGGGGCGCGCGCTTCCAAGCGAGATATTGCGCGTTGGTGAGAATGGTGCTGTTGTAATGGACATAGCCGTAGTCGCAGCTGTTGTTATGCCCTTCCTCCCCGTGCTCGCAGATCGTGCGCTCGGTGAGATCGAAGCGGTAGTAGGGGCTCTTCGTGCGCATGCTGTAAAGGGGCGTGCCGTCGTAGGTCGCCTTCGTGCCGTTGTCCCAGGACTCGTCGCGCAAGGGGACGGGGGAAGAGGCGTTCTTGTTCTCTTCGACGTTTTCGATGAGCATGCCGAAGATGTCCGAGGTCGCTTCGTTGATCGCGCCGTAGTCGCCCGACGTCGAGGGGGAGTAGCCCCAAACGCTGCGCGTGACCCCGTGCTGGTATTCGTGTCCGATCGTGTCGAGCGAGCGCGCCTGCTGATAGAAATGATAGTAGTTGCCCTGGGTGTCCGTGCCCTCGGGGTTTCCGTCGCCGACGTACATGAAGCCGTGGGAGATGGCGGTATCGTCCTTGTTCCATTGCGGAGAGAAAGAGGCGTTATAGCGGTTTGCGCCGTTGTTGAGATGGGCGATCGCATAGACCGTGACCTCGCCGTTTTCGGTGGCGTTGTTCAAAATATCGTCCGCATTGTCGTTGAGCCCTTTGAGTTCTACGCCGATGTTCTCTTCGGTGTACGCGTCGTAGACCTGCACGCAGTTGTAATAGAGGGTGACGGCGGTCGGATCGGTAAACTCGCCGTTGCGGCTTGCGTAGAGCTTGAAGTTGTTTCCATAGCTTGCAAAATCCTCGATGTCGCTGCCGTTGAAGATGACGATGTTGCGAAGGTAGTCGGCGAGGTAGTAGTAATTGCCGTCGTAGTAGACGTCGAGCTCGTATTCCTTATTTTCGAGCCCTTTGAGGGTCATTTTGACCATTTGCCCCTCCGCCGCTTGGACGGAGAGGGGATCTTGGGATTTGTGCAGAAGCCCAAGTCCGAGCGCGCCCGCAAAGCCGAGCGCGAACAGGGTGAGGAATAGGGTGATTTTTCGCGTGAAAATTTTCATTTTTCATACTCCCGAGTCGGATTCTGTCAAAATTATATCATAAAAAGAATACATTTGTCCATGGGGAAAGATAAAAATTGTGTGAAAATTTACCGTTTTACCGAAGGAAGGCTTTTGCATGCGCAAAAGCCTTCGTTTGAGGAAACTTGCTTGGGTCATCAATTGAGGTGCTGTTCGTATTTGATTCTTCGGACAGGAAGCCGCAGAAATGCGGCAAATTGTGTGCGCTGCCGCAGAATGGCGATTCTGCTTCGCGCCGTTGATTTGGAATTTACACCCCCTCAGTCGCTTCGCGCCAGCTCCCCCTCGAAGGGGGAGCCAAGATTGGGGGCGAGCTTCGCGCCTCCCTCTTGCTGTCCCCTTTGGGAAAGTGCGAGGCATTTGCGCTTCCCCCTGGCGCCCCCTTTGAGGGGGAGCTGGCGAGGCGTTAGCCGAGACTGAGGGGGTGTCAATTCTAAATCAACGGCGCGAAGCAGAATCGCCATTCTGCGGTAGCGCACACAAGTTGCGCGACCCTTCGCGCTTGTTGTTCGAAGAAGCGATAATTGAGAACCAACTCAATTGATGATCCAAGCCCGTTTCCTCGATGAAAAGATTGCGCAGCAAGCCTTTTCATCGAAACTCTTATAACTTCTCAAAGTCCGCCGCGCCATGCTTGCAAAGGGGACAGACAAAGTCCTCGGGCAGCGACTCGCCTTCATACACATACCCGCACACCTTGCAGACATAGCCCTTCTTGCCGCCCGTCTCGGGCTTGGGTTTCACATTTTCTTGATAGTACGAATAGCTCATCGTGTCCGCCTGCGAGATCACGCGCGACTCCTCGACCGTGCAGACAAACATGCCGTGCGTCTCGAAATCAATGTAACGCTCCACCTTCAACGACATGAACGCATTGATATATCTCGACAAAAAGATCAGCCCGTTTTCGGAGCGCAGCTTTTGTTCGAGATCCTTGATCTTATCCACATCCCGCCCGCTCTGGAAGCCGAAATGCTCGAATACGCGGAAGGGGGCTTCGACGGAGAGGCAGTTCACGTTCAAAATGCCCGTCTTTTTGATGATGTCATGCGAGAGATTGCCCTTGTTGATCGCGACCCCGATGCGGTTCGGCGTATTTGTGAGCTGGGTCACGGAATTGACGATGAGCCCATTGTCCTTCTCGCCGTCGCGGCAGGTCACGACATACAGCCCGTAGCCGATCTTGAAGAGCGCGGACGGGTCGTTCTTCTCGGCATTTTCGGAGCGCGCGAGATAGTTCGCACAAAATTCATCCGACAATGCCTCGATCTCTGCACTCGATTCAACGCTCAACGCCGACAAAATGCGCACGTTGTGCTCGGAAAACGTCAAATTTTTGCAGTTTTCGAGCATGCTCTTCATCACCTTGGTCGCCATCGGCGCCCAGCTGCCGTTTTCGATGAATGCGACCGTCCGGCTCTGGAAGTTGCGCTCGATCAAATGCTGCAAAAAGTTGCGCATGGGCGGGAAGATCTCCGAGTTGTAGGTCGTCGTCGCAAGGACGATCTTTTCAAAGCGGAACGCATTCTCGACCGCCTCCGAAATGTCACAGCGGGCAAGATCGAGCGCCACCACCCGCGGGCAGCCCTTTTTGAGCAGCTGTTCTTTCAAGATCTCGACCGCCGCTTCCGTGTGCCCGTACACCGACGTGTAGGCGATGAAGATCCCGTCGCTCTCCGCAACGTACGACGACCAAAGATTGTATAAATTCAAGTAATATTCCAAGTGCTCGGTGAGGACAGGACCGTGCAGGGGACAGATGGTCGTGATTTTGAGCTCCGCCGTCTTTTTGAGAAGCGCTTGGACCTGCGCGCCGTATTTTCCGACGATCCCGAAATAATACCGCCGCGCCTCTTCGCTCCATTCTTCCTCGACGTCGTTCGCGCCGAACTTGCCAAACGCATCCGCCGAGAAGAGCACGCCGTCTGTTTCATCGAAGGTGACGACGACTTCGGGCCAATGCACCATGGGCGCACCGACAAAGGAGAGGGTGTGCCTGCCGAGCGGGAGTTTGTCGCCTTCCTTGACGATGAGCCTGCGATCTTGAAAATCCGTGCCGAAGAACTGCTCCATCATTTTGAACGCCTTGACCGTAGAAACGACGACCGCCTTCGGGAACGCCGTCAAAAACGAGACGATGCTCCCCGAATGATCGGGCTCCATGTGCTGGATGACGAGATAGTCGGGCGACCTGCCGCGCAGGACTTCCTTCAAGTTTTTGAGCCACACTTGAAAAAACCGCGCGTCCACACTGTCCATCACGGCGATCTTCTCGTCGTCGATGAGATAGGAGTTGTACGCCATCCCGTTTTTCACGGGATATTGCCCCTCGAAAAGGTCGGTCTTGTGATCGTTCACCCCGACATAGAGAATATCTTTGGAAATTTGCATAGATCCCTCCGTTTTTTATGGAAAGTATACCATATAACTCAAATCTTGTCAACCGTACGCTTAAAAGTGCTCCGCGCAAAAATCTTTCTTCAATCTTTTTAAGCCGTCTTGACGAAGCCCGAAAGCCGTGTTAAATATTCATAGAGGAGGAAAATATGAAACGTTTTCGTAAAATCATTTTAATATCGGCGCTCATTCTGTCGCTGTCGCTCGGCGTTGCCGCCTGCGGCGAAACAGAGAACCAAGGCGGCGTTGATCAAGAGGGCGTCGAGCAAGGCGGCGCGCAGGGCAGCGAACAAAACCAAGACAGCCAAGGCTCGCAGGGGAATCAAGGGAGTCAGGGCTCGGGCGGCACGCAAGATCCAGGCAGTTCGGGCAGCCAAGGTTCGCAAGGGAATCAAGGTAATCAAGGCAGTCAAGGGGACAAAGAGCCCGACGAAAAAGAGCCCGACCAAGGCGATGAAAAAGACCCCGAGCAGGGCGGCGAAAAAGAGCCCGAGGGCGGTCAAGGGGACAAAGAACCCGATGAAAAAGAGCCCGAGCAGGGCGGCGAAAAAACTCCCGAGCAAGGCGAAGAAAAAGAACCCGACGAAAAAGAGCCGGAGAAAGGCGAAGAAGGGGAGAAGCATCAGCACGAATACGTCTTTACGATCACGCAGGAGGCGACGTGCGATGCGGCGGGCTATAAGACGGGACGCTGTGCCTGCGGCGCGGAGACGACGGAGCGCATTCCCGAGAAGGGGCACAGTTTCGGCGCGGTGCAGACCGATCGGGACGGAAAGAAGTACCGCATTTGCAGCGTCTGCGGCGCGAGGGACGAGATGGAAGAGACGGTCTCCTATCGCATCACGATCAAAGCGGAAGAGGGGTGCAGTTTTGCGATCTCGGAAAAGACGCAGGTTTTTATCTACAAGAACAGCAACGTCTACAAAATCGTCAAAGAGGTCGAAGAGACATTGACGGTCGAGCTTCCGCGCGGCAAATACGTCGTGCGGGCGGATTATTTGGGCGATCCTTACATTCAGACCTCCTATTGCGAGATGAGCGAGGACAAACCGTTCTGCGAGATTCTGATCGGGGACAATCCCGACTATGACGCCGCCATTCAGGGCAAAGTGAACGTCGGCGACAAGATGTTCGACTTCCTCGTCAAGGATACCACCAAGACCCCCGACGAGTACGTCCGCCTCTCCGAGCTTGCAAAGGGGAAGGATCTCATCTACCTCGACTTCTTCTATCTCGGCTGCCGGCCCTGCGAATACTTGCTCGATTTTCACCTTGAATTTTATAAGACGCTCGAACAAAGCGTCAAAGACCGAATTTTGATGATCATGATCGACAAAGAGGTCAACGAGCAGCCCGCTTGGATCAACGAGTACCGCAAGGAGAAGAACATTCCCGATGAGATCATCACGGTGGCGAAGGGGTTGGAGATCTTCCGCCATGTCGATAACAACGGCGGCACGCCGCATGCGATCTTCTTGGACGGTAATTTGATCGCGTTCAACTCTTCGGGCGGCGGGGACTTTGAGAGATTCGTCGAAGAGCGGGTGATGGGAAAGGCGGCAAAGACCGCGGCGCAAGCGGCGCTTTCGGGCGAGCACGCCTTGCTTCCGGGCGAAAGCGAGAAAAGACGGGTTTGATGGAATTTTGAATGATTGGCGGCGCGCCGAAGTTCTTTCGGCGCGCCGCGCTTATAATAAGGCGACACCCCCTCAGTCTCGCTTCGCCTCGCCGCCTTTGCGGCGGTTGCCCCCGCCGCAAGTCCGCCTCGCCACCAGCTCGGCTGGCGCATCGCAAGCTCACAGCCCACTGGGCTGTTGAGCAGAATTTGCAATGCGCCACCCCTATTTCAGAGGGGGAGCCAAGGGGTGGGGCTTTGCGCCTTTTTTTGCTGTCCCCTTTCCTTGCTGTCCCCTTTCCTTGCTGTCCCCTTACAGGGGAAAGTACCCGAGCAAAGCGAGGGGGAAAGGGGTGTGCAAAAGGAAAGCATTGGGGAAGACCATTTTTTCAACTGAATTTTTGGAAAATTTGACGGCAGGGCGTTGAATTTTTCAAAGCGGTATGGTATAATATTGCAAAAGTAATTTTTAAGGAGAACGATATGACGAATTTTCTCTTGATCTCGACGGGCGCGCTCGTCTACATTATCGTGGGCGTTGTGGTCGTGGTTTTGATCATCGCCCTGATCGCTTGGTATCTTAGTTGCTATAACGGCTTGCAGCGGCTCAAAAATTTGGTCGAAGAGGGCTGGGCGACCATCGACGTTCAGCTCAAAAAACGCTATGACCTCATTCCCAACCTCGTGGAGACGGTCAAGGGGTATGCAAAGCATGAGAGCGGGACGCTCGAAGCGGTCATCAAGGCGCGCAATGCCGCAATGACGGCGACGGGCGAGGGAAAAATGGAAGCGGAGAACGTCTTGACGGGCACGCTCAAATCCCTCTTTGCCCTCACCGAGGCGTATCCCGACCTCAAAGCCAACCAAAACTTCATCGACCTTCAAAACCAGCTCAAAGCCGTGGAGACGGAGATCGCCTCCGCCCGCCGCTACTATAACGGCACGGTGAAGGAGCTCAACACCAAGATCGATCTCTTCCCGTCCAACCTCGTTGCGCGCCGCATGCGCCTCGAAAAGCGCAGATACTTCGAGCTCGACAGCGAGAACGAGCGCAGCGCCCCCCAAGTCAAATTCTAAGAATGAAATGCAAAATTTTTCGTCTCGCCTTTTGTCTTTGCGCGGCTGTCTGCCTGTGCCTCTTTTCCTTTACCCTTTTCACGGGGGAGATCAACGCCTCGGCGGTTTCCCTTGAAGAGCCTATCGAGCGGACGCAGCGCGGAGAGCAGGTCTTTGCGGGAGCGTATGACTTTACGATCAAGACCTACGATGTGACGATGGACGTTCACAAAAATTTGAGTGTGGACGTTCAAGAGGTCATCACGGCGAATTTCACGGGGTTTGACTCGCACGGCATCATCCGTGATTTTCCGCTCGATACGGGCGTGCGCTATTCGGGGCTTTCGGCGAACTGTTCGAGCCGCGATTTTTCGCCCTATCTCAAAACCGACGATCCGTCCTTCCTCTCCTTTTATCTTCGGGGAGAGGAGCTCGTCACGAGCCGCACGATCACCTATACCATCAACTATTCGATGGCGCTGCCCAAGACCCAAGAGGGATATTTGCCGCTCGATCTTTTGGGCTTCGGCTGGGACGCTGCCATTCAAAAATTTTCGGCGCGCGTGAACATTCCCGAAGGACTCGATCGCTATGCGGTCTATTCGGGCTCATCGGGGTCGAAAACGGACGAAGTCGGCGTGACCGTGACCTTGAACGATCAACGGACGTTCGTCCTCGACGCTCAAAATATAAGCAGAGAAAACGGGATCACCCTCGATCTTCAATTCCAAGACGGGATACTTACCCAAGGGTTCGACTTTTCCATATTGTATGCTCTGCTTGTCGGGGGCGTTTTGCTTGGGGCTGCGATCCTTCTCAAACTTGTCTTTTGCAAAAAGCCGCTCATGACGACGACGGTCAATTTGGACGCGCCCAACGACATGGACCCGCTTCTCATGGGTAAACTCATCGACAACAAGGTGGACAGCGAGGACCTCGGCGCGCTCGTCTTTTATCTTGCGGACCTCGGATGCCTTACGATCGACCTTGCCGACCAAGACGACCCGCTTTTGCGGGTGACGGGCAAGTCTTTGCCCTCAAATACCCCGGGATATGTCCGCCTCTTTTATGAGAAACTCTTCGATCACCGCGAGGCGGTTCGGATGAGCAGCTTGAAGAACACCTTTTATACGACGGCGCAGTCGGTGAAGGCGGGCGCGGAGCTCGCGGCGGGGAAACTCTTCGAGCCGCGGAGCAAGACCCTCATGATCGTGTTCGGGGTCGTTTGCACACTGCTCTTGGGCGGCTTTGCCTTTCTCTACCAGCTTTTGACGGTCTATCACGGCTACCGCTATTGGTCGGGCATTTTGGCTTGCGCGATCGCGTTTGTCATCTCTCTTTGTGGCAATATGTACGCCGTATGGCAGGAATATAAGGGCAAGAAGGGAAAATTGATCGCCTTTTCGGGCGGGTCGGTCCTTCTGTCCCTTCTTGCGGTGCTTTTCTTTGTGCTCCATCCGTGCGTGAATCTATCGCTCTGGACGGGCGGGATCCTCGTGCTCTTTTCCGCATTGTCGGGAAGCGTCGCAGGGCGTTTCTTGACGAGAACGAAGGAATATTCCGACAAGCTCGGGCATATTCTCGGCTTCAAGCAGTTCATCCTCTTCACCGAAAAGGATAAGATCGCCTTCATGCTCAAAGAAAATCCTTCGCTTTACTACCACGTTTTACCGTACGCGCAGGTCTTGGGCGTGACGGACGCCTGGGCGGATAAATTTGTCGGGCTCGACCTCGCTCCGCCTGTCTACGCCCAAAACGGTAGCTTTGCGATGGACGTGTTCAACGTCGTCATGATCAACTCCATGTTCAAGAGCATGAACGCGGACTTTGTGCGCTCGTTCGTCTCGCGTCCGTCGTCCTCGGGCGGCGGCTACCACGGCGGCGGATTCAGCGGCGGAGGCGGCGGCTTCGGCGGCGGGGGATTCGGCGGAGGCGGCGGCAGAGGCTGCTGAATTTCGTCATACAAAAGGAGTTCGCATGAAATATTTGATCGCACTCGACGCGGGCACGACGAGCGTCCGCGCCATGCTCTTCGATTTGAAAGCGCAAAAGTTCGTCTATACGGCGCAGAGCGAGATCGGGCAGACGTATCCTCAAAGCGGCTGGGTGGAAGAGGACGGCGAGGAGATCTTTCAAAAATGCCAAGCCGCGTTGCTTGACTGCGTCAAAGCCGCAAACGGCGGGACGGTTTTGGGCGTCGGCATTGCCAACCAGCGCGAGACCGTTCTGCTTTGGGACAGGCGCACGGGAAAACCCGTCTCGCCCGCCGTCGTTTGGCAGTGTAGAAGGACGAGCGAGTTCTGCAAAAATATTCCGAAGGACATGCAGGCGCGTATTTTGGAAAAGACGGGGCTTTTGTGCGACGCGTATTTTTCGGCGAGCAAGATCAAATGGCTTCTCGAAAACACCCCGAATTTGCAGCCGCTACTGAAAGGGGAGCAGCTTTGCGCGGGCACGATCGACAGTTTTCTCATCTTCCGCCTCACGGGGAATTTCATTACCGACCACACCAACGCGAGCAGGACCATGCTCTTTGACGTTAAAAATTTGCGCTGGGACGAGGAGCTGCTCGCCTTTTTCGGCGTTCCGAAACACATTTTGGCAACCCCCGTTCCCTGCACGGCGCGCTTGGGAGAGACCATGATCGCGGGACAAAGCATTCAAGTTGCGGGCTGCGCGGGCGATCAACAGGCGGCGCTTTTGGGACAGGGCTGTCTTCATGCGGGCGACGCAAAGGCGACTTTCGGAACGGGACTATTTCTGCTCTTTCCGACGGGCGAGCGGTTTGCCCCCTCGAAACGCGGACTTTTGACCACGATCGCCTATACTTTGTTTGATAAAACCGTGTATACGCTTGAAGGGAGCGCGTTTCATGCGGGGAGCGCGGTGAAGTGGCTTCGCGACGGGCTCGGGCTTTTGAAAACGAGCGCGGAGAGCGAGGAAATTGCCGAAAGCGTCAAAGACTCGGGCAGGGTGTACTTTGTGCCCGCCTTTACGGGGCTTGGTGTTCCGCATTGGGACGGGGACGCGCGCGGACTCTTTTCGGGATTGACGTTGGCGACGACGCGGGCGCACCTTGTGCGCGCGGTGCTTGAAAGTATCGCCTTTGAAACCAAGGAGCTTTGCGAGCTGTTGCAAGCGGAGAGCGGAGTTCCGCTTTGCACCTTAAAATGCGACGGCGGCGCGTCCCGAAACGGGTTTTTGATGCAGTTCCTTGCCGACCTTCTGCGCATCCCAATCGACCGCCCGACCGAGCCAGAATGCACCGCGCTCGGCGCAGCGCTTCTATGCGGGCTGACGCTGGACGTCTTCAAGGAAGGGGACTTCGAGCGGATACGAACGTCCGAAAAGATCTTCACGCCCGCTATGGCACAAGATAAGGCGGACATGCTCTACAAAGGTTACTTGAACGCCGTGAAGCGCGCGATTTTGAAACCGTGATCGCGTTTTTTCACCCTTAGCATAGTACTATGTCTGACATAATACCCCATATTTTGTGCGGGGAAGGCTGAAAATCGCGGATTTTTGGAAGAGTTTGCACGCTTTTGAAGTTTGGGGCATACAATGCGTTTATGAAAGTTTTTTTGGAGAAAAAGAGTTTTTTCGAGTTTCGAGGGCAAAGGAGCTATGAGCTCGACCTTTTGGGAAAGTCTGTTTGGGACTGCATGAAGGAGAGTTTGAACGCGGATGAGGGAGATGTGTCAAACGAAGAGGATGCCGTCGTGCTCTATCCCGTCTATCCCTTTCTCGAACGAAAGACGCTACTTTCCTATATCGAGGAGCAAGAGGGCAGCTATTTTTTTGCGGGCGGGTATGTTCGACGCGGGGGAAAGCCGCCGCAAAAATCCCGCCTGTCCTCGCTCGCGCTCGGGCGCGGGCTCTTTTCCCTGTCAGATCTTCCTTTCTTTTTGTCTCTCGCTCAGGAGAAGAGTGCGCAAGAACATTTGAGCCGCGGCGCGCTCATCGAAGCGGGGGCGCGCGTCTCGTTCCAAGCGGTCATTGAGGCGGGCGCGATCATAAGATGCGGCGCGCAGGTCTTGGGGGAGAGCTTTGTCGGGCGGGACGCGGAGATTGCGGGCGATTCGATCATTGAAAATTCCAAGATCGGCGCGGGGAGCGTTGTTTTATCAAGTATCTTAAAAGATTCTTCAATCGGGACAAATTGCACGGTCGGACCGTTTGCCTATCTTCGGGCGGGGAGCGAAGCGGGGGACGGTTGCAGGGTCGGCGACTTTGTGGAGATCAAAAATTCGACGCTTGATGAGGGCACGAAGGCGGCGCACCTTGCGTATATTGGGGACGCGACGGTCGGGAAGCGGGTCAACATCGGCTGCGGGGTCGTGTTTGCGAACTTCGACGGGCGCAAGAAGCATCGAACGATCGTCGGCGACGACTGCTTTATTGGGAGCAACTGTAACCTCATTGCGCCGATCGAGATCAAAGATCACGCCTTCCTTGCGGCGGGGACGACCTTGACGCAAGATCTTGAAAAAAACGATTTTTGTATCGGGCGGGCGCGGGAGTGCGTGAAACCGAACCGCGGAGCGGACTACTATCCCAAAAAATCATAGCGAATAAGAGACGCATATTTTTATAAAAATGGACGACGGCTCTGCCATCCGTTTTATTGTCTAAAAGAAAACCACGCGATCGTCGCGTGGTTCAGGAGAGGCTAATGCCGATGAGGTAGACAAAGAAA
>CANRLK010000040.1 GCA_947631465.1 uncultured Clostridia bacterium
CCTTCGCGTATGAACATCGGGCAGGTGCTCGAAGTGCACCTCGGCTATGTCTGCCGCCAGCTCGGCTGGAAGATCGCCACCCCCGTCTTTGACGGCGCGACCGAGAAGGACATCGAACAGCTCTTCAAGGAGAACAACCTGCTCAATCCCGACGGCAAGGTGGACGGCAAGTTCCAAGTCTTTGACGGCAGAACGGGCGAGCCCTTTGAGAACAGGGTGACGATCGGAATCATGTATATGATCAAGCTCATCCACCTCGTGGACGACAAGATCCATGCTCGCTCGATCGGACCGTACTCGCTCGTGACACAGCAGCCGCTCGGCGGCAAGGCGCAGTTCGGCGGACAGCGGTTCGGCGAAATGGAAGTCTGGGCGCTCGAAGCTTACGGCGCGGCGCACATCTTGCAGGAGATCCTCACGGTCAAGTCGGACGACATCGTCGGCAGAGTCAAGACCTACGAGAGCATCGTCAAGGGCAACAACATCTCCGAGCCCGGCATTCCCGAGGCATTTAAGGTGCTTTTGAAGGAGCTTCAATCCCTCGCGCTCGACGTGAAGGTGCTCACCGAGAACAACGAAGAGCTCATCATCCGCGAATTTGACGACGAAGAGGAAACGCGCGAAAACGACCGCGACCTCGGCGGCGAAGAGGACGAGGAGTTCGACTTCGGCATGGAGGACGAGGAGGAAGAGGACGACGAGGGCATCGGCGCGCTCTTCGACGTCGACGAGGACGACGAGGACGACGATGAATTTACCTCCAAGGAGCTCTTCGACGACAAGGACCTCGACGAAGAGGACGATCTCTCCGACGTGGACGACGACGGAACGTTCGACAAGCTGTTCTCGGACGACGAGAACGAAGAGGACGACGGGGCCGATCCGAGCGATCTCTTCGACGATGAGGATTAAGGGGGGAGAAGAATATGTACGAGTTAAACGATTTTAACAGCATTCAGATCAGCGTGGCTTCGCCCGAAAAGATCAGGGAATGGTCGTACGGCGAAGTGACCAAGCCCGAGACGATCAACTATCGCACGCAAAAGCCCGAACGGGACGGTTTGTTCTGCGAGAAGATCTTCGGGCCGACCAAGGATTGGGAGTGCCATTGCGGGAAATATAAACGCATCCGCTATAAGGGGCTCGTCTGCGAGAAGTGCGGCGTGGAAGTCACGCGCGCCAAGGTGAGACGCGAGCGCATGGGACACATCGAACTCGCCGCGCCCGTCTCGCACATCTGGTATTTCCGCGGCGTGCCGTCCAAGATCGGGCTGCTGCTCGACATGAGCCCGAAAGCGCTCGAACAGGTCATCTATTTTGCGGCGTACGTCGTGCTCGACCCTGGGACAACGGGGCTCGAATACAAGCAGGTCATCAATGACAAGCAGCTGCGCGAGATCGAGGAGACCCTCGGCGAGGATACGGGGCTCAAAGTCGGCATGGGCGCGGAGTCCATCCGCGAACTTCTGATGGCGATCGACCTCGAAAAGGAGAGCAAAGAGACCAAGGAGATCATCGAGAACAATCCCTCCGGTCCTAAGCGCGTGAAGGCACTCAAACGGATCGAGATCATCGAGGCATTCCGCACGAGCGGCAACCGTCCCGAATGGATGGTGCTCACGGTTTTGCCCGTCATTCCGCCCGACCTTCGCCCGATGGTCCAGCTCGACGGCGGCAGATTTGCCTCTTCCGACCTCAACGACCTGTACAGACGGGTCATCAACCGCAACATCCGTTTGAAGAAGATGATCGAAATGGGCGCGCCCGGGATGATCATCAAGAACGAGAAGCGCATGCTGCAAGAGGCGGTCGATGCGCTCATCGACAACGGCAGGCGGGGGAAGCCGCTTTCTGGACCTTCCAACCGCGAACTCAAATCGCTCTCGGGCTTGCTCCGCGGCAAGCAGGGCAGATTCCGTCAGAACCTGCTCGGCAAGCGCGTGGACTATTCGGGGCGTTCGGTCATCGTCGTAGGACCGGATCTTAAAATCTATCAATGCGGGCTGCCCAAGGAAATGGCGATCGAGCTCTTCAAGCCGTTTGTGATGAAGCGGCTCGTCGAGACCAACAAGTGTCATAACATCAAGAGCGCGAAGCGGACGGTCGAAAAGGGAAAGGACTTCGTTTGGGACGTCCTCGAAGAGGTCATCAAAGACCATCCCGTGCTATTGAACCGTGCGCCCACGCTGCACCGTCTGTCCATTCAGGCGTTTGAACCCGTGCTCATCGAGGGCAGGGCGATCAAGATCTCGCCCCTCGTCTGCGGGCCGTTCAACGCCGACTTCGACGGCGACCAGATGGCAGTCCATCTTCCGCTGAGCATCGAGGCGCAGGCGGAGGCAAGATTCTTGATGCTGTCCGCAAACAACATTTTGAAGCTCGCCGACGGCAAGTCGGTCATGAGCCCGACGCAGGATATGATCATCGGCGCGTACTATCTCACCATACTCCGCAGGGAGGAGGGAAAGAAGTACGACGCGCAGGGCAGACCCGACGAAAACGGGGAAGTGTATACGCCGCCCGTATTTGCGTCCTTTGACGAGGCGCTCATGAGCTACCAGCTCAAAGACATCCACTGCGAGGACGAGATCTACGTCCGCCGTACGGTGCGTCTGCCCGACGGGAAGTTCGACGATCTGCCTCTTCCCTACGAAAAGACGTTTGCGCGCGACGAACCCGCCAAGAACAACGGCATCCGCGGACACGTTGCGGTATTCCGCGGCGAGAACGGCGGGCTGTATGTTACGGGCGTATTGAAAACGACGGTCGGCAGGATCATCTACAACGACGGCATGCCGCAGGACTTGAACTTTGTCAAGCGCGAGCTGCCCGAGGATTATTTGAAACTCGAACTTTCGACGGAGCTCATCGGCAGCGCGCGGGCGATCGGCAAGAAACACCTTTCCAAGATCGTCGAGGCGTGCTTCAAGACGGGCTATGCGCCCAAGGCGTCGGCAGTGCTCGACGCGATCAAGGAGCGCGGATATAAATATTCCACGCTTGCCGCGCTCACGACGTCGGTCTTTGACATGAAGATTCCTGAAAAGAAGGAGGAGATCGTACAGAAGGCGGAGGAGAACGTCGCGAAGATCGCCAAAAAGTTCGACCGCGGTCTCTTGAAAGATGACGAACGGCATCGCGCGGTCATCGAGGAATGGGAAGCGGCGACGAGCGAGATCGCGGACATTTTGAAAGAACAGGGCGCGCAGGATAAGTTCAATCCCATTTGGATGATGGCGGATTCTGGCGCGCGCGGTTCGATCGACCAGATCAAGCAGCTTTCGGGCATGCGCGGGATCATGGTCAACCCGCAGGGCAAGAAGATCGAAGTCCCCGTCAAGTCGTGCTTCAGAAACGGCTTGTCGGTGCTCGAATACTTCATCTCCTCGCACGGCGGCAGAAAGGGACTTGCGGATACGGCGCTCAAAACGGCGGACTCGGGATATTTGACCCGCAGACTTGTCGACGTCTCGCAGGACGTCATCGTGCGCGAGGACGACTGCTATCAGGGCAAACAGCCGCGCGGAACGAAGATCTTTGCGATCAGGGCGGCGAGCGGAGCGGTGATCGAATCGCTCGAAGACCGTTTGACGGGCAGATTCGCAGCAGAAGATCTCTTGGATAAGGACGGGAACGTCATCACCGAGTGCAACAAGATGATCACCGAGGAGAAGGCGAAGGAGATCGCGCCGATCGCGGAGGAAGCCGAGCGCTACTTTGCGGGGTTGAGCGAAGAGGCGCGCAGAAATCTCGATGCGCTGCCCGCCTATGTCCGTCAGTATAGGGACGGCGTGAATATCCGTTCGATCTTCAATTGCAACACGCGCTTTGGAGTCTGTGCGAAGTGTTACGGCAAGAACATGGCGACGACCCTTCCCATCAAGGTGGGCGAAGCGGTGGGCGTCATTGCGGCGCAGTCCATCGGCGAGCCCGGTACGCAGCTCACGATGAGAACCTTCCACACGGGCGGTATTGCGGCGACGGGGGACATCACGCAAGGTCTGCCCCGTGTCGAAGAACTGTTCGAGGCGAGAAAGCCCAAGGGCGTTGCGACCCTTTCGGAGTTTGAGGGCATCGTCTCGATCGACAACAGCGACAACCTCAACCACATTACGGTCAGCGAAGAGGGGACGAACATGCCGCTCCACGAGTATGTGCTACCGTTCAATGCGGAGCTTAAAGTCAAAACGGGCGACAAAGTACGTCCAGGCGATCTCTTGAATACGGGCTCGGTGAACCCGCAGGACATAATCCGAATCAAGGGCGTGAAGGGCGTGCAGGACTATATCCTCGAACAAGTGCAGTCGGTGTACCGTTCGCAAGGCGTTGACATCAACGATAAGCACGTCGAGATCATCGTCCGCCAGATGCTGCGCAAGGTCAAGATCGAGAATGCGGGAAGCACCGATCTTTTGCCCGGACAGCTTGTTGACATGTTCACGTTTGAAGATCAGAACGAAAAGACGATCATGGAAGGGGGCGTGCCTGCGACGGCGAAGCGGGTGCTTTTGGGCATTACGAAGGCGGCGCTCGCGACCGATTCTTTCCTTTCTGCGGCTTCCTTCCAAGAGACATCGAGAGTGCTCACCGAGGCCGCGATCTGCACGAAGCGCGACCCGCTCATCGGGTTGAAGGAGAATGTCATTATCGGCAAGCTCATTCCCGCGGGCACGGGCATGAAGGATTACAAGAACGTCTCCGTACAGACGCTTGGCAGGTATAACGATCTGTTGGGGGAGGAGCTGGCGATTTCCGACGACGAATAAACTTGGTTGGATAGCAAAAAGACGAACGGGTTTGCCGTTCGTCTTTTTCGTGCGCTCTTTCCATAAACATCGCATCTCATCGTTGCGCTTGCGGCAACTTTCAGTTACGTACCTAAGAACGTACGCGCCTTCAAGTTTTCCGCGCGCTCCTCGATCTGCTCGTTTCTGAAAAGAGTAACGGTGACGGGCTTGAAAATAAGGTGACACCCCCTCAGTCACGCATAAATGCGTGCCAGCTCCCCCTCAAAAGGGGCGCCGAGGGTGGCGGGGCGCGCATCGCTCCTCTCTCTTGCTGTCCCCTTTTGGGTAAAGTATGAGTTTTGCGTTTATCCCCTTTGGTAAAGTGCGAGCGTTAGCTCTTCTCTCTCTTGGCTCCCCCTTGAGGGGGAGCTGGCGAGGCGAAGCCGAGACTGAGGGGGTGTTTCCAAAATCACGGCGCGGAGCAGAATCGCCATTCTGCGGCAGCGCACACAAGTTGCGCGATCCTTCGCGCTTTCTGTCCGAAGAAGCGACCTTGGACAGCTACTCAATTGATGTATAAAGCCCGTTTCCTCGAACAAAATATTTCAAGCGAAGCGCAGAAAGATTTTGTTCGAAATATTCAAAATCATGTGCGTTAGGCGGAATTGACTTCCGCCGTGCGCGACTCAATTTGCGAGCAACCGTACGCTGATTGTCAGTCAAAGCGAATATGGACAGTCACTCAATTGATGTATAAAGCCTGTTTCCTCGATGAAAAGATTGCGCAGCAAGTCTTTTCATCGAAATAAAATGTAATCTTTTTTTCTCGGCTTTGCCTCGGGAAGAGCCCCGCTGCGGTATCCCAAAATGCAGTTCCCAATCCCAACGAGTCCCTCGTCAAGTCCCCACTTTTTGAGCAATGCCTTGCCCTCGTCGCTCGCAAAAACTTCCCGCGCCCGATGGATCCAACACGAATCCACCCCGACCGCATACGCCGCATTCATCAAGTTCCCCATCACAAGACTTCCGTCCTCGATATAGGTCATCCGCTTCGGGTCTGCAAGTACCACGACCACCGTCGGCGCGCCGTAAAACGGGTCGCCCGTCGTGCCCATTACCTTTGCGTTCATCTTCGAAAGCATCCCGATCGTTTCCTCGTCCTGCACGACGACCATCACGGGCGACTGCGCCCCCATGCCCGTCGGCGCATACTCGCCCGCCTTCAAGATCACTTCGAGCTGCTCCCGCTTCACCTGCTCTTTCGAAAATGCGCGCACGCTCCTTCTTCCCATCAAACATTCAATCGCATCCATCCGTTCCTTCCTCCTTTTTTTCTCCATTATACCCTTCCCGCGCCTTTTTCGCAAGAGAATTTCGATATTTTTCAAAATACCGCTTGACTTTTTTCCCGTTTTTTGCTATCCTTATTTCGACCGATTTCGAAATAGGAGCAGCGAATGAAAAACGCATGGGAGGCAATGGCGGACGAGACGAGAAGGGAGATTCTCGGGCTTTTGAAGAGCCGTCCTTATACGGCGGGGGAGATCTCCGACCAATTCCCTTTGTCCGCTTCGACCGTCTCTCACCATTTGAGCGTCTTGAAACGCTCGGGGCTCATCCGTGAGAGCAGACGGGCGCAGACGCGGCTGTATTCCCTCGACGAGAACGCCTTCCAAGCCCTCCTTCAAGAGATCGGCGAGTTTTTGCGATAGATTTCGCGATAAAAGAGGAGTTTCCATGTTCCAAGCGACGCTGTATACCGTCCTTTCCCTGTTTAACCTGATTTGTTTTGTCGGCGGGGTGTTGGTTTTGCCGTCCGAAGTGCCCATTCATTTCGATGGGCTGACCGCCGACGCGGTCGGTTCGCCCTGGGTGTTCGTCGCCCTGCCCGCGGCGGCTGCGCTCATTTCGGCGGCGATCTGGACCGCCTCGCTCATGAAGCGTTCCAAGACCCGAACGGTCCTTCTCTGCTGTCTTTCCGCCGTCGGCGCGGCGCTCGCCGTCCTCGGCTGGGTGTTCTTCGCGCTCATTTCAAGCGGCGTAAGCGCGGGCGAGACGGCGTCCTTCCCGATCGCGCTCTCTATCATTCTGCCGCTGTGCTTTGTCGCGATCTTTTTCGGCGCGCTCTTCCAATCCGTCCTGCCGCCCTTCTTCTCCCGCTTGGAAGATAGGGAACAATGGGAGATCTCGGCGCTTCTCGGCAGACTGCTCATCGCAGTCGGCGGGGTGTCCGCGCTTCTTTGCGTCATTCTCTCCTGCCTTGCAGAAAAGTGGAGCTTTCTCTCCGCCGTTCTGCTCGTTCTCGGGGTCGCGCTCTCCTTCCTTTTTTGCCTGCTCCGCGCAAACAGCCGCGCGAAGAAGTCTTTTGCAGTGAAACAAACTGAGGAAAACTCGGGCGGCGAACGCGAAGGGCAGGGCTGAGCGGACGAAAAACTGCATAAAATTGCAAAAAAGAGGGAGATCCTCTTTTTTTCTTGCCGAAAAATGCCGTCAAGGTCTTTTCTTTTTGCGGGAAATATGTTATGATAAGGAATAAGGATTTCATGGGAGCAAAGGGAAGATGGAAGAGACGGAGCGCGAACTTTCAACGCGGAGAAATGCGGACAAGGAATTTTATCTTGCCCTTTTGGACGAGGGAACGCAGCGCAAGGAAGAGGAGGCGCATCTTTGTTTAGTCTTGGGGATGCTTCGCCGTTTTTACATTTCCAAATATAAGAAGCAGATCAAGAAGGCGCAGGACGCGGCGGCTGCGTTGAAGGCACAGGAAGGGTATGCCGCAGGGGAGCTCAAAGAGATCTTGTCCATCGAGGGGGAGATCGCGGCGCTCGAAAAGAAGATCGACGGCTTCAAGTGCTTTTTCCAAGAGCCCTATTTCGCGCGCATGGACGTCGTGGACGAAAAAGAGGGCTATCATGCCTATTATATCGGCAAAAAGGGGGACGTGAACCTCGAAATCGTCGATTGGCGCGCCCCGCTCGCCGTGCGGTATTATCAAAAGAGCTGCGTCTCTTTCCGTATCAACGATTATAATTATCGCACCGTCATGCGCCGCGCGCTCGACGTCAAGAACGGCAAGCTGCTCTCCTTCCGCAATGAGTATCTCTCCGTGCGGGACGTGCTTTCGAGCGAGGAGATCGCGGGCAGGGACGAGGAGATCTTGTTCGACCCCTATCTTCGCACCATTTTGCAGGAGCGCAAAGAGGACGACAGCATCCGCGACATCATCCGCACCATTCAGGAGAAGCAGTTCGAGGTCATCACCCGTCCCGAGCGGGAGAATTTCGTGCTGCAAGGCTGCGCGGGCAGCGGCAAGACCATGATCATGCTGCACAGGCTCAGTTATCTCATGTATAACAATGACGAACTTAGTCCCCGCGACGTGCTCGTGCTCACCCCGTCCGATTCGTTCAACGCCTTTATCGAGGAACTCTCGAAGGTGTTGGAGCTTCAAAAGGTCTCGACGACGACCTTGACCGACTATTATTTCCGCATTTTGAAGGGCGAGGGCGCGGACTTGAAGGACAAAGCGGCAGGCGCGCGCGAGAGCGAGGGGTATCTTGCCTTTCTCTACGGCGAGGAGTTCCCGCGCGCCCTTGAAAAGGAGATCGGAAAGCTCTTTGACGGCGTTTCGGGCTTTTTCACGGGCGAGGAGTGCCGCGCGTTGTCCGAAGAGATCTTGTCGGACGCGGAACGGCGGCAAAAGCTGTATGCAAGGATCAAGAACAGCTCCGTCCGTATCCGAAAGTGCGTGCTCGGGGACTTGAAGGAGAACGGGCAGGGCGGCTTTTACTTCACCAAGCCCTTCCGCGCGCTCATGAGCGCGTTCGTGGGCGTCGAGGACTTTTTGCGGTTCGTCCTTGCGGGCGAGCTTCGCACCCCCGACTACTTCTTCCGCCAATTCTCCGAATTTTACCGCTGCGCCAAGGAGATCGCCCTGCATGCAAGTAAGATCTTTGCGCGCGCGCAGGAAGATCTTTCGGAGTTTCTCATCGTCCTCGACAAGGAGATCTCCGACCTCAAACGCTATCGGCGGCGGCAGGGGGAAGAGGAGATCTATACCTATGCGGAGCGCATTGCAGCGCGCGAAGCGCTCAAAGAGGAGACGGGGAAGATCGCCGAGACGGTCACGGGCATGGAAGAGGGCGTGGACCTCTTTTGCGACTTCTTTGAAGCGCTCAAAACCAGCCCCGACTGCCTCGAAGCGGGCAAGTGCGAGAACACTCTCGACGTCTTTCGCATGTTTTACCGCAGAACGGTCAAAAAATATAAGCAAAAATACGGCATGAAGGGACTGTACCCGTCGGACGGATACGCCCTTTGCAGTCTGCTTGCGGCGGCGGGCAGGACGCTCACGCCGCGCTACGGGCTCGTGTTCGTCGACGAGGGGCAGGACATCTCCAAGAGCGAGTACGCGCTCTTGAAAAAGATCAACCCCGAGGCGGCGTTCAACGTGTTCGGAGATCTCAAACAGAACATCACCCCCTTCCGCGGCATGAAGGAATGGGACGAGAGCTTCGGCGCGCAGTATGTGCTCACGCGCAACTATCGGAACACCAACGAGATCGTCTCCCTCGTCACGAAGATCGAAGGCACGCAGATGACCCCCGTCGGCATGCACGGGGAAGAGGTCAAGCGCATCCGACTCAAAGGCGTGGGCGGGTTTTTCAAGAACAAGGCGGGGCTCAAAGCCGTCATCGCCCGAGAAGAGGATCTGCCGCTCTTTGACAAACGCGGCTATTCACGGCTCTCCAAGGCGGGAAAACTTTCAAAGAGCAAGATCAACGTCATGACCGTGTTCGAGAGCAAGGGGCTTGAATTTTCCGCCGTCGCCGTCTTAGAGCGGGGAATGACCGAAAACGAGCGCTACATCGCCTATACCCGCGCGCTGTACCAGCTCGCAATTGTAGAAAATTGAATTTTTCACTGTATTTTCATCGGAAAAGCACTTAATTTTCCGATCGTGTTTGATATAATAATACTGCGATAATAGCGGATTTTACGATAGAATGAATGCTTTGGAATTTCGCGGCGTGTCCTTTTCGTATGAGGAAAACGGACCGCTTGCGGTGGACGATTTGAATTTTACAGTGCAAGAGGGGGATTTTGTCGCCGTCTTGGGGCACAACGGGAGCGGGAAAAGCACGCTCGCGCGGCTTTCGGGCGGACTTTTGACCGCCGACAAGGGCGAGATCGCCTGCTTTTCCAATGTTTTGAGCGATAAAAATCTCTATGATATTCGAAAGAATTTGGGTATCGTGTTCCAGAACCCCGATTCGCAGGCGGTCGCCTCGCTCGTCGAGGACGACGTTGCCTTCGGTCCTGAAAATTTGGGGCTTCCGCGGGACGAGATCGGGCGGCGCATCGACTTTGCCCTGCGCGCAACGGGCATGGAGGACTTTCGCGGCGCGATGATCTCCCGTCTTTCGGGCGGGCAGAAGCAGCGGGTCGCGATCGCGGGCGTGCTCGCAATGAAGCCCAAGATCATGATCTTGGACGAGGCGACGGCAATGCTCGATCCAAAGGGCAGAAGGGAGATCGTCGAAGTCGTCAAGGAGCTCAATAAGCGGGAGGGCATCACCGTCGTGATGATCACCCACTTTATGGAAGAGGCGCTTCAAACGGACCGTGCGCTCGTCATGAACCGCGGGAGCATCGCCATGCAGGGCAGCCCCGAGGAGATCTTCGAGCGGCATGAAGAGCTGCTCTCCTTCGGGCTTGCGCTTCCGCGCATCGGGGTCATCCTCAAAAAACTTCGCGAGGGCGGGATGGAACTTCATGAAGTGCTCGGCGCAGACGCGCTTGCAAAGGAGATCGTATCTTGCGTATCGTAGTTGAGCACCTGACCCATATTTACAATGAAAAATCGCCCTTTGCGAAAAAGGCGCTCGACGACGTGTCGCTCACGATCGAAGAGGGGGAATTTTTCGGCATCATCGGGCACACGGGCAGCGGAAAAAGCACTTTCCTTCAATATATCAACGGGCTCATGCGGCTGCCCTCCTCCAAAAAGCGCAGAAAAAAGAAGAACGATCGGACGGTCTTTCAAGTGGGGGAGTACGATCTCACCCGCAAAAAGACGGACTATTTCGGGCTGAGGCGGTCGGTCGGCATGGTCTTTCAATATCCCGAGAGCCAGCTCTTTGCGGAGACCGTGTTCGACGACGTCGCCTTCGGCTATAAAAATTTCGCCGAGAAAAAGCCGACGAAGGAAGAGATCGAGAAAAACGTGAAAGAGGCGATCGAGATCGTCGGGCTCGACTATGAGCGCATCAAAAACAGTTCGCCGCTCGATCTTTCGGGCGGGCAGAAGCGGCGGGTCGCGATCGCGGGGGTCATCGTCACCCGTCCCGAGATCCTGGTCTTGGACGAGCCCGCGGCGGGGCTCGATCCCTTGGGAAAGCAGGAGATCATGGAGCTTTTGCATACCCTGCATCAAAGCTGGTGCAAGACGGTCGTCGTCGTCTCCCACGACATGGACGAGATCGCCGAAAATTGCACCCGCGTCGCCGTTTTTTCGGAGGGGAAGGTCAAGTACTTGCTCCCCCCGCGCGAACTCTTCAAAAAGGATGAGGAGCTCAAAGCGCTCGGGCTCGACATTCCGCTCACCGCAAAACTTTGCTTGGAGCTCAAAAAGCAGGGCGTGGAGATCGACTGCGACTTCACGACCGAGGACTTCGTGGAAAAGGTCCTGCGGCTCAAAGGAGGGAAGCGGTGTTAAAGGACGTCTCCTTCGGGCAGTACTATCCCGTCGATTCCTTTGTCCATCGGCTTGACCCGAGGCTCAAACTCGTGTTTCTCGTCGTCTTTATCACGGCGATCTTCCTTGCGAAGGAGTTCTTGGCGCTCGGCATTTGTGCGGGACTGTTGCTTCTCGCCTTGATCGCGTCGAAGATCCCGATCGGGAAGGTCGTGCGCGCGCTTCGCGGCATTTTATTTCTCGTCCTCTTTACGGCGGTCATCAACCTGCTGTTCTATCCAGGGGACAAGGTGTATTGGAACGCGCCCGCGGTCTTGTTCGAGTGGAAGTTTATCAAGATCACGCAGGCGGGCATCATGTTCACGGCGTTTTTGATCGCGCGGCTCATTTTGCTCATGATCTGCACGTCGCTTCTCACCTATACGACGACGCCCGTCGCGCTCACGGACGGGTTCGAGAGCCTCATGACCCCGCTCAAATGGATCAAATTCCCCGTGCACGCGCTCGCCCTCGTCATGAGCATCGCGCTTCGGTTCATTCCGAGTTTGATGGACGAGACCCAGCGCATCATGAACGCGCAAAAGGCGCGCGGGTCGAGCCTCGACACGGGCAGCCTGATCAAAAGGGCCAAGGCGGTGACTGCGGTCGTCATTCCGCTGCTTATCACGTCCTTCCGTCTCGGCGACGAGCTCGGCGAAGCGATGGAAGTGCGCTGCTATGTGGGCGGGAACAATCGCACCAAATACAAAAAACTGCGCTTCTCGTGGCGGGATCTGATCGTCTTTGTCTTGGGGGCGGGGCTGCTTGCAGGCGTGATCGTCCTGCGCTTCTTCCCCGTATTTGCGCTATGAAATATGTACTTCTTTTGAGCTATGACGGCACGGATTTTTGCGGCTGGCAGAATCAGCCCCAAAAACGCACCGTGCAAGGGGTGATGGAGCAGGCAGCGGAGGAGATCTTTCACGAAAAGGTCAAGATCACCGCAAGCGGCAGGACGGACGCGGGCGTTCACGCGCGCGGGCAGGTCGCAGAGTTCGACGCGGAGACGAACATCCCCGCAAAGAAGCTCGCCGCATGCTTTGACCGCCTGCTGCCGAGCGACGTCAAGGTGCGCGCAAGCGCGCCCGCACCCGAGGGCTTCGACTGCACCCGCGGGGCAAAGCGCAAGACCTATGTCTATTCCGCGTACTTTGCGCCCTGCGAACTTCCGCTTTCTCGGCGCTATGCCGCAAGATTGCCGCAGCGACCCGACGTCGGACGCATGAGAGAAGCGGCGCGGCTTCTTTTAGGGGAGCACGACTTTGCGGCGTTCCGTTCGAGCGGGTTTACGTCCAAGACGAGCATAAGGACGCTGTATGACGCAGAAATCGCGGAGCAGACGGAGAGCGATCGTATCCGATATGAGATTTCCCTCACGGGGAACGGATTTTTATACAATATGGCGCGTATCATCGCAGGCGAGCTGTTTGCGGTCGGCTGCGGGAAGGAAGAGGGGATCTCGCGCGCCTTTCAAGGCGGGGCGCGGAGCGCCCTTGCAAAGACCATGCCCCCCGAGGGGCTGTGTTTGGAACGGGTAGAATATTCATCGCCGCTCTTTTGAGCGAGCGAATAAGGAGGAAACTATGGAATTTTTCAGTTGGTTAGGGTTCGCGCAGACGATCACGCAGTTTATCCCGTCGATCACCGAGGACATGACCGTCGTTGACATTGCGGCGCAAATGCTCTTGGAGTTCTTTATCTGTATCGGTGCGGCGGCGGGGATCTTTTTGATCACGCTCATCTTGGGCGGCGTTGCGCTCAACACGATGGCAAAGCGGCAGGGCAAAAAGGGGAGCGCGCTCGCCTATCTTCCCTTCGCAAATACCTATGTTGCGGGAAAACTCGCGGGAGAAGCGACTTTCTTCGGACAGAAGATGAAGCGCGCAGGGCTCTATGCCATGCTCTCCGAGATCGTCTATGCCGTCTTGGAAGGACTTCTTATGGCGGCGAACATCATGCTCACCCGCCCCGAATATCTCACTTTGAGAACGGACGCGGTGACAGGCAATTCCTATTGGGAGATCGAATCTTCCCTCGTTCCCGCCCAAAACCAATGGATGTGCGGGCTGCTCGACTACGGCTATATCGTCATGCTCGTGTTCGACTTCATCGCCTTCATCTTCCTGTTCATCCTCTTCCTCGCGCTCTTTAAGAAGTACTACGCGCGCGGACCTGTGCTCATGACCATCCTTTGCACCATCTTCCCCGCCCGCGGGTTCGTGCTCTTCGCCGTGCGCAAGAACACTCCCGTCGACTACAACGAGTATTTAAGACGGCGCGCCGAGGAATACGCCCGCCGAAACAACCCCTACGGCTATGGCGGCTATCAAAACCCGCCCTATAATCCGCCCCAAGATCCCCAAAACGGGGGAAGCCAAAACGGCGGCAATGGCGGCGACCCCTTCGGCGGCGAGTTCGGC
This sequence comes from uncultured Clostridia bacterium, assembly GCA_947631465.1. Taxonomy (GTDB): domain Bacteria; phylum Bacillota; class Clostridia; order Christensenellales; family Borkfalkiaceae; genus Gallimonas. Next base: position 13,884 of record CANRLK010000040.1, read on the forward strand.
GGAGGGCAAAGCGGGGATGATCCCTTCGGCGGCGAGTTCGGCGCTCCGCCCCAAAGCGGGGGCAACGCAAACGGGGGCAACGGCGGCGGCGATCCTTTCGACGATTTTCACTGAAAAATATTTTCCCGACGAACCTTACTTCGTCGGGTTTTTTTGCGCAAAAATCGTTTACAAGCGGTGGGGGTTGTGCTATAATAGATATAAGTAAAACTTATAGCAATGGAAGCGGGAAGATGGAGATGATTTCAGCGATCGCGACGGCTGCGGGGAGCGGCGGGGTGGCGATCGTGCGGGTGAGCGGGGACGGTGCGCTCGACCTTGCAAGGAAGATGTTTTCGAAGCGGGAGATCGTCCCGAACATGATGACGGCGGGGAAGATCGAAGCGGAGGGGTTTTCCGATTTCGGATTCTTGGTCTATTTCCGTGCGCCTCATTCCTTTACGGGGGAGGACACGGTGGAGTTTCACTGCCATGGGGGGCAGGAGATCGCGCGCGGGGTGTTTTTGAAAACGCTGTCGTTGGGCGCGCGGGCGGCGGCGGCGGGCGAGTTCACGCGGCGCGCGTTTTTGAACGGCAAGCTCTCGCTCTCGGCTTGCGAGGGCATGGGCGAGATGATCGCGGCGCGCTCTGCAATGGAAGTGCGCGCGGGGTATTCGCTCTACGGCGAGAAGCTTACGAAGGCGGGAAAGGAGATGCAGGATGAGATCAAGTCCTGTCTTGCCGCGCTCGACGCGGACGCGGACTATCCCGAAGAGGATCTCTTTTTCGACGCATGCCAAGAGACGAAAGCGCGGGCGGAAGCGGTCCTTCCGCGGCTCGAAGGACTTTTGAAGCAGTTCCGCGCGGGCAAGAAGATCAAGTCGGGCGTGAAGGTCGTGCTGCTCGGAAAGCCAAATGCGGGCAAGAGCGCGCTCTTTAATGCGCTGCTCGGGTATGATCGGGCGATCGTGTCCGAGCGCGCGGGGACGACGCGGGACAGCTTGGAGGGGGAGATCGAGCTCTTCGGCGTGCGGTTTTGCCTGTTCGACACGGCGGGCTTGCGCAAAAAGGGGAGCAA
>CANRLK010000041.1 GCA_947631465.1 uncultured Clostridia bacterium
TCGGAGACCGCCTCACTGCCGAAGCGGGACGGAAGCCAAGGCGCGCTGTTCGTATAAAAATACCAACGCACCGCGTCTGCACCCTGCGCGTCGAGCACCGTGAACGGGTCGACGACGTTCCCCTTGTGCTTGCTCATCTTGATCCCGTTCTGATCGTTCACATGCCCCAAGACGATGCAGGTCTTGAAGGGCGCGCGGTCGAAGAGAATGGTCGAGATCGCAAGCAGGGTATAGAACCAGCCGCGCGTTTGATCGACCGCCTCGGAGATGAAGTCCGCGGGGAAGGTCTTTTCGAAGAGTTCTTTATTCTCGAACGGATAGTGATATTGCGCGAACGGCATCGAGCCCGAATCGAACCAGCAGTCGATGACTTCGGGCGTGCGCTTCATCACCCCTTTGCACTTTGGACATTTGCAGGTGAGCTTATCGACATAGGGACGGTGCAGTTCAACGTCGATCGGCGCGCCCGTCTTTTCCGAAAGCTCCTTGTGCGAGCCGATCACCTCGATCGCCCCGCAATCTTCACACACCCAAACGGGCAGCGGCGTGCCCCAATAGCGGTCGCGCGAGAGCCCCCAATCGATGACGTTTTCGAGGAAGTTCCCCATCCGTCCGTCCTTGATCGTCTCGGGAATCCAATTGACCGAACGGTTCGCGGCGATCAAGCGGTCTTTGACCTTGGTCACTTCCACAAACCAGCTCGAACGCGCGTAGTACAAAAGCGGCGTATCGCAGCGCCAGCAATGCGGATAGCTGTGCTCGTAGGGGATCTTTTGGAACAAGAGCCCCTTCTTTTCGAGAAGCTCCATAAGCGGCTTGTCCGCCTTTTTTGCGAACAGTCCGTTGACGTCGGGGCAGCGCTCGTCAAAGCAACCACGCTCGTTGACGAGCTGAACGACGGGAAGATGATACCGCTTGCCGACCTTATAGTCGTCCTCGCCGAACGCGGGCGCGATATGCACGACCCCCGTGCCGTCGGTGAGCGTCACATAGGTGTCGCAGACGACATAATACGCCTTTTCCTTGAACGTCCCCTTGGCATAGTCGAAGAGCGGCTCGTACTCCGTGCCCTCATAGCCCTTGCCCGTGCGGCGTTCGATCACTTGATAGTTTTCGAAGAACTTTCCCGCGAGCGCCTCGGCAAGGATATAATGCGTCCCGCCTGCGTCGATCTCGACGTAGTCCTCATCGGGGTGCATGCAGAGCGCAACGTTGGAAGGCAGCGTCCAAGGCGTGGTCGTCCAAGCCAGGATGAAGGTGTTCTCCCGACCCTTGACCCGAAAACGCGCGACGACGGAAGTCTCCTTGACGTCCTTATAGCCCTGCGCGACCTCGTGCGAGGAGAGCGCCGTCCCGCAGCGGGGGCAGTAGGGCACGATCTTGTGTCCCTTGTACAAAAGCCCCTTCTTGTAGATCTCCTTGATCGCCCACCAGACCGATTCGATATATTCGTCATGGAAGGTGACGTACGGCTCGTCCATGTCCACCCAATAGCCGACCCGTTCGCTCATCTTCTCCCATTCGCTCTGGTATTTGAACACCGACTCCTTGCACTTCTTGTTGAACGGTTCGATGCCGTAGTTTTCGATGTCCTTTTTGCCGTCGAGCCCCAAGGATTTCTCGATTTCGAGCTCCACGGGCAGTCCGTGCGTATCCCAGCCCGCCTTGCGAAGGACATGCTTGCCCTTCATCGTCTGATAGCGCGGGATCGCGTCCTTCATGACGCGCGTCAAGACGTGCCCGATGTGCGGCTTCCCGTTGGCGGTCGGCGGACCGTCGAAAAAGGAGAACTCCTCTCCCCCTTCGTTCTTCTCGACGGACCGTTCAAAGACCTTGTTTTCCTTCCAAAATTTCGCGATCTCCTTCTCGCGGTCCACAAATTTGAGCGACGTGTCTACTTTTTGATACATTCCTGCCTCCTGCGAATAGAAAAGCCTCCGCGTTTTGGAATACGCGAAGGCAAATTACCAAATCCAAACGCCTCTACCTGCTAAGTTTCCTCTATTATACCCTCTCTCTTGAAAAATTGCAAGCGTTTTCGCAACAATTCTCCCTATCTTTATGCGGCGTCCTCGCCTTGCGTCGGCTCTCCGCCCGTTTGCTCCGTCTCCTTTTTTTCAGTCCCTTTTTCTGGACGGAGAAGCCCCGAAAAGTCGAGCTTGAATTTTCCGTCCTTGCGTTGGAGTCTGTTGAAGAGCCAGAGAAGATAGCCGAGGCAAACGCCGAGACCACACACAGAATGCTCCGATAAACGAGCTTTGCAACAAGTTTTTTTTGCATATTGTCACCCCGTCTTATATTTTACGAGAACAGTCCCTGCCGCTCGCGGATATTTTTCACGGAAAAGCCCGCGTTCTCGACGCACTCTTTGAGTTTGTCGTCCGCCGTCTCGCACTCGACGAAGATGAGCCCCTTTTTGAACTTTGCCTTCGCCCCCGTCACGCCGTCGAGCAGCATGAGCTTCTTTTCCGCCCGCTCCGCACAGCGCGCACAGCACATTCCCTCTACTTCGATCACCCGTTTCATGCCTTCATTATAACAGAACAAATTCATTTTGTAAATTGTTTTTCCGAAACATTTTCGCTCCGCTATCATTTGACATTGCCCCCGTTTGGGGATATAATAAACAGGTATGAAACTACCCGAAAATATTCAAGGCGCGATCTTCGATTTGGACGGAACGCTGCTCGATTCCCTCGACGTTTGGCAGGAAGTGGACGCAAAATTCTTCGCAAAGCGGGGAATCCCGATGCCCGAGAACTATCTTCATATCGTCAAGGCGATGGAGCTCTTCGAGGCGGCAATCTATACGAAAACGCAATTTTCCCTGCCCGAGCCGCCCGAACTGCTTGTTCAAGAATGGCGGGACATGGTCAAGACCGCATACGCCGAGCACGTCTGCATGAAGCCCTTCGCTCTCGACGCCATCAAGCGGCTGCACGGCTTGGGCATCAAACTTGCGATCGCGACCTCTTCGGCGCGCGAACTCTTCCTGCCCACCCTCAAACGGTACGGCGCGGACAGCCTCTTTTCGGCGATCGCGGAGACGGGGGAGGCAAAGCGCGGCAAGGCGTTTCCCGACGTCTATTTGCTTGCGGCGGAGCGCCTCAAATTGCTCCCCGAAAACTGCGCCGTGTTCGAGGACATTTTGGTGGGCGTGAAAAGCGCGAACCAAGGCGGATTTTTCACGGTCGCGGTCTACGACCCCGCCTCGGCGCGGGACAAAGCGGCGCTTGAAAAAGAAGCAAACTTGTATCTTACGACGCTCGACGAACTTTTTCTTTCGTAAGCGATTATAATGGTGAAACGATGAAGTCGATCGGCAAAAGAGGACTTGGAATTTTATTTATCTTGGGCGCAGCGCTCGGCTTTGCGGGCATGAATTTGTTCGTCAACCTCGCGGGCGAGCTTCCGACCATGCAGAAGGTGTTCTTCCGCAACCTGTTTGCGGCGATCATCGTCTTTTTTGTGCTCCTCTTTTCCAAGGAGAAGTTCAAGATCCACGGCAGAAACTGCATTCCGTGGCTGCTGCTCCGCTCGATTTTCGGCTTTTTCGGCGTCATTCTCAACTTCTATGCGATCGACAAGATCGGCAGCATTTCAGACGCGTCCATTCTGAACAAGCTCTCCCCCTTTTTCGCCGTACTCTTCTCGGTGTTCCTCTTGAAGGAAAAGCCCAAGCTGTATGAAATCGCGCTCGTGGTCGTTGCGTTCGGCGGAGCGATGTGCGTCGTGCGCCCGACCTTCGACATGCAGGTGCTCCCCGCCCTTTCGGGGTTTGTGAGCGGCGCGTGCGCGGGCTTTGCCTATACCTGCGTGCGCATCCTCGGGATCAAGGGCGAACGCGGCATGATGACCGTGTTCTTCTTCTCGGCGTTCTCCACCCTCGTCGCCCTCCCCTTCTTCATCCTCGGCTATACCCCGATGTCGGGACTTCAATGGCTCTATCTCATCCTCGCGGGCGTTTCTGCAACCGTGGGGCAGTTCTGCATCACCGCCGCATACCGCAGCGCGCCCGCCAAAGAGATCGCCGTGTTTGACTACGCCCAAGTGCTCTTCGCGGCGATCTTGGGCTATTTCATCCTGAACCAGATCCCCGACGCTTTGAGCTTTGTCGGCTATGCCATCATCATCGGCGCAGCCTTTGTGAAGTGGGCGATCCATTTAAGACAGTCCAAGCGCGAATTATTAGCAACTTCCGCCCGAGAAACTCCTTCCCAGCCCCCTTTGCAAGAAGAGGGGGACGCGCAAACGGGGGAAATTCCAAGCGGGGGCCCGCCGAACGGGGGAGCGCCGTGAAATCGCTTGCCAAGGATGAGGGAATATGTTAAAATAATGAAAATAGGTGGAGATATGGACGGGGAGTATTTGCCCGAGATCAAAGACCCGTATCAAGAGGAAGCGGGGCGCACGCCGCAAAAAAATGCGCGGCTGTGGTGGATAAAGACGGTGTTGCTGCTCGTGCTCGTAGCAGTATCCATCGCCATGCTCTTGACGCTCGGCGACTATCTCACGGGCGAAGAGAACCCCCAGCTCTCCTTAAAGCAGCTGCTGCAAACGATCAGCTATCCCCTGCTTTTGCTTCTTTTGGGGGTCATTGTCGTCTACATCCTCGTGGAAAGCGCGAAGTACGCCTATCTTCTCAAAGTTTATACGGGCAAGTTCCGTTTTCCCGTCGCCGTCAAGACGATGCTCCTCGGGAAGTACTACGACGGCATTACGCCGCTCAGCACGGGGGGACAACCTTTCCAGATCTACTATCTCCATAAAAAAGAAATTTCCCGCGGCGCGGCGACGGCGACTCCCATCGTCAAATACATCGTCAGCATTTTCTTTTTGACCGCGCTCTCCATCACCCTTCTCATCCTGACCCCGAGATACATCGCAAAAAACGCGGTCAATGTGACCGTTCTCATCATCTCCTGGGTGTCGCTCGCCTTGAATTTGTCTCTGCCGATCACGATCATCCTCTTCTCGATCTTTCCGACGCCCTGCAAAAAGATCATCGCCCGCATCGTCAACCTCTTGACCAAACTTCACATCGTCAAAAAACCCTATACGGCCAAGGCAAAATATGTGCGCGAGCTGACCGAATACTCCGCCGCCTTGAAGATGTCGTTCAAGAAGTTCTATAAGTTCCTGCCGCTCTGCCTGTTGTGCATTTTGGAGAGCGTATTATACGTCACGATCCCGTTTTTCGTTGTGATCGCGATCGGGAACGTCGAGCCGACCGTTCCGCTCATGATCCAGCTTGCCTGTCTTGTGATCATCACCCGCTATACCGCGCTGCTTGTCCCTACGCCTGGCAACACGGGCGCGGCGGAGGCGGCGGGTTCGCTCGTCTTTATCACCGTGCAGGGGATCGGTTCGGTCGTCGGCTGGGTGCTCCTCGTCTGGCGATTCCTCACCTATTATATGTACATCCTCTCGGGGATCGGACTCAACATCTTCGAGATCGTCCGCGGCGCAGTCAAGCGCCGAAAACAGGCAAAACATCCTGCCAAATAAAATGCAAAAGGGAGACAGTCCGTCTCCCTTATTTTTTACTGACCTTTACGCTAACACACCCCCTCAGACGCTTCGCGCCAGCTCCCCCTCAGGGGGACGCCAAGGACGCGAGGCGTTCCTTCAATGCTTGAAGGGCTCTGCCGCGGTGCGAGACGGCGTTTTTCTCTTCCTCGCGCGCGGAGGCAAAGGACTTTTGAAGCTCGTCGCTCCAAAACAGGGGGTCGTATCCGAACCCGCCGCTGCCCTCTTCCGCTTCGAGAATGCGCCCGAACGACTTCCCCTCTGCGGTCAGTTCCAAGCCGTTCGGAAAGACCAACGCCACGGCGCAGCAAAAATGTGCGCGCCTGTCCGTCTTGCCCTGTAATCCCTGTAAGAGACAGCGCCGATTTTCCGCGTCGCGGTCCTTTCTCTCGGCGGGACTTCCAAGTAAGAACGAATATCTCGCGCTGAAAATCCCGGGCGCGCCGCCGAGCGCATCGACGCACAGTCCGCTGTCGTCCGCAAGCGCAGGAAGATGAAGGGCGTTTGCGACCGCCCGCGCCTTGATGAGGGCGTTCTCTTCAAAGGTCTTGCCCGTCTCCTCGACCTCATCGGAAAAACCGAGGTCCTTTGCGATCGCAAACTCGTACTCTGGCAGAATTTCCCGAAATTCCCGCAGTTTATGGACGTTTCCCGTCGCCGCGACGATGAGTTTTCGTTCCATTTTTCCCTCCTTATTTGATGTTTCGTCTCATTCTCATGGCATTGAGCACGGCGAGGAGCATCACGCCGACGTCGCCGAACACCGCCGCCCAAATGGGCAGGCTGAACCCGCCGACCGCCGTTGCAACCAGCGAGACCGCCATGAGCGCGACCTTCACGCAAATCGAAAAGACGATGTTCTCGGTGACGATCTTTCTCGTCTTTTTCGCGCCCTTAACGGCTTTGGGCAGGGCGGAGAGGTTGTCGCCCGCGAGGACGAAATCGCTCGCCTCGATCGCGGCGTCGCTCCCGAGCGCGCCCATCGCCGCCGAGACGTCGCTCTCCGCCATGACGGGCGTGTCGTTGATCCCGTCGCCGACATACAGCAGTTTCCCCTGCGCTTTGAGCTTTTGCGCCTGCTGCGGCTTTTGCGTCGGGGTCAGATCGGCGTGGATCTCATCGATCGGCAGCCCTTTCAAGAGCTGCTCCGCGCGCGCCTTGGAATCCCCCGTCAAGACCGCCGTCTTTTCGACGCCGAGCGCTTTCAACGCTTTGAGCGCGTCCTTTGCCTCGCCTTTCACCTTGTCCTCGATCTCGACGCTCCCCACGAGCTTTCCCTCTTCCGCGACATAGATGACCGAGGCAAGGCTCTCGACGGGCGTCACCTCGACGTTTTGCTCCCGCATGAGCTTCAAGCTGCCGACGAGGACTTCCTTGCCGTCCACGGTTGCGCGCATGCCCTTGCCCGAGAGCTCTTCGACCTTTTCGGCGCGCAGCGGCGTTTCAACGCCTGCAAACGCCTGTGCCAAGGGGTGCGAGGACGCCTTTTCAACGCACGCCGCAAGCGGAAGCGTCCGCTCGTCCCCGTTCACCTTTTGCAAGGAGAACTGCCCCTCGGTGAGCGTGCCCGTCTTGTCGAAGGCGGCGACTTTCACTTTGGCGAGCTCGTCGAGATAGACCGCGCCCTTGGTTAAGACGCCGTAGCGCGCCAGCGTGCCCACGCCCGAAAAATAGGTGAGCGGCACGGAAATGATGAGCGCGCACGGGCAGGAGATGACCAAAAATTCGATCGCGGGGACGATCCACTTCGCAAAGTCAAACCCTTGGAAGAGGGGCGGCACGAGTGCGATCAGCACCGCGAGGCACACGACGACGGGGGTATAGATGCGGGCAAATTTGGTGATGAACTGCTCGGGCTTTGCCTTCTTCGACGAGGAACTTTCGACCATTTCGAGGATCTTCGAGACCGCGCTCTCCGACGAGAGCCGAAGGACGCGCGCCTTGACGGCGTTCCCCTCGTTGACGCAGCCGCTCAACACTTCCTCGCCGACTTCGACCTCTTTGAGCCGACTCTCGCCCGTCAGGGACTTCGTGTCGAGGCAGGTCTCCCCCGATTCGATCACGCAGTCCGCGGGCACTCTGTCCCCCTTGCGGATATAGATGAGATCGCCCACTTTGAGCTCGTCGGGCGAGACTTCTCTCTGCGTTTCCCCTTCGAGCAAGATCGCATGATCGCTCTTCATTTCGAGGAGCTTTGTGATCTCCCCGCGCGAAGAGCCGACCGCAATGCTCTGCAAGAGCTCGCCGATCTGGTAGAGCAGCATGACCGCCGCTCCTTCCATGTACTCGCGGATGGCAAACGCACTGATGGAAGCGACCGTCATGAGGAAGTTCTCGTCGAAAAAGGACGAGAGTCCCCGAAAATGCACCGTTTTCCAGAGCACCGACCAGCCCGCCGAAAGGAACGAGGCAAGGAACAGCCCCAAGACCACCCACTCGTTCTTTCCCATGAGATCGAGAATGAGCGCGGGCACGAAAAAGGCAAGGGAGAGCGCGATCGAGACGATCTCTTTGATGTGCCGCTCCTTCTTTTGCGCGCCCTCCGCGATCTCGACCTCTTCGAAGTGGGAGATCGCATAGACCGCCTTGTTCAGGGCTTCCTGCGAGGCGTAATTTAGGCTCACGCGCTGGTTGATAAAGTCTGCGGCGGCGTCCGAAATGCCCTTGATCGAATTGAGCTCTTCGGAAAGCTCGGCAGCGCACGCCGCACAGTCCAAATTTCTGATCTTGATGACCTTTTGCATGGTTTTTCCTCCTATATTTTACAGTTCAAGTGCGCGCAGGCGAGCTCTAAGACCGCGACGACATGCTCGTCCGCGAGCGAATAGGCAATGTTCTGCCCGTCCCGCCGCGCCTTGATGACATTCCGATCGCGCAAGATGCGAAGCTGATGGGAGACCGCGCTCTGCGTCCCCCCCACCGCCTCGACAATGTGAAAGACGCACATCTCCCCCTGCCGAAGCGCAAACAAAATTTTGAGCCTGCTCGGCTCGGAGATCGCCTTGAACACCTCGCTCACCCGCGCGATGTCGGCTTCGTTCGGCATATTCTCCCGCGCCGCCTTCGCCGCAAGATGATGCTCCGCTTCATGATTGCAACCCAGCATGGTTTGCCTCCTTTATATCAATATATGAATAACTGTTCATATATTAACACAATAAAAAAACGCTGTCAAGCGTTTTGAAGAAAATTTTTGTCCGATTTCGAAAATTTTTTTGCCACCCCCTTTGCTTCCCCTTCGAGGGACAGCAAGAAAGGGAAAAGGCGTTCCCCCACCCCTTGGCTCCCCCTCTGAGGGGTGGCGCATTGCAATTTCTGCTCAACAGCCCAGTGGGCTGTGAGCTGCAATGCGCCAGCCGAGCTGGTGGCGAGGCGGACTTGCGGCGGGGGCGACCGCCGCAAGGCGGCGCGAAAACACCCCACTCCTTGGCTCCCCCTCTGGAATAGGGGGAGCTGTCGAGCGAAGCGAGACTGAGGGGGTGTCTCCTTATTTGGAAGTAAGTACGGTCTTATCACCCCTTCCGTCTCGCCGTATAAGCGGCGAGACACCCACCCCTCAAGGGGTGGGCAAGAAATAAGACTTGCTGTCCCCTTAACGGAGACAGCAAGGACGCGCTCAAAGGTCGTGCTTGGAGACAAAGGTCCTATCGCAAAGGTACTTCAAAATTCCGTCCGTATTCACCGTAACAGCTTTCGAAACGAGCATTTGGCGGGTGCGGTGGACAGTGCGGTTATAGGCAAAGTCGCCGTATTTCTCGTCGCCGACGACGGGGTGTCCCGCAAAGGCGAGGTGGGCGCGGATCTGGTGGGTCTTGCCCGTATGAAGGGTGATTTTCAGAAGGCTCGTCTCCCCTCTCTCTTCAATCACCTCGTATTCCGTGACGATCTTCTCCCCCGCTTTATCGAGCGAAACGCAAACTTTCGCGCTCTTTTCGTCCTTTTTCAAATACGCTTGCAACACGTCATGCGGCTTTTGCATCTTCCCAAGGACGAGCGCAAGGTACTCTTTGACGACCTTTTTCCCGCGGAAAGCGGCAAGAAGGTCCTCTTGCGCCTTCGGATTTTTTGCAAGGAGCATGACGCCCGCGGTGTTCCGATCGAGCCGATGGACGGGAAACCCCTCCAAAGCGCAAAAGACGGCTTCCGAGCTCACGCCGCTCTCTTTATCCAAAACAAAGAGATTTTCGTCCTCATAGAGGATCTCGAACGCCTTGCGGCTTTGCTGTTTTTCGCTCAAAAAATAGCGCACTTCGTCCCCTTTCTTCAAGGGGACGTTTTGAGAGACCCGCGCCCCGTTGACGCGGATATTCTTCTCCCGCAAAAGGCTCGCAAAGCAGAAGGAAGCCTGTGCATAGTGGGTATCTGTGAAGTTTTTGAGCGAATCATCTTCGCTTGCGATGAAGGTTTTCAACTTTGTTTTTCCCAAGCAAGAGTGCGGCAACGATCACCGCGGTCACGATCAAGAGGTACACGCCCCCGCCCGTGATCAAGAAGTAGACGAGGTAGCTCAAAAGCAGGGCGGAGACGGTCTGGATAAGGGCGTTTTTGAGCGCGCTGCCCCAGCCGAGTTCCCTTGCGCTTGCCGCGATCGCCGAGACGCACGGCGAGCAAGCGAGCAAAAAGACCGCAAACGAGAACGCACTCGCCGCCGAATAGGGAAAGCCGCCGTAGAACATTGCAAGCGCGCCTGCGACATTCTCTTTTGCGACGAGCCCCGAGAGCGCGGCGTAGGCGATCTTCCAATCGCAGCAGCCGATGGGCGCGAACAGGTATTTGAGCCCCCCGCAGATCGAGGCGAGCATGCTCTCGTCGGGCGTGCAATAGCAAAAGTCCCAACGGAAGGACGACAGCACCCACGAAAACAGGAAAAAGGCGAGGATGACCGTCCCAAGCTTTATTATAAACTGTTTTACCTGAAAAGACAAGGATTTTACGATGAAAACAGGGCGCGGGACTTGCAAAGGCGCGAGTTCCATGACAAAGGGCGGCGCGTCTTTCTTCAAAAACAGGGCGACGAGGAAGGAGATCCCCACGCCGAGCGCGTAGAGCAGCAGTACCGCGAGGAACGGGTTCTCGAAAAAAGACGAGGACAGGGTGAGATAGACGGGCAATTTCGCGCTGCAAGAGATATAAGGCAAACACAAAATGACCCGTTTTTGCACCCGCTTGTTGTCGAGCCCGCGGGTCGTCATGATCGCCGCCGCGCTGCATCCGAAGCCCATGAGCAGCGAAAACATCGCCCTGCCCGAGAGCCCGACCTTGGAAAACACGCCGTCCGTAAGCATCGCAAGGCGGGACAAAAACCCGCTCTCTTCCATGAGCAGCAAGAACAACAAGAGCAGCACAATTTGCGGCAAGAAGCACAAAACGCTCCCGACACTGCCCAAAAGTCCGTCCCGCACAAAGCCGCGCAGGACGGGCGAGGAGATCTTCTCCGCAAAGCCCCCCAAATACCCCGAGAAAAAGTTCTCGACAGCGGTTTTCAGAAAATCCCCCAAAAGCCCTGGGGCAAACGTAATGTAAAAGGACAGCGCGAGCAAGGCAAAGAACAGCGGGATCGCAAAAAACCCGTTGGAGAGCAATTTTTCCGCCCGCGTGAGCTCCTCCTTCGCTCCCTGAAACCCCGAAAGGTGCTTTTGATATTCCCGCGCCCGCACTCGCACTTCTTGCGCGTCTTTGTCATTGCCCAAATCACGGCTTTTGCCGCCGTTTTGCAAGAGAGCTTTGACGGCGGCTTGGAGTTTGCGGCGGGGCAGCCCTTCCGCGGAGAGGACGGGAATGCCGAGGGCGGTTTGTAGGAGTTTGAGATCGATCTTGCCGCCGCGCTTTTGGAATTGGCGCATTTTGGTCAAGACGAGGGCGCATCTTTCATCGACCCCGAGCGATGCGATCAAGGGCAGGACCTTATCGAGCGCGGCGCATTCGGCGACGAAAAGCAAAAAGGCGGACGTTTGCGCCTTGATGTACGATACCGCGCCCTTTTCCTCCATGCTCATGCCGTTCACGGAGTAGATCCCGGGAAGATCGCAGACGGTGACGGACAGACCGTCAAGGCTCGTTTTCTTTTCAAGCGTGCCGACGGTGACGCCGTGCCAATTGCCGACCTTGGCATGTCCTCTTGTGAGGGCATTGAAGAGGGTGCTCTTGCCCGCGTTGGGGTTTCCGACGAGGAGGAGTTTCAGATCTTCTTGACGCTGATGCAAGCGGCGACCTCCTTTCCGAGCGCGATCTTGCTGCCGCCTGCGAGGACTAAGAAGGTCTTGCGGAAGAAAGAGCGTTTCAAGAGCTTGATCTGTTCACCTGAGCGGATATGAAGGGAGAAGAGCCGCTCTTGAAGGTCGGCGGGGCAGGAGACGGTATCGACGAGACAGCGGTCGCCTTCGGTGAGATCGGTGATATTCATGATATATAAAAATGCGGACGTGCCGTAAAATATGCCGTCCGCATCTTGATTATCTCTTTTGTAATTAGGTTCTCTCTTCGCGCACTTCTCTGTTGCCCATGAGTTTGAGCGCCCCGTTCGTGATGATCGGGGAGATGACGAGCCAGATCGCCGCAAGCGCGATAAGCGAATAGACGATGATGGCGCCGATCGTGCGAGGTCCCGTGAAGATCATCGAAACGAGGTTGAAGTTGAAAATGCCGTACAACCCCCAATTCAACGCTCCCGTGAGCACGAGGATATAAGAGATCAAATTTGCAATCACCATAGTGTTTTCTTGCCTCCTAAGGGCAGTTTGTTACGGGAGGAAAAAAATATACACTTTTGTTTCGAAGGAAATCTTTCTGCGCTACGCTTGAAAGAATTCCTTCGAGAAAACTGACTTTATTCATCAATTGAGCAGCTGTCCATGTTCGCTTCTTCGAACAACAAGCCGTAGGAATGCGGCAAATTGAGTGCGCTAGCGCAGAATGGCGATTCTGCTTCGCGCCGTTGATTTGTAATGACACCCCTTTCGGCGCGTATTCGCGCGCCACTTTCCCCTGTAAGGGGACAGCAAGGAAGAAAAAGCGCAAATGCTCGCACTATACATACCCAAAGGGGACAGCAAGAGAGAGACGCGACACGCGCCCCAAATCTTGGCGCCCCCTTTTAAGGGGGAGCTGGCGCGAAGCGCCTGAGGGGGTCACCTTATTTGCAAACTCGTTTGCGATCACACCCCTTTCCCCCTCGCGTTGGCTCGGGAACTGTCTCACACGGGTAGAACCCCGTGTTCGGTCACCGTTTGCGCCTCTGATGCGCTCACTCCTGTCGCATTGCACCAACGGTTATCAACCGTTGGCGGAGTGCAATGCTCCACCCCTCAAGGGGACAGCAAGTTTTCCTTTCTTGGCTCCCCCTTTGAGGGGGAGCTGTCGAGGCGAAGCCGAGACTGAGGGGGTGTTGAGGGGCGAAGCCCACCTTATTCCTGCCCGTCACCGTCACTCTTTTCAGAAGCAAGCAAGACAAGAAAAGCGCGGATTTCCCGACGGGAGCGTACAATGGAATCCCCAAAAAAGGCGAGCGGTCTTTGCGCAGCATTTTTTGGAGAAGAGGAGACGTCGGGCGCAAAACGAGCTTTTCGCAAGAAAAGCGTGAAAAGCGACCGTACGTCGACGTGACCGAGGAGCGCACAAACTCACCCCGCCTTCCTACTGTCTTCCTTGGGCGGCACGAGCCCGAAGGGTGAAGTACAAAGAGATGCGTAGCTTATAAAAAGAGCGTAAGTAAAAGGCGTAGCAGGCAACCCTGCTACGCCGATTCTTTCACTTACTTATTCTTCCTTGTCGTCTTTCTTCTTGCCCTTCCCCTTCAAACTTTCAAGATCGATCTCCTCGACCGTCTTTTCGGAAGGCTTCGCAACAAAGAT
>CANRLK010000042.1 GCA_947631465.1 uncultured Clostridia bacterium
GTGGATGCGGACGCGGTGCTTGCGCCCGACTATGTGTCCGAACTCAACAACGCGCTGGAAAACGACTATGACATCTTTTTGACGCGGAAATTTGCGAAGAACTATCTCGGGGACAAGAAAAACCGCTCGGTGTTCTCCAACTGTTCCGCACTGACTTGGCCGATCATCGACGATCTCGGCAATCTCTACCGCATGCACAAGGAGATCCCGCTCAATCTCTGCGGGCAGGGCATGATGATACGGCGGCGGGTCATCGAGGAGATCGGCGGCTGGCCCTATCGCACGCTGACCGAGGACTATGAACTCAAACTTGACAGTATCTTGAAGGGATACAAGTCGATGTTCTATCCTTATGCCGTGATCTATACCGAAGAGGCGCTCACGCATGAGGAGAACTATCATCGCCGCCTTCGCTGGCTGATGGGCTATTCGCAGTGCGACAAGAAGTACAAGGCGGAGATCAAGAGCAGGGCGCGGGAGCGGGGAAAGCTCACAAGCGGCGAGCGGGAGTACTTTTTCGGCATTACGCCGTTGCTTTTATATGCCGTGACGACCTTTTTGACGATGTTCGTCGGCGCGGGACTTGCGATCTTTTACGCGCTCAAACGAGAGCCGTACTTCTTTTATGCGAGCTGGGTGCTCGTATTCATGCCGTTTTGCGTGATGTATGTGCTGCTCTTCTGCTACGGCGTGCTCGCATATTTTTCCGACCCCGAGGCATTCCGCGCGCTCTCGTTAAACGAAAAGCTCGCGATGCTTTTGTTCAATCCGTTCTATCTTTTGGAATACATTCCGATCTTCCTGCGCTGCCGCAGGAACATCCGCAAGGGACAAGCGCCCGCTTGGCGGCAGACGGAGCGCATGGTCTATGACGAGAATACCGCAGAACGGGTTTTGGAGAAAGAAGAGGAGTAAGAGTTTCGAACGAAATCTTTCTGCGCTTCGCTTGAAATATTTCGTTCGAGGAAACGGGCTTGGGTCATCAATTGAGACGCTGTCCATATTCGCTTCTTCGGACAATCAGCGTACGGCTGCTCGCAAACAGGGTCGCGCACGGCGGAAGTCAATTCCGCCTAACGCACATCATTTAGAATAAAGGGCAAATCCTTATTTTGGCTGCCCCTTATAGGGGGAGCTGGCGAGCGAAGCGAGACTGAGGGGGTCACCTTATTTGCAAGCTCGTTTGCGATCACACCCCTTTCCCCCTCGCTTTGCTCGGGTACTTTCCCCTCAAAGGGGACAGCGAGTTTCTCCCAATCTTGGCTCCCCCTTGAGGGGGAGCTGGCGCGAAGCGCCTGAGGGGGTGTAAATTCCAAATCAACGGCGCGAAGCAGAATCGCCATTCTGCGGCAGCGCACTCAATTTGCCGCATTCTTACGGCTTACTGTCCGAAGAAGCGATCATTGAGAACCATCTCAATTGATGATAAAAGTAGGTTTCCTCGAACGAAAGCTTTTGCGCATGCAAAAGGATTTCGTTCGAAAAAAATATTATAAAGGAAGGTAATTATGAAAAGTTTCGGAGTCCAACCCTATTTGTTTCCCATGCCGACGTATATGATCGCGACCTATAACGAGGACGAGTCCGTCGACGTCATGATGATGGCTTGGGGCGGGATCTGCGCGGAGGATATGGTCGCCCTCAACCTCGAAGCGTCCCACAAAACCGTCGAGAATATCAAAAAACGCAAGGCGTTCACCCTCTCCGTTCCAGGCAGCGATACCTTGGATGAGTCCGACTTCTTCGGCATCATCTCCGCCAACAAAGACGGGAATAAATTCTCCAAGACCCGCCTGACCGCCAAAAAGAGCGACCGCGTCGACGCGCCCGTCATCCAGGAATATCCCCTCACCTTGGAATGCTCCCTCCTCGAAGTCCAAGCCCAGCCCTACGGCCTTCGAATCCTCGGAAAGATCGAAAACGTCCTCGCAAAAGAGAACGTCTTGGATAACTCTGGTAAGATCGACGCGGGAAAACTCCACGCCTTCATCTTCGACCAAATGCAAAACGGCTACTACGCCGTCGGCGAAAAGATCGGCAAGGCTTGGGGGAATGGAACAAAATTTATCAAATAAAAAACGGACGCATTTGCGCCCGATAAACTGCGTTATCGTCTTTCAAAGCATTCCCGCCATGCGGTGGATGCTTTCTCCTTCATTTGAGCGATTCGATCTTTGCGGGGCAACGTCTCATCGGGAAAGATCGCAGGCAGAATGTTGATCCTCAAATGCCGCATGTGCCCGCGCTTGGTCTTTTTGAACGTGCAAAAGATCGGCACGACGGGCACGTTGTGCTTGACTGCGTAATGAAATGCTCCGTCCTTCATCGGGCGGGGCTTTTGATAATTGGTCCAAAGCGCCTGCTCGGGATAAAAATTGACGATCTTCCCCTTTTTCAAGAGCCGTTCGATCTCGGCGTTCAGGTTTCGCGTCGCGGCAAGATCGACGCTGAACGGCAGCATCCCGCCGTGGCGGATGACACAGCCGCCAAAGCCCGTCTTGTTGTTCTTCGGGCCCATGGTATGATAGCTACGGAAATGCCCCACGGCCTGCCGCACAAACAGCGTGTCGAGGTAGGAAAAGTGGTTCATCACCGTGATCGCGCCCGTCTTTTTGACCGCCTTCAAATTCTTCCGTCCCGTGACGCGCGCTCCATAGGCGACGCCGATCAAGATCCACCCGAACAAAAACAGCACGGTCCGCCAAAATCCCGTAAACAGCAGCGACAGTCCCCGCTTGCGATAGGCAAAGTCCGCCGTCGGCATCGTCCAATGCTCCCCAAAGGGGATATAATCGTAATCGAAGCGTCCGTGCGCCTCCAACACCGCCTGGATGCCTTCGATTTTTTCCTGTTTGGTCCGTTTCTTCATACCGTGTTTATTCTATCCGATTTTATAAAAAAAGTCAAGCTCCATGCGCCCCTTTCCCGCGCAAGAAAAACTTTCTCCCTACGGATTTTATGAAAACCGTTGACATTTTTCCGCGATGAAACTATAATGATGACAGAATAGGGAGGCATTATGCACGCATTAAAATTCGGAAAATTCATTTCACGCGCGACAAAATTGATATTCGCGCTGACATTTTGTATGATGATCGCCGTTTTCTTTGCCGCCTGCGGCGAGGAATCGACGCAGCCGCCCACGCCCCCGACCCAGGACAGCGGCAGTATCACACCGAACGATACCCCCGACACCCCTGACGTGCCCGATACGCCCAGCACGCCAGACACCCCCGACGTGCCTGACACGCCTGATACGCCCGACACCCCCGACACGCCGAGCGATCGCTGCCAAGACGGGCATACCTTCGGGAAGTACAAGGTCATCAAAGCCGCGACCTGCAAAGAGGCGGGCAAAGAGGAACGCGTTTGCTCGGTTTGCGGAAAGAAGGAAGAGAGGGACATCGCAAAGACCGACGATCACGCCTTCGGCGTGTATGAGGTCATCAAAGCCGCTACCTGCAAAGAGGCGGGCAAAGAAGAGCGCGTCTGTTCCGTCTGCGGAAAGAAGGAAGAGCGCGAGATCGCGATCACAGACGCGCATGAGTTTGTCGATCAAAAAATTTTGGAAGAGGCGACCTGCGTCGAGGCGGGGAAAAAGGAAGTGAAGTGTTCGGTCTGCGGCAAAGCGGAAGAGCACGCGATCCCCGCGACGGGCAAGCACACCTTTGTGGACGGCAAGTGTGAATGCGGCATGGAAGAGGCGGGCTATGTGCCCCCGAAAGAGCTCTTCTGCGCCAACGTGTTCCGTCTCGAAGGATATGACCTCGGCGAAAAGCTCGTCGGGACTTGCTCGGGATTTGTCTTGGACGAGAAGGGGCTGTTCGTCACGAGCGGCGACGTCTTGAAAAATGCCTACACGGCAAAGGCGGTCTTTGAAGCCGAAAACGGAACGAAAACGACCCTTCCAATCGGGCAAATTTCCCTTCAAAGCGGGTTTGTCGTCGGCAAGATCGAAAACTTCTACAAAATCTCGCAAGACTTCCGTTCTTTCCCGCTGGAAAGCGCTTCTGCGGCGGGCGAGACGGTCTATGCGGTCGGCGTGACGAAGGATGGCATCAAGGTCCTTGCGGGCGAAACGCGCCAAGACGCCGCTTCCTTCGAGGGCGCGCTCTCGGGCGAAAGTTACATCTCCTTCGGCGGAACGCTCGACAAGCTTTGCTTCGGCGGACTGCTCTTAAACTATGATCTCGACGCAATCGGCATGCTCTGCGCCGTCGACCAAAAAGAAAACATTTCCTATGCGCTGTCCGCGCAAGGCATTCTCGAAGCGACAAAGACCCAGCCGACCATGCAAAGTCTTGCGAAGGCGCTTCATCCCGAAAATGCGGGCTTTGTCGATCTCTTTGACCGCGTGAAGGGTCTTGATGGCTTCCAAAAGACCGAGGCAAACGGGGTGACGACGTACGCCCGAGAAGACACGAAAAACGAAACGAACGATAAGGGGGTCTTGTCCGAAGATCGCGAGACGCGATCCTTCCGTTCCGATCTCACGATGGAGATCAAGATCGTCTGCAATTGGGAAAACGGCGACCGTCTCGAAGTCAAATTTTCGGGAAAATGGGACGGCAAGAGTGGCTTTTCCGACTTAAAATTCGAATGCAAATACACCTGGAAGGACGGGCAATATTACACGGTGAGCTCTTCTTCCGTCTCGTACGACGAGGACCTTTCCAAGACCCTTCCGAAGTATACGTCGCAAACTTCTTCGGGGTATACGATCACGCAGGAGAACATCGAATATGCCAAAGATCAGTTCAACTACTGTTATGAAGTGATGCTTGCCTACATGAAGAAATAAGCGTTTTGGGAAACCGATCAAAACGCCCGCCGAAGTTCGGCGGGCGATCTTTTTGTCTGCAAAGCAACCATGCAATCGTCGCGTGCTTCAAGAAAAGCGAATACGCACTACATTTCCCACTTGGCTCCCCCTACGAGGGGTGGCGCATTGCAAATTCTGCTCAACAGCCCAGTGGGCTGTGAGCTGCAATGCGCCAGCCGAGCTGGTGGCGAGGCGGACTTGCGGCGGGGGCTATCGCCGCAAGGCAAAGCGAAAGCGGCTGAGGGGGTGTCTCCTTATTCAAATGCGCGGGCGCTGCATGCTCCTTTCCCCCTTGTAGGGGCGCCAAGGTTCGGGCGGTGGTGCGCTGCCTTTATCGCGAAAATGAAATACCCCGCGAATTTCGCGGGGACTTTTTTAATATTGCGAGGAAGAAGGGGAAGCGTATAGGTCGAACTCGCCCTCCAAGTCGAACGATTCACCCGCGTCAAAGGCGGCGAGCTTGGAGATCGAGACCTCATAGGCGGTCATGGTCACGACGTCCTTTTCGGTCAGTTTCTTCTGGTATTCGCGGCTCTGGATCCTGCCCGAGAGTGCGACCCTGTCTCCCACTTTGAGATTTTGCACGAACCGCGCATTTCTTCCCCAGGCAATGCAGGGGATATAATCCGACTTATTATACGCGCGGTTGACCGCGATCAGAAGATCTGCGATCTCACGGTTAAAGGGCGTGGTGCGATAGATCGGCGGCTTGCAAATATAGCCAGAAAGCACGATGCTGTTCGGATTGCGCGAAGGGACGTTCTCCACGATCTCCCGCACAAAGACCGTCAGCATCAGCCGCGACTTCCCGTTTTCGAGCTTGTTATAGCTCCGAAATTGCCCGAGCGCGCAGATCGTGCTGCCGACGCGTAGATCGTTCTTCTCGATGATCCGCTCCGAAATGGTCACGGGCAAGATGTCCGCCTGCCCCGAAAGGCGCATCACCTTCACATATAGTTCGTAAAATCCCTCGCCGTACACTTCATGCGAAAAGGTCGCTTCCGATACGATCTCTCCCGTAAAATAAACCTTGTTGTTCTTTTCCGAATTGTAATCCATTGTATGTTTATGACCTCCAAAGGTGTTTCTTTCTGAATTTCGGTTACCTGTTCCTCAAATATTGCTTGCCTGTGTTGTCAATGGCATAGTTTTCCCGATAGATGAGCTCCCCGATCGGCACGAACTCAAATCCCCGCGCGCGCAGCGTATCGAAGATGATGGGCAGCGCTTCCGCCGTGTGCAGTCCGTTGTTGTGGCACAGAATGATCGACCCGCTCTTGACCCGCTCGACAATGCGCGCCGCAATGTCGCCCGCCGAAAGGTCCTTCCAATCGAGCGAATCCACGTCCCATTGAATGGGATACAGCCCCATGTCGTTGCAGGTGTCGATGAGCGTATTGTTATAGTCCCCGTAGGGCGGACGGAACAGCTCCACCTTCTTGCCCGTGATCGCCTCGATCGCCTCGGACGAACTTGTAAGCTCTGCCCGTATCTCCTCTTCTTTGAGCTTTGACATATAAGAATGCGTCGCGCTGTGCGTGCCGATCTCATGTCCCTCGTCGATGAGCTTTTTCACATAGTCGGGATACTTCTTTGTCCAAAACTCGACCATGAAAAAAGTCGCCCTCACGCCCGAAGCCTTCAAATTCTTCAAGATCTCATCGGTGTGCTCGGTGCCCCAGGCGCAGTCGAAGGAGATCGCGACCTTGTTGTCGCTGCGGTCGACGCAATAGACGGGAAGCGATCTCGAACCGCTCCACCAGACCTCCGCCGCCCCCGCCGCCTTTGCGGACGCCGCGCCCGATATGAGCAGTACCACAAACGCCGCCGCAGCCAAGAGATACTTCCAACGCAGGGTGATGACTTTCATTTCCTTGCTCCTTCATGATAGAATAATCTTCGCATCGTATTTTGAAAGAAATTGTCAGAGAAAATACGATCGTGTCGAATGCCGCCCGCAAGGAAATTTTCCCGCATTTGCGCGCCGCACCGCGCTCTTCCCGCCAAAGGACACGCCGAAAAGAGCTTGTTCTATTTGTATTCGAAAAAACAAACTTTATGCCGAAATCTTTAATTTTGAATCAAAAACGAAATGCTTAAATCAACGCGGCAAACGCCGAAAGCACAAGCCCCAAAGAGAGCAAAACTTCTCCGATAGAAAAGGGAATTATGGGATAGATCTCCGCCCGCCGCTTGGAAAATTTGCGGGAAGCCCGCTTCACAAACCCCGCGAGAAAAACCGCGAGCGCGCCGAGCACTACAAACAACACAGAATAGAGGAACATCACCGACAGAAGTCCCGCCGAAAAGCCGAGCAGCAACGTGACCGCCGCCCCGTATAAAACGCCCAAGACCCCAGAAACGACCTGCCCGATTTCCTTCTTTTGCGAAATGAATCCCCCCGCCGCGCCGCCGCCTGCCGCCGCCAGCACGGGCAGCAACAGCCAAAAAAGCGCAGGGGAGACGCCGACCTTTTGCACAAACAGCGAACAGATCATTCCGAGCTGCAAGAGCGTCCCAATAAGCCCCAACGCGGTCGCCGCCGCTTTGAACGCCCAATGCCGACCTTGAAGCGCGAACAGCGCGCCGCTCAACGAAAACAAGAACAGCGAAAGATATACGACGGGCGTGGTCGGCGAGAGCGCACAAACCGCCGCCCCCCATAAGAGCATGGGAAGCCCCTTGAATAACGCCGACAAGACGACGTTCTCCTTACAATAAGCAAAGCGGACCGCCGTGCTCACGAGAAAGAGCGCGAAAAAGACATAAAAGCATATTTCGGCGGCTGCATTTACAAATTGCAACGGCATGTCCCATTCCTCCCGATGTTTTTCTTTCCTTTATCAGCGCGCGCTGTTCCGTCAAGACGAACGATCTTCGCCGACGCTCGTGACCGTGAGCAAATAGACTTTCTTCGCGTGCGCCCGCAAGAGAACGCCCGTGACTTCGCCCGCGGTCGCGCCCGTCGTGAGCGTGTCGTCGACGAGCAGCACGGTCTTGCCCGCGACCTGTTTTTTGTCCGTGACCCGAAAACAGCCTTTGAGATTGTTCTGCCGCTCGCGCTTGCCGAGCGTCTTTTGCGCTTCGCTCTCCTTCACCTTCTCGATCGAGGAAAAGAGGGGAAGCTCGCGCGCCTTTGCGATCGCGTCGGCAAGCAGGAACGCTTGGTTGTATCCGCGCGAACGCTGTGCCCGCTTTGTCATGGGCACGAAAGAGACCATGTCCGCGTCCTGGAACTCATCCGTCTTTTGAAGGAGCAGGGGCGCTAAGGTCCGAAAAAGGAACTTGTCCCCGCGCTTGAAGCGCACGACGAGCGCCGCCGCCTCGCCCTCATGGCGAAAGACCGAGCGCGCAAGCGCAAACGGCGGAAGCGCCTGCTTGCATTCCAGACAGATCCCCTCGCCCTTTTGCGCTCTGCCGCAGATCGGGCAGTAGGGCGCTTTGACCCAGGGAAGCGCCTCATAGCAGCGCTCGCATATCCGCTCGCCGCCAAATACTTCCCTGCCGCAAACGTCGCAGGTGTAGTTTTTCGGCGTCAACTTTTGTAAAAGCTCCCGCAAGTTCATTTGTACTCTCTTCGAAACCGTTTGATGGCACGCGGCGCGCCCCCAAGGACACAAGGGGCGCGCCGAACGTCATTCCGCATGATCTTGTTTTGCGAAACCGATCAAAAATCGTCCTCGTCCGACTCCTCGTCGTCGTCCTCGTCGTCGTCCGTGAGCGTGTAGATCTCGTCGCCCGTCACATATTCGAGGTCCTCTTCCTCGTCGTGGTATTCCTCGGGCTCCTCTTCTTCCTCTTCCTCGTCTTCGAGTTCGTCCTCGTCGAAGCTCTCGCCGATCTCTTCCATCTCCGCGCCCATGTCGTCGGTCTCGTCGTCGAGATACTCCCGCCATTCGTCGTCGTCCTCGTTTTCGGGGTCGGGCTCTTCCTCGAACTCGGACTTGCGGCGGCACTCCTCGCACATCTTCTCGCCCGCGCGCATCATGTTCTCCCCGCAGACGGGACAAAGCTCCGTCAACGGCTCGTTCTCTTCTTCCTCTTCCATCTCGTCCGCGTCCGTGCGGATGCCCTTCAACTCTTTGAGGCATACGTCGCAGTATTCCTGCACCTCAGGATCAATGTAGTTCAGCTCGCACCGCGGACACTTGATGTATCTCACCATATCTTTCCTTCGCCCCCTTGTTTTTCTTGCTCTTTGCGATAGGCTAATAAATTATATTAGTAATTATTGTTTTTGTAAACTGTTTTTTTGCGCTTTTAACAAAAAAATCGTCGTTTGCGGAAAATTTTTTTTCGGGATAAGAGAAACCCGCCTCATTCGACGGGTTTCTTGTGCTTTTTTGATCGTTTTTTCGCTTACGCCTCAGGCTCGCCCTCGGGCTTCTGCCCGTCTTGCGGCGCGTCTGCGCTCTCCGCGCTTTGCTCCGCTTCGGGTGCTTGCTCTTCCGCGACTTCGGGCGCTTCTTCGGAAACTTCCTCGTTCGCCTCTCCGCTTTCTTCTTCGCCTGCCGCTTCCTCGGACTCGGATTCCTCTTGCGCTTCCTCAGCCTCTTCCGACGTTTCCTCGGGAGTCTCTTCCGCGGGCGTAGGCTCATCGGAATAGACGTCGACGGACTTGTCGTCGGTCGTATCGACGAACATCTTCTCTTCGGTCTCCGCTTCTTCGCTCTTCTTGGAGCGGATGACGAGATACACGCCGACCGCAATGCCGATCACGACAATGCCGACCGCAATGCCGATCAGCGCGCCCGCCCAAGCGGGAAGTCCGCCTTCCGTCTCCTCGGTGGATTCGGGTGCGGTGTAGTGTTCGAGCGTCGTCTTCCAATAGCTGTTGAGGTTCTCCTCGTCCGCCTCGCTCATCTTGCCGATCGCGTGGATGAAATCCGAACGCAACGTGTGTCCCGCCTTCGTGTAGGCGTCGAAATCGGCGATGTCGTCCTTATGATAGAGCTCATAGTCGGTCTTGCCGCTCTCCGTCTTTGCCTCTTCGATGTTCTCATAGAAGAGCTCGGTCTTGCCCGTGTAGAAATAGTACTTGACGGCGGTCGAGAGCGCGGTCCTGTCGTCGTCCGAGAGCTTCGCAAGATACCCCTCGTCGCCGAGCGTCTCGTCGAGCTTGTCGTTGTAGTCGCTCAGCTCGGAATTGTTCATCATCGCGCCGCTTGCATTTTTGAGGTCCACATACGCGGTGTAATTGTATGCGGCGTTGCCGATCGTCTCGGAATCCGCAAAGAACAGCAGCCCGTCGATCATTTCAAAGTCGTACCAGGACTTCGCATGCTGGATGTTGAGCACCTGCGTCGCACGGTAGGGCTTGGTCGAATCGTAGCCGAGGGTCTTATAATCCTCTTCCGTGCCGTTGTAGACGACGCGGTAGATGTTGTTGCCCGACGAACCCGAAACGGTATAGTAGAGATAGCGATAGGTCGAATCGGAACTGTCGATGCAAACGAGAGTCGCCGTGCCGATGCCCTGCGCAATGCGGAGCACGCTCGCCTTGCCCGTCTCATCGACGTCCGCACGGTAGATGTTGGAATCCTCTGTAAAGAGATAGTGGTGCTTGCCGTCCTCGATATAGAAGATCGCTTCGTCGCTCGCCTGCTCGGTCTCGGTGGGCTGCGCCACGACGTCGAGCGTATCGTCCGCGTTGCGCGTGACGGAATTGCCCGAGGCGAGCTTGTCCATGGACAAGAAATACAGCCAGCCCGCTTCGCCGACCGAACCCGTCGTCGCAAGGTCCGCCCGCGTGAAGTAAATGCCATCGTCCGTGACCGACTGCACCGTGTAGGTATAGCCTGCCGCCGAAAGCGGGGTGCTGCCCGCCACGTCGTGCGAGAAGATCGTCGGCTCGTCCTGATAGATCGCCCCGATGCCGTCAAGCAGCAGCATGCCGAAGTTCAGATAGGGGGCTTCGCCGTCGTTCTCGTCGAGATAGTCCTTGTTCCAAGCATAGTCGCGGATCTCCGCATAGGGGCATTCGGTCGCATCCGCCCGCACGCGGAAGAGCTGGTTATAATCGCGATCGTGCGAACCGCTTTCAATGTCCGCGTCCATCGTCACGCCCATCGTGTAGTAGGCGTAGGGGTCTTCCTTGTTGTCCGAGAAAATAACGTCCGAAACGTCCTTCGCAAGCACGGTATCCGTCTTTTTCGCCGTATTATAGGAGTGAAGGGTCTCGCTCTCGGTGTAGAGCACATAGACCGTGCCGTCCACCTGCACAAAACGGTAGCTCGCCGCATTGTCGGAGACGTTGAAATAGCTCACAACAGAGCTTCCGTCGAGCTTCGCGCTCTTGAAGTCGAGATAGTTCTGCTCGACCTGACCCGCCGTGTTCTCGATGTTGTTGGGCGTCGCATAGTACACGCGGTCGCCATAGATGTAGATGCCCGCATCATAGTCGCCCGCCGTCATGAGCGAGGGAACGACGATCTCGCCGCCGCCCGAGGCAAGCTCGGACTTCTTCGCCCGCATGAGCGCGCCCTTGACGGGCTCGCCATAGGTGTTGTCCGACGTGTAGCTCTCGACGCCGTTGATGAAATAGATATAGTCCGCTACCCCGACGACAAACCCGCCGTTGGAGCTGACCGCCCCGCTCGGGATGGACGAAAGGGGCTTGAAGTTTCCCCCGCATCCCGCAAGCGACGCCGCCGCCGTGACCGCAAGCGCACCCGCCGTGATGAGGGTCATCATTTTTTTCATTCTGTTACGCATAAGAAGTTCCTTTTCCTGAAAAATATGGAAGTTCTACTCTTTCTTCCCCTATTATATACTAAAACGAACCTTTTGACAATCGAAAAACGTTCAATTTCGCAATATTTCTCTTGATTTTTTGTAAAAGGAGGTCTCAACAATGGAAAAATTCGGCATATTCGAACTTCTCGACGCCCTCTCCGCCCTCACCGCCCGCGAAGAGCCAAACATCAACGCCAACCCAGCCGCACCCGCAGATCCGCCCAAAGACGCCCCCTCGACCAAAGACGTAGCTTTCTCCGCACCCGTCTACGGATTTTCCCCCGAGGAGTCGAGCGAAAAAGACCATTCGCCCCAACCCCAGCCGCAGGCAGAGACACCCGCGACGCCCGAACCCGCCAAGGCCGAGCCCCCTAAGAAGAATATGGAAGCCGACGCCCTCGCAGGGTTCTACGCAAGACATGACAGGATCTCCAAAAAAATCAAACGGTGACCCAAAACAAAGTGGAGCGCATTGCGCTCACCTTGTGAAACCTTATTTCAGCCCGTGACCGTCACTCTTTTCAGAAACGAGCAAGACAAGGAGAGCGCGGATTTTCCGAAGGGAGTTTACTAAGAGGTAAATGACCGAGGAAAAACGCAAGCTCGCCCCGCCTTTCTACTGTTACTTCCTTGGGCGGCACGAGCGCGTAGCGCGAAGTACGCAGTATTGCGCCGCTTACGGGAAGAGCCCCCCAAGAAAAAAGCACAGCGCTTGCTGTGCTTTTTGGTAAGCGATTATCTCTTCGAGAATTGAGGAGCGCGCCGAGCCTTCTTCAACCCGTACTTCTTTCTCTCCTTGACTCTCGGATCGCGGGTCAGGAAGCCCGCTTTTTTGAGGGTAGGTCTTGTATCGGGTTCGGCTTCGAGAAGGGCTCTCGAAATGCCGAGACGGATCGCGCCCGCCTGACCCGTAAAGCCGCCGCCGACCACGCTGACATGGACGTCGTACTTGCCTTCTGCTTTGACCTCCACGAGCGGCTGTTTGACGATGTACTGCGTCGTACCCTGCGGGAAATACTCTTCAAGGGTCCTGCCGTTGATCACGATCTCCCCGCTGCCCGAGGGAATGAGACGGACGCGCGCGATCGCCTTCTTTCTGCGACCCGTGCCCCAATATTGCAATTTCTTTTTCAAATTTGCTTTCGCCATTTCATTACCTCACATCAAAACAATTTTAA
>CANRLK010000043.1 GCA_947631465.1 uncultured Clostridia bacterium
AAAATACGAAATGGGATTTCAAAGGTGAACGTATGGATGAGCGCAACTTTTTTTACAGGCTCGGAAAGCTCGTGTATCAAATTGACGGCGTGTATGAGGGGTACGGAAAGAACTGCAAGCTCGGCTCTCCCAATCTTCTTTGGATCCTCTACGCCTTAAACGACGGGGAGCGGCACAGCCAAAAGCAGATCTGCGAAGATTGGGATATCCCGCGCAGCACCGCAAACACCATCATCAAGGATTTGGAGAGCAAAAACCACATCGCGCTCTCCCGGATCAAGGGGGAGCGGCGGGAACTTTTGGTATCCCTTACCCCGAGCGGCAAGGAATATGCCGACGGGATTCTCTCCGACCTCTACAAGAGGGAAAGGGAAATTTATTCGGAGATCGAAGCTCCCGAAGAACTTCTTGACATTTTGCAAAATTTGGCGGCGAAGATGCAGAAGATCGCCGCAAAAGGAGAATAAAATGATGAGCAAAAAAGTTTTGGTAGCGTATTTTTCGGCAAGCGGTACGACGAAGAAGGTGGCAAGCCTGCTTGCAAGAGCGGCGGGCGCCGACCTCTTTGAAATTCAACCGAAAATTCCCTACACAAGCGCCGACCTCGATTGGACGAACAAAAAGAGCCGTTCGTCTTTGGAGATGAACGATCCTTCCTCTCGCCCCGGGATCAAAAGCCGCGTCGAAAATCTTTCGAACTACGACGCCGTTTTCCTTGGCTTCCCCGTGTGGTGGTACACCGCGCCGACCATCATCAAGACCTTCCTCGAGGCCCACGACTTTTCGGGGAAAGAGATCGTCCTCTTTGCGACGAGCGGCGGGAGCGGCCTCGGAAAAACGGAGAGCGCGCTTCGCCCCTGTGCCCCGAACGCCATCTTTAAGGGCGGAAAAATCTTGAACGGTGCGAGCGAAGGTTCGCTCAGATCCTGGGTGGAGAGTGTGTTATGAAGATCGTGATGCTGACGGGCAGTCCGCAAAAGCATGGCTCGTCCAATCTGCTTGCAGAGCAATTTGTCAAAGGCGCAAAGGAAGCCGGGCATTCCGTTTCCGTCATCGACGCGGCGCGGGCGAATGTACGCCCCTGCACAGGTTGTATCCGTTGCGGATACGGCGGTCCCTGCGCACAGGAGGACGATATGGGTTCGGAACGCGGGGCCGTATGCGGGATTAAATCGGAGCTCCTCGGTGCGGACATGGTGGTATTCGTCACGCCGCTCTACTACTTCGGAATGTCCGCACAGCTCAAAACGGTCGTCGACCGCTTCTGCGCGTTCAACGGAGACATTCAAAGAAAGCACATGAAGTCGGCGCTCATCTCCGCCGCGTGGAACGCGGACAGTTGGACGTTTGAAGCGCTCACGGCGCACTATCAAACGCTCGTGCGGTACTTAAATTTCAAAGACGCGGGGATGATCCTCGGCAAGGGCTGCGGAACGCCGGACATGACGGCGCGCTCCCGCTACATGGCGCAGGCCTATGAATTGGGCAGGAGCCTAAAGGGGTGAGCCGAGGAGGTCTAAAAATGAAGAAATCAATGAAATTTTTACCGTGTATTCTTGTGCTTTTGGTGTGCGCTTGCGGTTTCTTTGCGGCCTGCGGCAAAGGAAATGACGATGAAGGAAAACTTGATCTGACCGATTCGTCAAAAGTCCTCATCGCCTACTTCTCGGCGACGGGCAACACCGAAAAAGCGGCGGGGTATATTGCGGAGGCAACGGGTGGAACGCTCTATGAGATCGTGCCTGAGGTTCCCTATACCGAGGACGATTTGAAATATTACACGGACTGCCGCGCCGACAGGGAGCAGAGTGACCCCGACGCCCGCCCTGCGATTCAAGGCAGCGTCGAAAATCTTTCAGATTACGACGTCATTTTCCTCGGCTATCCGATTTGGCACAGCAAGGCGCCCAAGATCATCTATACCTTCCTCGAAAGTTACGGTTTTTCGGGAAAGACCATTATCCCGTTCTGCACATCGGCAAGCAGCGGAATGGGAAACAGCGCAAACGATCTGCACGGCCTTACAAGCGGCGCAAATTGGCTTGCGGGCGAGCGGTTTTCAAGCGATTGCACCCAAAATGCCATTCGGGATTGGATCGATCGCTTGGAATATGAAAAGACATTTTAAGGGTCATACCGCGGACATGGATGCCACCTATGCGCCCGATTCGATCGAGAAATCAATCAAAAGGAGTTTGAAATGAAGAAGAATATCGGCAATCGATTTGCGTTTTATCCCACGCCCGTAATCGTGGCAGGCGCCTTTGTCGACGGCAAGCCCGACTTCACTCTGGTCGCACACATCGGGATCGTTTCCCACGATGCGGCGTTGATCAGCTTGAACAAGGCACACTATATCAACCGCGGCATCAAACAAAACAAGGTTCTTTCCGTAAACATTGTCGACGAGAGCTGGCTGGGGCAAGCGGCTGCTGCGGGCGGCATATCGGGGCAGAATGCCGACAAGTCCTCCCTTTTTCACTATACGCGCGGCGCATCCAACGCGCCGATCATAGATGAGGCAAAGCTTTCTATGGAGTGCGTTGTCGAGGACGTCTACGAAATCGGTGCCTTCGAAAACTTTATTGTGAAAGTGGTAAACACGTTCGCCGAGGAAAGTATTTTAACGGAAAGTGGCAAGCCGGACTATCAAAAATTCAAGCCCGTTCTATTTGAAATGCCGAATTACACATTTTTGAAGACGGGCGATACGCTGGGCGGGTGCAAGTCATTTCTGAAAAAGATTTAGGAGGCGAAACATGGCATTTACGGTCCATATCTATTATACGGGCACGGGCGGAAGCGCAAAAAAGTTTGCGGAGGAAATGAAATCGCGCGGACTCGTGGATCGGATCCGCGCCGAGAAAGGCAATCTTCGCTATGAATATTTTCTGCCGATGGACGATCCCGAAACTGTGCTCCTCATCGACGCTTGGGAGGACGAGGAAGCCCTCGACTTCCACCATAA
The DNA here is from genome assembly GCA_947631465.1 of uncultured Clostridia bacterium. Taxonomy (GTDB): domain Bacteria; phylum Bacillota; class Clostridia; order Christensenellales; family Borkfalkiaceae; genus Gallimonas. The sequence continues at coordinate 2,969 of CANRLK010000043.1, forward strand.
GAGCCCAATGATGTCCGAAATTGCCGCTCTGCGTGAGAAATATCACCTCAAAATGCGGGTACAAAAGTTCGGCGAAATCAAGAAAGCGTAATTCTTTCAAAAACAGCGAGGAGCACCTCGCTGTTTTTGGCAGATGGGATGTTTTCCGTTAAGATCCGACCAGCGGTGTGATCCGCCCGCTCGGCGAGACCTTTCGGAGATGTTCGGCGATGCGCGCTTTCGATTCCTCGGGAGGCCGGCGGTAGGCGGAGGTGACGAGTTCGCTGCCGAAGAGGTGTTCGGGGGTGGAATACACCGCAACGCCCCAGCCGTACGGTTTGCCGTGCTTGTCCCGTTCGTAGAGAAAGTCGGAAATGCACAGATAGGTCTGCATCTGGAGGCGGGTGATGACCGTCTCGAAGCCCGTATTGCCGCCCTTTTTGAAGTTGCACAGCTGTTTGAGGCGCTTGGAGAGCAACTCGCCCTCCTCCGCGACCGTTTGATAGACGTACGCATCCCCGTGCGGGGCGATGCCCTCGTCGCAGCGGGAATCGAAGTCGTAGCCGTCCCTTCTGAAATTGCAGAAATCGGGCAGCCATTCACGGCTCACGAACCCCGCCTTGCCGCCAAAGAACTTGCCGTATGCGCACCGCTTGGTGCGGGCGATCGGGCCCTTCCATTCCCAAGGCCCCTCCCGGTCCGTAAACCACAGTTCGGGTGCGCAGAGCTCCTCCACGGAAAAGCCCGTTCCGCAGTCGAAAAGGGGGAGAAATCCGACCTCCTCCGCGAGGGAGATGAGGTCCTCCATTTGTTGAATTTGCGGGAATTTCATCGGTTCAAAATGCGGACGACTTCGCCGATATACATCGTGTGCGCAGGTTCGCCCTGATAGTATTTTTTGACCGCATCCTCGGGCATGGTGGCCATGTTTAACGTCTGACTGTAAATTTTCTTGCAGATGAGCGTCCGCTCCGCGCCCTCGAACGTGACGCCGTTTTCGAGGAATACGGGGGCCATGTGCGCCAGCGCGACCTTGTCCGTGTCGCGCCCCGAGAGCGTGCCGAGGAGGGAGAGCGCCTTGCGATATGTTTCGGGGTAAAAACTCACCGTAAAGAAGTCGTTTTTCTCCATCCATTCGTGGGTGTAGCGGATGGGTTTGACGTAGACGGTGGCGACGGGTTTCCCCCAGAGCGTGCCGAGCGCGCCCCAGCTGATGGTCATCGTGTTGAAGCCCTCACGGTCTCCCGCCGTAAGAAGCGCCCAACCCTTGTCGAACAGTTCGAAGCTCTCCGCCTGAAATTTCATGGTTCGCCTCCGATCGGATTTTTCTCTATTATAGCAGAGAACGGGAGGAAAGGCAAGTGCTTGCCGCATTTTCCATGCGCGATTTCCGCTGTGAGTTGAATTGCAGGCCTTACGGTTCAGGTCAACAAAATCATGCAAAAAGAGATGAGAAAAATCTCATCTCTTTTATTTGGAGCTACTGGCCGGACTTGAACCGGCGACCTGCTGATTACGAATCAGCCGCTCTACCGACTGAGCCACAGTAGCATATCGCACTTCATGTGTTTTCATTATAGAAAAAAGTTGCGCAAAAAGCAAGCGATTTTATATAGGAAAATCGGAATTTTTTCTCGAATTCGCAAAAGGCGCGCGCGGCTTGCTTCGGGCAGGGGGATACGGCGGGGAATTTCTTGACATTCCGCGCGCGGGAGGGTATAATAACCGTATGCAGAATCGGTTTTCGAGAACAGAGCTCCTCCTCGGGGAGCGCGCCATGCAAATCCTCGCCTCCGCCCGCGTGGCGGTATTCGGGCTCGGCGGCGTGGGGGGATCCTGCGCCGAGGCGCTTGCACGCGCGGGCGTGGGAGCTTTGGATCTTGTCGACCACGACAGGGTGAGCGTTACCAATATCAACCGTCAGATCCTCGCGACGGACAGAACGGTGGGCGAATTCAAGGCAGATGTCGCCGCCGCGCGCATCGCGGAGATCGATCCCGGATGCATCGTGCGCATCCACCGCACCTTCTACCTCCCCGAGACGGAAGGGGAGTTTGATTTTCACGATTATGACTATATCGTGGACGCCATCGACACGGTCGCGGGCAAGCTCGCGCTCGTGAAGAACGCCCGCGCATGCGGCGTCCCCGTCATCAGCGCGATGGGGGCGGGGAACAAATTGGACCCCACCATGTTCGAGGTTGCGGACATTTCCCGCACCTCCGTCTGTCCGCTCGCGCGCACGATGCGGCGGGAACTCAAGATGATGGGCATCGGGCATCTCAAAGTCGTCTATTCAAGAGAGGAACCCCGCGTTCCGCTTCGCGCGGAGCATGCGGAGGGCGGAAAACCCGTCCCGGGGAGCGTTTCCTTCGTGCCGCCTGTCGTCGGACTCATCCTCGCGGGCGAGGTCGTCAAGGATCTCATCGCCATAGGCGCCCCGGAAACGGAAGGAGAGAGCGAAAGATGATGGGGTCAAACGTGCGCGAAGAAGAGCGAAAAGCGGGGGAGACCGCGGACATGGGCCTTTCCGAAATGGTCGAGGAGGGTCTGCGGACGGTGTATGCGCGGCGGCTTTTTAAGCCGTTTGCGAAGGCGGTCGCGACCTACCGCCTCGTGGAGCCGAACGATCGGATCGCGGTGTGCATATCGGGGGGAAAGGACAGTTTTCTCATGGCGAAGCTCTTTCAGGAGCTCAAGCGGCACAACAAATTCCCCTTCGAGCTCGTATTTCTCGTCATGGATCCGGGATACAGCCGCGAAAATCGGGCGTGCATCGAACAAAACGCCGCATTGCTCGGCATCCCCGTCACGATCTTTGAAACGGATATCTTCGAGAACGTCTCCCATATCAACAAATCGCCGTGCTACCTCTGTGCGCGGATGCGGCGGGGGCACCTCTACCACAGGGCGCAGGAACTCGGCTGCAACAAGATCGCGCTCGGGCATCATTATGACGACGTCATCGAGACCATCCTCATGGGCATGCTGTATGCGGGGCAGATCCAGACGATGCTGCCCAAGCTCAAGAGCGCCAATTTCGAGGGCATGCAGCTCATCCGCCCCATGTATTTGGTGCGGGAAAAGCACATCGTCGCATGGAAGGAGGAGTACGGGCTGCATTTTCTTCAATGCGCGTGTCGGTTTACGCAATCCTGTTCGTCATGCGGCGGCGCGGAGAGCAAGCGGCAGAAGACGAAAGAGCTCATCCGAAAGCTCAAGCGGGAAAATCCGCAGATCGAGCAGAACATCTTCAAAAGTGTGGAAAACGTGAGCCTCTCCGCCGTGATGGCGTATAAGGACGCGGACGGCGTCAAACACCGCTTCGACGGGGAAACAAAAAGATTAAAAGAGGAGGAAAGAAAATATGAGTGACGAAAAGAGAGTTTGGGGGATCCATACTTTAGACGATGCACTTTTTATACGGGAAAACGTAATCGCTATCGGTTGGAAAGAAACGGGTGATCTGAACTTATTGGCGGATAGGGCGGCCTTCAAAGTGAAATATGCACAGGTATATCCCGATGCGCCGAAGCAAAACATTGCCAATGGAGCGGGCATGCTTTACAGATTTGCAAAGGAAGTTCAGATGGGTGACTACATTGTTTATCCCTCAAAAGCGGAAAGAATGATATATTTTGGCGAAGTTGAGGGGGAATATACATATTGTCCCGATGCGGTTGCATACGTCCAGCAAAGAAAAGTTCGTTGGATCAAAAAACTCCCCCGAACAGCTTTTTCGCAAGGCGCGCTATATGAGGTTGGTTCGGCAATGACCTTTTTTACGGTTAAGAATTACGCCGAGGAGTTTCTGGATACTTTTTTATCCAAGGGCGCGCATAAAAAGATTGCCGATCCGGAAGATGATGAAAGCGTTGCGGCTACGGCGGAAGATATCAAAGAAAATACAAAAGATTTTGTTTTGAAGGAATTAAGTAAAAATCTGAAGGGATACGATTTGGAAGGCTTTGTGGCAGATCTCCTTCGGGCAATGGGTTATCGTACGGCATTATCTCCTCACGGAGGCGATAGCGGAATAGATATTACCGCATATAAAGACGAGCTTCCTCCTCGTATTTTAGTGCAAGTCAAGAGCCAAGACAGCAATATCGGAGAAACAACGATCCAGTCGCTGAAGGGAGCGATGCGGGAAGGGGATTACGGAGTATTTGTTACTCTTTCCGACTATTCGAAAAATGCGCAAGCATATCTGAACAATACGCCGATCATTCGCGGCATCAACGGGTCGGAATTGGTCGATTTGATTTTGCAATACTACGATAAACTAAGCGAAAAGTATCGAAAGGTCATCCCGCTTTGCAAGGTCTATATACCGATCGCAAAAGAAGAATAAATATTTTTGTAAAGATTACGAAGGAGAAGTATGTTTTTTTTCTTTTTTCCATCTGACGAATTAGGGATGAATCCCATCATACGGCAAGCTTTTCAAAATTTTTGTTTTGAAAAAATTTTGTATGACGGCTATCTTGACATGAGTAGCTTTTTGAACGGAAGTTTTACCAAAGAAGAAATGAGATATCGTCTTGCCGCTGAACGTTCGAGATATATGATTCTTTATCAAGAGGATTATCCCGATGAGGAGGTCGCGGCGGAGACATGGCAAAAGCTTTTGCGAGATGATAAACCGGACGCAAAACGTACAGAACTTTCCGCGGCAGAAGTGGATGCCATTGTTTATTGGGTCTATATGACGATGCGGGATAGAGAGCGGCGTGTCAAATTTACATTAGACCTTTTCTCCGGGATCAAAGAGCTATACGCTATTGATCATACGATTACCGAAACCGACGGGGTTTTCTATAATGCAGAAAAAGTAGAGTTAAACATTATATCGACGATTGCGAAATTCAGCTCCGCATTGGCAGCAATCAACCATAGGGACAAGATGCTCTTTTTCCGCGGGCATGCCGACGCCAATTATACTCTGAAACCTGCTGTTTCCCGAACAGAGAAATGGATGCAAAGCGAGCGGGAGATGTATAACGATCTCCAAATAAGATGCCCGGAGGATTTTGAAAAATGCCATAGCCATCTCGAAAAGCTCGTTGAAATGCAGCACTATGGGCTCCCCACAAGATTGCTTGATATCACGCAGAATCCGCTTGTTGCTCTTTATTTTGCATGTGAATCGAAAGCACAAGGGTATGGCGAGGTGGTCGTTTTTTCCGTGGAGAAGGACAAAGTGAAGTATCCTCAGAGCGATACTGCTTCGATTTTGGCAAGTCTTCCCGCATTTGATTTCCGAACACAACAGCAAATTAAGCGGTTGGCGCTCGATCCGTCCGTAAGCGATGCAAAGTTCAACGAATGCGAAAAAAGATTATTACATGAGATTCGTTTGGAAAAGCCCGCCTTTAACGCGGAAATCAGAAAAGAGGATGTTTTGAACAGTATATTTATTTTAGCTTTGCGGAACAATCGTCGCATCACGAAACAGGAGGGGGCATTTATTCTTACCGGTCTTGGGGAAAGTACCGATCAATTAAATCGATTCCGATATAAAAACAAGAAAGGAAAGCAGATCATTTTTTTGATCAAGGGAAAAGAAAATTTATTGGGGAGATTATCCGAACTGTCGATCAATCGGGCAACTTTGTTCCCCGAGATTGATTGTGTCGCAGAGTTTATCAAGAATCAGTATGAGAATATAAAATAAAACAATAGAATGACGCCGCGTACAATGAGTTAAATGCAATGAGGGTGTGCAAAGAGCTTTTTTACGGGAGGAAGAGGTATGCAGAAGATCAAAGCGTTTTTTCGGGGTTTGGGAAGTTTCTGTAAAAAATTCAAGGAAAATTTTTACCGTCCCGCGAGCGGGAAAATCAACTGGACGGGCGTCTTTTTCGGGACGCTCGCGGTCTTTCTCTGCATCTTTATTCTCAAACTTCTCGTGCAGTCCGGAGACAGGCTCGGGATCGCATGGCTGCGGATGGAGGGGGTCACCCTCTATACGTCCTCTCCCACGCCCTTTAACGAGTATGATTTCAAGACGCTGCTCATCCGGCAGCCGTGGAATACGGTCTCGTCGTTTGCCTATATTTTCTTTGCGGTCTATCTTTTGTTCCTGCCTTGGAAACACCGCGAGGCGGGATCGCCCGCGCTGCGGGTCTCGGGCTCTGCCGCCCTGCGCTTCGTCTATTCCTTCGCGCTGGTCGTAACGGGGCTCGGGAGCGCGTTCATGCACATGTCGCTCACCTTTGCGGGGCAGATCTGCGACGTCGTCGGCATGTATCTCGTCGCGCTCTTTCTCATCCTCTATGCCTTCCGCAACGTGAAGGGGATGTCCCGCCCGTGGTTTTATATCCCCTATGTGATCGGGAACGCCGCTCTCCTCGTCACGCTCATTTTTGTGCCCGATACAAGGCGCTATCTGTTCGCCGTCCTCATTGTGGCGGGCCTCATCTGCGAGGTCGTCGTGAACCGCGGGAAGATGAACTTCAAATATCTCGTGATCGGATGCGTCGTCATGCTCGCGGGATATGCCGTCTGGCAGCTCGACCAGATGAGTGAATTCTATGTGGAAGAATTGGCCGCCTATCAAGCGGATCTGGGCTACCTTCCGGGGCTCTTTTTCCCGCGGACGGGCATCTTTCAGGGGCACACCATATGGCATGTGTGCGGCGCGGTCTCGTCGTATTTCCTCTTTAAGCACTACCTCTCGGAGGATGTGCCCCTGCGCCCCGCCAAGAGCGGCTCATAGATACGCCGCGAGCTCTTTGAGCTGACGGTTTTGCAACTCGATGAGACGGCGGGCGAGATCCTTTGCCCGCCCGTCCGCGGCGCCGTATTCGTTGAGATATCGGTTCAGGGATTTGACGCCCATATCGCACCCGTCCGTGAGCAGATCCGCGATCTCCGCGTCCGTCTCCTTCACCGCCATCATGACGTTGGTTTTCAGCCATGCCATCCCTTTGGCGACGGGGTTGGGATCCTTGCCCTCGTCGCGGTATGTGTGCAGGATTCCTTCGATCTCGTTCTGAAGCTGCGCATATTCGCGTTGGTAGGCGTCGAGCATCGCGCGCAGATCCGCATGCTGTGCATGGTCCTTGACCTCGTCGATCGCGGAGATGCCCATCTGGATCCCGGCGTCGCATTCGCGTAAAAGTTCGATCGTATCGTGTTTGATCATCGTGACCTCCGCGGTCAGTATGCGCGGATCATCGCCGAACGATGTGCGGATCATGATTTCCGTATCGACAGGAGGCGGAAGCGGTCGGATCGGGCCATACTCCCTGCTCCGCTTGGGGCGGGAACTTTTCGGAGGAGAGATGTATCTTTACGAAACACATTGTCATACTGCGGCGGCGAGCGCGTGCTCCCGTCTGTGTGCGGACGACATCGTCGAACTCTACACGGCGAACGGCTATTCGGGTGTGTTCATCACCGACCATTTTCTCAACGGAAACACCGCCGTGGACCGCTCCCTTCCCTATCCCGCACAGATCCGCGACTTCTGCCGCGGCTTCCGCGAGGTCAAGGAGCGCGCAAAGGGGAGGCTGCAGGTCTTTTTCGGGTTTGAATGCTCCTTTTGCGGAACGGACGTGCTCGTATACGGGTGGGACGAGGTCCAACTCCTTGCTCATGCCGATCTTTTGGACGTTCCCTTCGAAAAATTCGGCAGCTATTGTGCGGAAAACGGACTGCTCGCCGTCCATGCGCATCCCTTCCGCGGGGCGGAAGAGACCGACCATGTCCGCCTGTCTCCCCAAATCGAGGCGGTCGAGACATACAACGCGGCGCGCAGCGATCTGTGCAACAAGCTCGGGGCGCAGTATGCCGAAGCGCACAAAAAGGTGGGGATCGGCGGCTCCGATCTCCATGCGCGCGGGCAGAAGATGCTCTCGGGGCTCGCCTTTGACGAAAAACTGACGTCGGAGCAAGATTTCATCGAACGCGTGCGCCGCCGCGAGGGAACGATCGTGAAGATCGCCAACAAATTGGCATAAGATACAACCGGAAAAATCCATGCCGAAGGAGGGCGGATGATGCAGCTGAAAAAGAAAGACAGGGCGGAGGTGGTCGCCGCGCTCATACGGGACGGGGAGCGCTTCCTCATCTGCAGACGGCCCGAGGGCAAGGCGCGGGCGCTCCTTTGGGAGTTTGTCGGCGGAAAAGTCGAGCCGGGGGAGACGAAGGAGCAGGCGCTTGTGCGCGAGTGCCGGGAGGAATTGGGCATCACGGTCTCGGTGGGCGACGTCTACTTCGAAACGGAGCACGAATACCCCGATCTCCGTGTCCGTCTGACGCTGTTCGAGGCGTCCATCCGGTCGGGCACGCCCCGCTTGCTCGAACACTGCGAGATGAAGTGGATCTTGCCTTCGGAGATCCCGGAATATGTGTTTTGTCCCGCCGATGTGCCCATTTTGGAGCGTTTGGCCGCGGATAACGCGCAGACATAAAAAAGATCCCCCGTTCGGGGTGTGTGTCATAGAGAAAAACAAGGGAGACGCTTGTCGTCTCCCTTAAATTTATATTTGAAATAAAGTATAGCACACTACGCTTATTGTATAAGCGGTGTGCCACTGCGTGGGATCAGAGTTGATTCCTCGTGTGCTTTTCGGCAAGAAATTTTGCCTTTTCTTTCCAATCAAGGTCTTTCGTCCACTCGTACGTCGTGGGAAGAAATTCTTTGATGTTTCCCTTCATCGCTTTGAACGGCTCATCATAACAGAGGATCTTGCTCGGTTGAATGACTTCGAGCATTCTGTTGTAGCCGAGCAGAAAGCTCTCTTCGTCATTCTCCCGATAGTAGGTGCAAACGGCAACGGTAGAGCCATTCTCCACGCCGTCGAAGCAAAATTCGAAGCTGCGTTCGTCTCCCCAGCTGATTGTCGGGATAACGGTAAGTCCCAAACTCTGCCAATATGCCCCGCACCAACGATTCTTGAACACGCTTGCGATTTGCAGTGCGAGCGGCATATCGGTAAACATGCTGAAATCGGGTGAAAGAAGCGCATAATATTGTTTGAGCTTTTCGGCTTCGTCAAATGCTTTGTCATAGACTTTGTCGAACAGCCAATCGTGCGTGAAAAAGTGAACGGTCTTATAGGTGTTCTTCTCGTCATTTGCTTTTGTATCGACGCAACTTAAAAGGCTGATCGTGTCGAAGTCTATCTCCTGCTTTCTGATGAGCGGGATTTGATACTTTCCCACGGTTTGAAACTCATTCCGCACGAGTTCGCGCTTCTTTTGTGCTTTCTGTTTTTCGTATTCCGTAAGTTCTTCCTGCATACCTCTCCTTTAATCGAACATATAGCTCGGATTTTCCACTTCGTCCCAGATGTCCTTCAAGAGTCGTCCGTCAATGTTTACTTTTTCCGTAAATTCCTCGCGGGTATCATATAATTGATAAACATCGCCATGCCCGACGCATATTTTCCCGTTTGAAAACATGACGTAGTAATGAATCCCTTTATGGAGAAAGGACATCTCACTGTAAAAATACAGCCCGTTGACGAAATCTTCAAAGGTCGCCTTGAATGGTTTCCCTTGCCTGTATTGTTCTCT
>CANRLK010000044.1 GCA_947631465.1 uncultured Clostridia bacterium
GAGACCCGTTCACGGGTAGCAAGTAACAAATGCGTGACTGGCAGGTCAATACTATGCGCACTTGTGCGCCGCCTGTAACGATTAGGGCTATGCCCGAAAATGAAATACCACCCGCTATGCGGGTGGATTTTTATTCTATGTTCTTCCGCCCAAAAGACGGTCAGCCGTTTGAACAGGTACAGCCGTATTGACGGAAGTAGTACGCGTCAAACGAGTTTACCGTGTTGAAGTTGTTGCATCCGCAGCCGTTATTGTTGTTGCATCCGCAGCCGTTATTGCAGCCGCAACGATTGCACCCGCAACGGTTGCACCCGCAACGGTTGCATCCGCAGGAATTGGTATTGAAAAGATTTTTGAGCGTTGCAAGGAGCACATCGTTACAGCATCCGCAGCCGCAGTTATTGTTGTTGCAGCCGCAGCCGTTGTTGTTATTGTTGCAGCCGCACCCGTTGTTGTTGGGGAAGAGGCTGAACACGCCGCTCACGGGAGAGATGTTGTTGCCGTTGTTGTTATTGTTGCAGCCGCAGCCGTTGTTATTGCAGCCGCAGGAGTTGCAAGAATTGCACGAGTTACACATAAATGACCTCTGAAAGTAGAATTATTTCGGCTCAATGCCGCACTTCATTTTATGCGTTTTCTGCGCATCTTTGCGTCTCTCGTTTGCTTGTTCCGTCGTTTTTGACGGGATTTTTATTGCTTTCCGTCTTGATTTTCGTCCTCTTGATGATGATTTCTGCGCGCCTTTGCCGCATAGACGGCGGTGAGGAGGAAGGAGAGCGCGCCCGCCGAGAGTATGAGCTCAAAATGGGGGAAGTTTGCACGGTCGGAGTATGAGGGCTCGGTTTTTGAGGACTCATCGCTGAGCAGGTCGGTGAATTTGACGAGGAAGGGGACGACCTCGTCGAATCCTTCGAAGTTTTCGCTTTGCGGGACGAAGAAGTGCAGGAAATAGCGACCTGGCGGCGCGTTTTGGATATCGCCCTCGAACTTTTTCGTGCAGGACGCGTCGAGGAAAACTTCGATTTGGGCTTCGCCGAACTTTGTCGAGGGGAGATAAGTAAAATCCCCGCTTTGAAGCCAGGTTTTGAGATCGAACCCGTCCGCCCAATCATTTTGCGCTTTATGGATGGTATAACTGCCGCTTATAAAAGTCACGGTGTAGTTTTGATTTGCCCAACTGCCTTCGATGGCATATGTGCCCGCGTTCACCCCATTGATGGTGAGTTTGATTCCAAGATCGTCGTCGCCGAAAATCTCGTCTAAAATGGTATAGTTAATTTTTGCGAGCGGCTCGCCGTAAACAGATGAAGCATTTTCAATTTGAACTGTGACCGCATAAGGGAGGATTCTATATTGGACTTTGATTTCTGCTGTGCCTGTTGCAAACTCATAATTCACAGAATCTTTGATTTTTATGATCGCTTCGTGCTCGCCGACGTCCTTCGCACGCCCTTCGACGGAGTAAATTGTTTCGTCAACTTTGACTTTCTGCGCTTCCCTGTTGTAAATTAAATCTTCGATTGACGGAATGTCGATTGTTGCTTTCAAGATCGTATAGATCCCGCCCTCGAAGGTGACATCGTAATTGTTATTTTTCCAAGACCCCTCGATTTCATAAATTCCCGCATTCATGCCCTTGACGTACAGGAAAAGTCCGAGATCGTCGTCTCCGAACAGCTCGTTTGATAAAGTATAGTTGAGTTTTGCGATCGGTTCTCCATAGAAAGACGAAGCGTTATCAATTTTTACTGTGACGGAATAGGGGAGTATTTTATATTTGATTTTGATTGTTTCTTCACCCGTTTCAAATTCATAGTTTTTCGAATCTTTGGGACGCAAAATGACTTCATGCTCACCAACATCTCTTGCGCACCCTTCGACGGCGTAAACTGTTTCGTCAACTTTAATTTTTTGCGCTTCCCCGTTGTAGATTAAATCCTCGACGGTCGGGATTTCAATTTGTGCCTTATAGATCGTATAAGTTCCATTTATAAATGTTACTTGATAGTTTTGATTCGTCCAAATGCCCGTGATCGCATATGTGCCCGCATTCACTCCGTCCATGTGGAGTGAAATTTCAAGGTCATCATCTCCGAATAGTTTGTCTAATATAGTAAATCCAAGCTCTACAATAGGCTTTCCATAAACCGACGTCGCGTCTTTGATTTTTACCGTGACCGCATAGGGGAGTATCTTATATTGAACTTTGACTTCCGCTCCGCCTATCTCAAATTCATAATTTATTGAGTCTTTCAACCGCAAAACGGCTTCGTATGTGCCAACATCTTTTGCTCGTCCTTCGACTGAGAAGAAAGTTTCGTCTACTTTGACTTTCTGCTTTTCGCCGTTGTAGACTAAGTCCTCAACCGACGGGATTTCAATCTGCGCCTGATAGATTGTATAAGTGCCGTTGATAAATGTCACGGCGTAGTTATGATTCGTCCAAATGCCTGTGATTGCATATGTGCCTGCATTCACACCGTCCATGCGGAGCGATACTCCGAGTTCGTCATCGCAGAACAGCTTGCCTAATAAAGTGTAACCAAGTTTCGCAATGGGTGCTCCGTAAACTGACGACGCGTTTTCAATTCTTACTGTGACCGCATAGGGGAGAATTTTATACTTCACTATGACTTCCGCTTCGCCCGAGGTAAATTCATAATTTGTCGAGTCTTTGAGTTTCAAAATCGCTTCATACACGCCGACGTCTTTTGCACTTCCTTCGACCGTAAAGATAGAATCATCAACTTTGCCTTTCTGCATTTCGCCATTGTAAATCAAATCCTCGACGGTCGGAATGTCGATTTTTGCTTTCAAAATCGTGTAGATCCCGCCCTCGAAGGAGACATCGTAATTTTTATTCTTCCACGTCCCCTCGATTGCATAAGTACCCGCATTCATGCCTTTGACATAGAGGAAAAGATTAAGATCGTCATCTCCGAACAGCTCGTTTGATAAAGTATAAGTGAGTTTCGCGATCGGTTCGCCATAGCTCGACGACGCATTGTCAATTCTTACCGTGACCGCATAGGGGAGAATTATATACTGAACTTTTACTTCTACTGCGCCTTTTTCAAACTCATAGTTCGTCGAGTCTTTCAACCGCAAAACGGCTTCGTATTCGCCGACATCCTTTGCTCGTCCTTCGACCAAGAAGAAAGTTTCGTCTACATTGACGAATTGTTCTGTGCCGTTGTAGACTAAATCTTCAACCGACGGGATTTCAACTTTCGCCTTATAGATTGTATAAGTGCCGTTGATAAATGTCACGGTGTAGTTATGATTTGTCCACTTGCCCGTGATTGCATATGTGCCCGCATTCATACCGTCCATGAGAAGCGAGATTCCAAGATCATCGTCTCCGAACAGCTCGTTTGATAAAGAATAGGAGAGTTTCGCGATCGGTTTTCCATAAACCGACGACGCGTCGTCAATTTGAACTGTAACAGCGTAGGGGAGTATTTTATATTGAACCCGAACTTCCGCTTCACCCGAGGTAAATTCATAATTTGTCGAGTTTTTCAACCGCAAAACGGCTTCATACTCGCCAACGTCTTTCCCGCTTCCCTCTACTGTATAAATTGATTCGTCCACTCTGACTTTTTGCTCTTCGCCATTATAAATTAAATCCTCAACAATTGGCACTTCGATCTTTGCCTTGTAAATCGTATAAGTCCCGTTGATAACCGTCACGGCGTAATTCGGGTTGCCGCAAACGGCGGAAATTTCATACCTGCCTGCGGTTTTCGCCTCACGGTCCAGGGAAAATTCAAGCAAAAGCTCGTCGCCCGCGATCACCATGCCGCCCGCAAGACGATAGGAAAACTCGGGCGTAGCCTTTCCATAGACGCTCGAAGCGTCCCCGATCTCGACCGTGATCTTCCGCGGAAAAATGCGTGCACTCAATGAATATTCATACGCTTCAAGTAAATAATTATCCGCATCTTCGCCCGAAAGCGAGAGCGTCACAAACACCGTCCTTTCTCCCGCATCTTTTTCGTCAAAAACTCCGTTTGCGTGAACGGTCACATCGTCTCCTTCGACCGTGCCCGTAAGCGACAATTGCGAGACGTCGAGCACCGCTTCCGTCGTGCCGTCATACTCTTTTTCCAAGGCAAAAACCGCACCCGTGTCGCATTTTCTCCGCAAAACCGTGTATCTTCCGCCCTCGCAGGTCAGCTCGTACCGCTCCGCATACGCCGCTTGCAGCGCAAGTTGCACCTCATACTCGCCCGCGTTTGCCCGTTCCCCGATCCCTGTAAGAGCAAGTACATCCCCGTCTGTCTCAAAAATTTTGAGCGAATCTTCTGCATATTCGAAACAAGCTTCGGGGCGCAAAAGGGGCTCGCCGTAGACCGAATCGAGACCCGTTTTGAGTTTTATCGACACGGGGCGCTTGATCATATCGACCGTAAAGCGCTTCGAAGCCTCGGTGACCGTCCATTCGACGTTTTTGTCCATGTTTTCAAGCTCCAACGTCATGCGCATTTCCTCGCCGATATTTTTCCCGCCCTCTCTTTTCAAGGTAAAGGACAGCTCTCCGTGCACGTTTCCGTCTTGGTCGAAGAGCGACGCTTGAATACACTCCGCGGGGATCTCGTTCAGGATCTTCCCATTGTAGATCGCCTGCGCCGAATATTCTTTCATGCCCGTAAAGAGAAACTTCCCGTCGTCCTCGCCCGCCTCGTCGCAAACCGTCCACTTCGCCGTGAGCGTCTTTTGCGTCCTCGAAATGAAAAGAGTATAGACGGCGGGCTCGTTCGTCCCGTCCGACCATGTGCCGTCCGTCGGCAGAACGGCAAGCTCGTATTTTCCCGCGTCTGTTGCGGAAAAAGTGCCCGTTCCGTCTTTCGAAAGGGTAAAATTCGCTCCGTCCGTCATGGATGAGACCGAGAGAAGATCGGCATGCGCGATGGGAAGCGAAAGCGGCGTGCCGTCGTACTCCTTTTGGGCATGGAGCATGCTGTCCTCGGGCTTAGTCGGAAGATCGGGCGACGACTTCGTCGGTGCAGCTTTGGTCAGGTTGAGATGGATGGCGGGCCGCACTCGGTATGGAGTGTCACCTTCGATCGAATTGCAAAGGCTGTCTTCCCCGAAGACATAATAGGAATTGAGGTTGTATGTGCGCGAACGATCTTCCTCCACTTCCGCCGAGCGCAGCCAATAGAAGTTGTTCTCGTCGGTCGCCCGTTGCGCTTTGGTCGTTTTCCAGATGCCCGTATTCGGCGATTCGCCGATCTCCGAAACGCTCGGAAGGAACAGTTTGTCCTCTTTCCAATTGAAATAGCCCTCTTTTAAACTGTAATCGAACTGCAAAAATTGCTCGCCGTAGCTCTCGTTGAGAAGGTCGAAGTCTTTCCCGAAGAGCGTGCGGGCTGACTGCGTCTTTTGGTAGGGGACTTCTTCGGGCGCAACGAGATAGTCGTCGAAATCGTGCAAAAAATCTGCCCAGGTCTCATCCTGCGCGGATTCGTTAGTGATTTGTTCGTTGGGGTCTTTGTAGGGAGTTCCGCAAAGATAGGAGCGGATATAACTGAAAGAATAAAGATTGGAAGGGATGTCGCTTTCGGGCGAGGGGTTGCGCTCCAGATAGGCGGACCAATTGAGCGGCGGGGACGCCTCGTCGGGGGAGAGCCAAAGGGTGAGGAGTACGTCCCCGTTCTCACTTTCGGAGAGATAGACCGCCGTCCACATTTTGCCGCCGAAGGAGAGCGTGACTTGGTCGCTCATGTGAAATTCGTCGACGGCAGTGCCTTTTCTTGCTGCGGGGATGAGCTCTTCGAGCGTTGTTGCGCCTTGGACCAAGTCGCCGCAAAGCGCCGTAAAATTGGCTGATGTGAGGGGCGGAGCGTCCGCCTCCGCATCGACCTTCCGCACGCCGAAGCAAAGCGCGAACGCCGCGACGAGAGACAGCAAGACCCCTTTTCGTTTTATCTTTTGCACACCGAAATCGCCTCGTTTGAAGCAAAATTTTTTAATATTTTATCACTTTTTCTTTTAAGTTTCAAGAATTTTTCATTATATTTATGGCTTCGGGAAGAAAAAATTTTTGAGAGGGGTGGAAAATCGCCTTTTTTTGCGTGAAAATGGCCGTTGTACACCCCTTTCGGCGCATAAAATGCGCCACTTTCCCCTCCGAGGGGACAGCAAGATTTATATCTTGGCTCCCCCTCTGTAATAGGGGGAGCTGTCACGCATTGCGTGACTGAGGGGGTGTCTCCTTATTATGCAAACAAAAAACGATCGGAGCGATCCGATCGAAAAGGGCGAAAAAAACTGTGAGGGCTTTTTTTGTTGCGTCCACTGAAGCGGGAACGCGGCAGGTGACTCCGACAAAGCTACCTCATGGCACACGCACGGCTCCGTTTAGTGCTGCTGTATCCCTACCCTGACACGGTTCGCGGACGCGCGTTGCATAAGACCTTGTGATCAACATTCCTTACCGCGTGCAGCCTCCCATGGAGCGCACCGAGAAAAGCGTTCGGCTCTGCTATAGCGGATTGCAGATTCAGGGCACCGCTAACTCCCCGCCTATCACAGCATGATACAGTATAGCCCATTTCCGATTTTTTTGCAAGCGTTTTTGCCGCCTTTCCCTTCATCGGAGCTGTGGAGAGCAAAAGAAATTGCGTTTCCCGTCCGTTCAAGCGCGTGATTCCGTTTGACAACCCCGAAAAAAAAAGGTATAATGGACAAGGCTTGGGAAAAGCCGACTTTTTCCATGCATAAATCAGAATAATTTTTGGAGGTTTTTCAATGACAAAGATGACAATCGACGGCAACACTGCCGCCTCGCACGTCGCTTACGCGTTCTCGGAAGTGGCTGCCATCTATCCCATTACCCCCTCGTCGCCCATGGCGGAATCCGCAGACGAGTGGGCAACGCAGGGCAGGGTGAACATGTGGGGACAGAAGCTCCGCATCACCGAAATGCAGTCCGAAGGGGGCGCGGCGGGCGCGGTCCACGGCGCTTTGAGCGCGGGCGCGCTGACAACGACTTACACCGCTTCTCAGGGCCTGCTCCTCATGATCCCCAACATGTACAAGATCGCGGGCGAACTGCTTCCCATGGTCATGCACGTCTCGGCGCGTGCGATCGCGGCGCATTCCCTCAACATCTTCGGCGACCATGCCGACGTCATGGCGTGCCGCCAAACGGGCTTTGCCATGCTCGCGTCCTGCTCCGTTCAGGAAGTCATGGACCTTGCGACCGTCGCGCATCTTTCCACCCTTCGCGCGCGCGTTCCTTTTGTCTCTTTCTTCGACGGATTCCGTACCTCTCACGAAGTCTCCAAGATCGACGCGATCGACTATGATGAGATGAAGAAGCTCTTCGACAAGAAGGGGCTTGCGAAGGACGTCGCGGAGTTCAAAGCTCGTGCGCTCAATCCCGAACATCCCATCCAGCGCGGCACGGCGCAGAACGGCGATACTTATTTCCAGAACAGAGAGTCCGCAAACGCGTACTATCTCGCAGTCCCCGGCATCGTGCAGGAGATGATGGACGAAGTGTCCGCGCTCACGGGAAGAAGCTATCACCTCTTTGACTATGTCGGCGCTCCCGATGCAAAGGAAGTCGTCGTCATCATGGGCTCGGGCGCGGAGACCGTTGAAGAGTCCATCGACAAGCTCAACAAGATGGGCAAGAAGTACGGTCTCATCAAAGTGCGCCTTTACCGTCCGTTCGCGACCGACGCGTTCCTTGCGGCGATCCCCAAGACCTGCAAGCGCATTGCCGTGCTGGACCGCACCAAAGAGCCCGGTTCTTTGGGCGAGCCGCTCTATCTCGACGTCTGCACCGCCCTTCTCGAAAAGGGCGTGAGCGGCATCCAGGTCTACGGCGGCAGATACGGGCTCGGGTCGAAGGAGTTCAATCCCTCGATGGTCCTTTCCGTCTTTAAGAATCTCGAAGCGAAAGAGCCGAAGAACCACTTCACGGTCGGCATTCACGAGGACGTCACGAACTCTTCGCTCGACTTCTCCGAAAAATTCGATGCAGCGCCCGAGGGCTCTACGTCCGTCAAGTTCTACGGGCTCGGCTCGGACGGCACGGTCGGCGCGAACAAGAACTCCATCAAGATCATCGGCGACCATACCGATATGTATGCGCAGGCATATTTCTTCTATGATTCCAAGAAGTCGGGCGGCATTACGGTCTCGCACCTTCGCTTCGGCAAGACCCCGATCAAGAGCGAATACCTCATCGACGCAGCCGACTTCATCGCCTGCCACAACCCGTCCTATGTCATCCGCTATGATATGACGACGGACCTCAAAGAGGGCGGCTCGTTCCTTTTGAACGCGCCTTGGACGAGCATCGAAGAACTCAACGCCAACCTTCCCGCAAGAATGAAGAATGCGCTCGCAAAGAAGCATGCGAAGCTCTATGTCATCGACGCGATCGGCATTGCGAGAAAGCTCGGGCTCGGCGGCAGAACGAACACCATTTTGCAGTCGGCGTTCTTCCTCATCAATCCGCAGATCATGCCCTATGACGACGCCGTCGATTACATGAAGAAGATGGCATATAAATCCTTCGCAAGAAAGGGCGACACGGTCGTACAGATGAACTACGCCGCAATTGATTCCGCGAAGGAGCATTTGGTCAAGATCGACATTCCCGCCGATTGGGCGACGACCCAAGAGGGCGCGGCGCTCGTCAAACTTGCGGACAACGAGTACTTCCGCAACGTCATCGCACCCGTCCTTGCGCTCGAAGGCGACAAACTGCCCTCCTCCGCGTTCAATGCGGACGGCTCTGTCCCGACGGGTACGACCAAGTTCGAAAAGCGCGGCGTTGCCGTCACCGTTCCCAAGTGGGTCAAGGAAAACTGCATCCAATGCAACCAATGCGCATTTGTCTGCCCGCATGCCTGCATCCGTCCCTATCTCGTCAAGGACGGCGAGAACGTCCCCGAAAAGTTCGAGACGCTCAAAGCGACGCAGGCAAACGGCTATCAATACAGGATCCAGGTTTCCCCGCTCGACTGCATGGGCTGCGGCGTGTGCGCGGACATCTGCCCCGGCATGAAGGGCAACAAGGCGCTCGTCATGACCCCGTTCGCCGAGGAAGAGGAAGTCCAGGCGAAGAATTGGGAATATGCGCAGACCATCGAGGACGTTCCCGCAGAAGTCACCGCGAAGATGGCGGACGTCAAGAGATCGCAGTTCACCCATTCTCTCTTCGAGTTCTCGGGCGCGTGCGCGGGCTGCGGCGAAACGCCTTATATCAAGGTCGCAACGCAGCTGTTCGGCGACCGCATGATCATCGCAAATGCGACGGGCTGCTCGTCCATCTACGGCGGTTCTTCGCCCACCTGTCCGTATACGACCAACAAGCAGGGCAAAGGTCCCGCTTGGGCGAACTCCCTCTTCGAGGACAACGCAGAGTTCGGCTACGGCATGCACCTTGCCTACAAGGCGAGAAGAACGGCGATCAAAGAGCGGCTCGAAAAGCTCATGGCGATCTGGCAGGAGAAGGGCAAGGACACGAAGGTCCTCACCGCTTGGATCGAGGGCATGGACGACGCGGAAGCGAGCAAGACGGCTTCGGAAGCGCTCGTCAAGGAGCTCGAACCTCATAAGGACTGCGAGACCTGCGGCGCGATCGTCAAGGACATTCTCGCGGACAAAGACTGCCTCGTAAAGAAATCGTTCTGGATCATCGGCGGCGACGGCTGGGCGTATGACATCGGTTACGGCGGGCTCGACCATGTGCTTGCGAGCGGCGAGGACGTCAACGTGCTCGTGCTCGACACCGAGGTCTACTCCAACACGGGCGGACAGGCGAGCAAGTCCACCCCGATCGGCGCGGTCGCGAAGTTTGCATCGAGCGGCAAGCGAGTCAAGAAGAAGGACCTCGGCATGATCGCGGCAAGCTACGGCTATGTCTATGTCGCGCAGTGCGCGATGGGCGCGGATAAGGCGCAGCTCGTAAAGGCGATGAAAGAGGCGGAGAGCTATCACGGACCGTCGCTCATCATCTGCTATGCGCCTTGCATCAACCACGGCATCAACATGATGAAGTCCCAGACCGAAGAGAAAAACGCGGTCGATTGCGGATATTGGCAGCTCTACCGCTATGACCCGCGCAAGAGCGAGGCGGGCGAGAATCCCTTCACGCTCGATTCCAAAGACCCGACGGGCGACTATCAGGCGTTCATTTTGGGCGAAACGCGGTATGCGTCCCTCAAAAAGACCCAGCCCGACGTTGCGGAAGAGCTCTTCAAAAAGACCGAAGAGAGCGCAAAGGCGCGTCTCGAAGGCTACAAGAAGATGGCGGGCAGAGAATAAGCCTAAACAGAAGAGGACGGCGAAAGCCGTCCTTTTTTCTTGACAAACTTTCCTTTTTCGTGTATCCTTTACTATAAAGGAAAAAAGAAGATGAACGTCAAAGTCAAAAAACTCGAAGAAAATGCCAAACTGCCCCGATACGGCTCGGAGGACGCCGCGGGCGCGGATCTCTATGCCTGCCTCGACGCGCCGATCGAGATCAAAGCGGGGGAGACAAAATTCATCAGGACGGGGATCGCCGTCGAACTCGAAAGGGGTACGGTCGGGCTTGTCTTTGCAAGGAGCGGGCTCGCATGCAAGCAGGACCTTGCGCCCGCCAACAAGGTGGGGGTCATCGACTGCGACTACCGCGGGGAGATCTTGGTCGCGCTGCACAACCACGGCTTAGTCAGCCGCGAAGTGCAAAACGGGGACAGGATCGCCCAGCTTGTCATCGTGCCGTATTGTTCCGCAAACTTTTGCGAGGCGGAAGATCTCGGTGAAACGGGGCGCGGAGCGGGGGGCTTCGGCTCTACGGGGAGACAGTGACGCCGCCATGAGAATGAGAAGAAAACGCAATCTCTTGCCCCGCCTCGAAGCGCTGCAAGAACTTCTGCTCGTTTCGGGCAGACCCATGCTCAATTTGAAAGAGGCGGCGCAGAATTATCGGGCGGTCATCGACTACGAGGCGTGCTTTCAAAGGACCGCGCCCGTGGAGGTCGAGATCGGCTGCGGCAACGGCGGGTTCATTTTGGAAAAGGCGAAGCGCGAGCCGTCCGTCGATTTCTTTGCGGTCGAGATCTCTTCCAACGTCATTTTGGCTGCGATGGAGAAGGTCAAGCGCGAACAGCTCAAAAATGTCCGCTTTCTCAACATCCCCGCGGAGATCCTGCCCTGCTATCTTCCCGAAGAGAGCGTCGAGACCATCTATCTGAATTTTTCCACGCCGCTTCCCGAAAAGAGCCGCGAAAAACAGCGGCTCACCTCTTCGCGCTTTCTCGGGATCTATCAGCAGCTTCTCAAAAGCGGGGGGAAGATCGTGCAAAAGACGGACAGCGAGGGATTTTTCGACTATTCTCTCGCCCGCTTTGAAGAAAACGGCTTTAAGATCGAGAGCGTCACGCGCGATCTTGTCAACAGTGAATTTGCAAAGGACAACATCGTCACGGAATACGAACAGTCCTTCCTTTCCAAGGGACAAAAGATCTTCCGTGCCGTCGCCCGAAAAAAAGAACAAGGAGAAAATTGATATGTTTACTTATTTTATGCCGACAAAGATCGTGAGCGGAAGGGACTGCGTTTTGACCGAGGCAAAGCTCTTCGAAAGTCTCGGAAAACGCGCGCTCATCGTCACGGGGAAATCTTCCGCGAAGAACGGCGCGCTCAAAGACGTGACCGACGCGCTTTCCGAATGTCGGATCGAGTATGCGCTCTTTGACCGCGTCTTGCCCAATCCGTCGATCGACTGTATCCGCGAGGGCGCGATGCTCGCAAAGAG
>CANRLK010000045.1 GCA_947631465.1 uncultured Clostridia bacterium
AGATTTCCGCATAAAATCAGAAGGAGACTGAAATAATTTTATTTTTACCTGAAATTTTCTTGACAAACGCAAGGAAATGTGATAGAATAAATTCAAATCTGTACATGGATTAGACTAATCCATGTACAATTTTTTGTGCCTATTACAAAAATATAAATGGCGCGCCGAAGTCTCCTTCGGCGCGCCATTTTCCATTTTACACCCTTTCGGCGCGCATTCGCGCGCCACTTTCCCCTCAAAGGGGACAGCAAGGTTGGGGACGAGTTCGCACCAAATATGAAGCAGCGCGCCGAAATTTTTTTGGCACGCTGCTTTTATCATATGTAATCCTTATTTTATGTCTTTCTTATAAATCTAATGGTGCCAAGGTTGGGGGGCGCGTTGCACGCCGCTCCACTTTTCAAAGGGACGCTAAGAAAGGGAGAACACACTGCACGCTGCTCCACCCAAAGGAGAAGTTAAGGAAATCTCGCTTCCCCTCGGAGGGGTGGAGCATTGCACTCCGCCAATGGTTGATAACCGTTGGCGCAATGCGACAGGAGTGAGCGCATCTCAGGCGCGAACGGTGACCGAACACGGGGTTCTACCCGTGTGAGAAAGTACCCGAGCAACGCGAGGGGGAAAGGGGTGTTCCCCAAACAAGCCTTGTACATAAGGAGACACCCCCTCAGACGCTTCGTGCCAGCTCCCCCTCAAAGGGGGCGCCAAGGTAGAGAGGCGAGTTTGCACCAAATATAAAGCTGCGCGCCGAAGTTTCCTTCGGCGCGCAGCGCTTATCATGTCATCCTTATTTTATGTCTTTCTTATAAATCTAATGGTGCGAGGAAAATCACACTTTTCCGCTGCACGCCCCTATTTGCGCGCCACCGCACGCAGGTTGTTAAGCAAGGCAATCATAGTGGCGGGCGACGAAAGTTTCATGAAATCAACCAAGCTGAATCCTCGACGAGAAATATTTCCGTAGGAAAGATTTCTCGTCGAAAATTTTAATACATCTCCCTCTTCGGCGAACGGGAAAAGAGCGAAGTGATCGCTTCACGGCAACGCGCTTCGTCGTTGCCCGCCTCGCCGTAGCAGACGTTATACACGACCTCCGTGATCGGAAGCTCCACATGGTATTTCTGCCCCAAGTACATCATCGCCTTGGACGTTGCGACCCCTTCGGCGAGCTTTTCGAACCGCTGTCCCTTGGCGAGCATCTCGCCGTACATCCTGTTGTGCGAGAAGGGTGAAAACAGCGTCGTCTCATAGTCCCCGAGGTGCGCCAGCCCGTAGGCGGACAGTTCATTTCCCCCCATCGCCTTAATAAGCCTCGCAACTTCCCGCGCCCCGCGCGACATTAACGGTCCTTTCAGCGGCGTACAGATCACATCCAGCGCGCCCGCCGCTATGCCCATCACGTTCTTCGCCGCCGCCCCTATCTCCGTGCCGATCAGATCCTCTCCGTAATAGAAACGGATGAGATCGCTTCGGAAGGCGTCCGCAAGATCGTGCTTCAAGCCGTCGTTCACGGAGTCGATCACCATGCAGTTCGGAACTCCCTGCACAAAACTTTGAATATGCCCAGGGCCAACCCATACCGCGATCTTTTGCGGCGAGATCCCGCTCTCCACCAAGATCTCCGAGAGCCGCTTGCCTGTATCCACCTCGATCCCCTTCATGCAGAGCACAAAGATCTTATCGGAAACGGGATACTTCGTCACCTGCTGCATGAATCCTCTTACGCCCTGCGCGGAAATCGAGATGACGATGATCTCCGCACGCGTCACCGCCGCTTCCAAATCGCAGGTCAGCGTGATCTTTTTGTCGAGCTCGACGTATTCGTTCCTGCCCGTCTCTTTGAGCACGGTATAGGACGGACTCCCTTCGGGTCCCCAACTGTAAACCTCGTTCCCGCGGCGGGACAAATACCAGGCGATAAACGAGCCCCAACGCCCGCAGCCGAGTACGGAAATTCTCATGATGTATTCTCCTTTTGCCTATATTTCTTTTCGTTCGAGCAGCGCCCTTGCAAGCGTCACTTCGTCGGTGTATTCGAGATCAGACCCGATCGGAATGCCGCGCGAAAGCCGCGTGACCTTCACCCCGAGCGGCTTCAAGCACTTCGCAATGTACAGCGCGGTCGCCTCGCCCTCTACGTCGGGATTGGTCGCCATGATGACCTCTTTCACTTCCCCTTCGCCCACGCGGAGCAAAAGTTCCTTGATCTTGATGTCGTTGGGCGTCACGCCGTTCATCGGGTCGATCACCCCGTGCAGCACATGATAGACGCCCTTAAATTCATGTAATTTTTCAAGCGCAACGACGTCCTTCGGCTCTTTCACGACGCAGATCGTCCCCTTGTCCCGCGTCTTGCAGATGTCGCAGACCTCGTCCTCGGTGAAATTGCCGCAGATCTTGCAAAACCGCACCCGCTGCTTGACCCCTTGGATCGCGTCCGCAAACTCCTTCGCCTCTTGATCGGTCATGTTGATGACCTTATACGCATATCGCTGCGCCGTCTTTTTGCCGACCCCCGGAAGCCGCGAGAACTCGTTGATGAGCCTTGCGATCGGCTCGATAAACACGTCCACTTATACAAGCCCTCCGAGCCCGCCCATGTTGAACTTGCCCATCTTCTCTTGATAGACCTCGTCCGCCTTTTTATAGCCGTCCAAAATCGCCGCAAGCACGAGATCTTCGAGCATCTCCCCGTCCTCGGGGTCGATCACCGACTTGTCGATCTCGATGCCGTCGATGATCTTCTTCGCATTCATATATACGACGACCGCCTCGCCGCCCGCCGTGCCTACGATCTCCCACTCGTCGAGCAGCTGTTCGGTCTTTGCCATCTCCTCCTGCATCTTCTGCGCCTGCTTCATGAGATTCTGCATGTTCGCACCCCCCATGCCGCCGCCTTTATTGAAATTTGCCATATTCCGCTCCTTGTTTTGATTATTTTACTTCGATCGGATAACCCGAAAAATCCCGTTTGAGTTCGTCGAGCGCTTCCCCGCCCTCGGACTTGACGCCGCCTTCAAAAAGCCGTACCTCGTACTCCTTCACCCCGATCTGCCGCAAGATCGAAAGCACCGTCTCCTTGTGCTCCTGCCGTTGCAGGGAATTGAACACCGTCTCGCTGTCCGTCAAAAAGACCAGCTTCTCCCCCTCGAACTTCGGGGAAAGCTCCGAACACAACACCCGCAAGACCCCGCTCTTGCTCGACTTTCGCAAAAGTTTGATGAACATCCCGTACGCATACTCCGCCGTCATCGGCGAAGAAGCCGCTGGCTCGGCTGTCGCAGGCGCAGGCTCGGACGCGGGCGAAGCGGTTGCAGGCGAAGGCGCGGGAGAATCGAACGGCGAACGCTCGGTCGGCGCTTCCTCCTCTACGATTCTCGAAACCGTCGGCGCGGCAGGTTGCGAAACCTTCGGCGCAGCCGTTTGCGCGGAAGTTTGCGGCAAAAATGAGCCTTCGGAGAGTTTCTTTTCGAGAAGATCAAGACGCACGAGCAGAGCTTCGCTACTTGCGTCGGCTTCGGGCATGGAGATCTTCATGAGCGCGGTTTCGAGACAAATGCGGGGAGAAGAGACGAACCTTAGATCGATCTCGGTCTTTGCCAAGATCTCCGAAGCGCGCAGGATCGCCCTGCCGTCGGCTTTGCGCGCAATTTCGAGAACGCGCGAAAAGTTCTTTTGAGGCAGGGAGAGCAGTTTTTCCGCCGAAGCGCAGGTCTTGGCGACGGAAACCCTGCCGAGCATTTCGATGAGGTCTCTCAAAAGCACGCCGACCGCCTTGCCCGAGGACAAGATCTTCTCGGTCTTTTCGAGCATATTCGGCATATCGGCGAGCAAAAGATCTTCCGTAAGGTCGCAGATCTCGAAGAAATCCGCCGCGCCGAGCACCTGCGTGACGTTTTCGTAAGTGAGTTTATCGCCGAAGGCGAGGCACATTTCCGCGATGGAGAGCATGTCGCGATCGCTTCCCGCCCCCGCCCGTGCGATCGCCGAGACCGCCTCTTTTTCGTAGGGCTTTCCGATCTCCTTCAAGATCCCTTCGAGGTGCGCTTCGAGGTCCTCTTCGGGCAGGAGCTTAAAATCCAGCCGCATGCAGCGGGAGAGGATGGTCGCAGGGATCTTGTGCGGCTCTGTCGTCGCCAAGATGAAGATGGCGTGCGACGGCGGCTCTTCGAGGGTCTTTAAGAGGGCGTTGAACGCGCTCTCGGTGAGCATGTGGACTTCGTCCACGATATACACTTTATATTTGCCCATGACGGGCGGATATTGCACTTTTTCGCGCAAGTCGCGCATTTCGTTGACCCCGTTGTTGGACGCGGCGTCGATCTCCGTGACGTCCAAGCTCCCCTTTTGAAGGGCGAGGCAGGTGGGACACGTTCCGCAGGGCGAGCCGTCCTTGGGGTTTTCGCAGTTGACGGCGCGCGCAAAGATACGGGCGACGCTCGTCTTACCCGTGCCGCGCGGTCCGCAGAAGAGGTACGCGTGCCCGACCGAGCCGCTCCCGATCTGGTTTTTGAGCACCCGCACGATATGCTCCTGACGGACGATCTTGTCGAAGGTCTGGGGTCTATATTTTCGATAGAGAGACAAATACATGACAGTTTACCTTGAAAATGCCTTTTGCAGTTTGCGTTTGGAGCGGGCAAGGGCGTTGTCGACGCTCTTCAAGTCCTTTCCCGTCGCCTCGCAGATCCTTGCGTAGCTCATGCCCCCGAGATACATCGTAACCACCCGAAACTCGAAGTCCGAGAGCTCCTTCAAAAGTTTCAGTTTGAGCTCGGTGCGCGATTCACCGAGCAGAAGGAAGTCCTCGGGAGTCTCCTCGCCCGCAAACTCCGAAAGGTCGGGGTCGAACAGCGAGACCGAATTATTGAGCGGTCCGTTTTTTCTTCTCGACATGCCCTTGACCGCGTCGAGGATATGCCGCGTCACGCAGAGATATGCGAAATTTTTGAAGCTCTTTCCCGCGCTTTCCTGAAAGCTCACGATCGCCGAATACAGCCCGATCATGCCCTCCTGCACGAGGTCGTCCGTCTCGCCGCCGACGAGAAAAAACCTTCTCGCACGGGCGCGAACGGCGTTCATGTATCGGCGGAGCAGGACTTCCGTTGCGTCGCCGTCCCCCGCCTGCGCCCGCTTGACGAGCGCTTCGTCCTTTTCATGTTCCAAGTCTTGCACGCAGCACCTCATAGACGCCGATCCCGAGCGCGACCGACGCATTGAGCGAATTGACCTTCCCCATCAACGGAAGCGAGAGGATCTTATCGCACTTTTCGCGCGTTAATCGCTTGATGCCGCTGTCCTCTCCCCCGACGACGAGGGCGATCTTTCCCGAAAGCCTGTTTTTGTAAATGCTCTCGCCGCCCGTCTCCAAGCCGTAGACCCAATAGCCCGCCTTTTTGAGCTCGTCGATCGCAAAGTTGATCGAAGCAGCCTTCGCGACCTTGATGTGTTCCGCCGCGCCCGCGGAAATGCGCACGACCGCTTCGGTGACGCTTGCCCCCTTGACGGCGGGAATGACGACCCCGTCCGCTCCCGCGCACTCCGACACGCGGAGAATGCTGCCGAGGTTGTGGACGTCCTCGATCCCGTCGCAAAGGACGACGAGACTGTCTTTCTTATCAAAAGCGCAAGAGATGATCTCTTCGAGCGAGGAATAGACGTAATCGGTCGCGAATGCGATGACGCCCTGATGGCGTTTTTCCTTGCTCTCGCGGTCGAGCGCGGCACGGTCGACAAACTGCACGCGGATGTCCTTTTTACGGGCTTCGGCGAAGATCTTGCCGAGCGTCCCCGCCGCGCCTTTTTCCATCATGACTTTTTCGACCGTTCGGTCTGTTTTGAACAGTTCCAAAACGGCGTTTCTTCCCTCGATCTTCATATTCCGTCCTCAAAAAACAGTTCTTCGATCCTTTTCTCTTCGCCCGCCAGGTACAAGTACCCGACGACCGCTTCAAAGCCCGTGGAGCGGCAATATTCCGCCGCCGTGGCATTTTTGCTCTTGGTGAGTTTTTTGGCGTTCCGTCCGCGGCGATAGATCTCCGCCTCTTCTTCGGTGAAACGGGGCAGGATCTTTTCGAGCTGTTCGCTCTGCCCGTGGGCGGAGACAACGTCCGAGGCGAGCTTGTTGAGCTCCCCCGTCTTATAGCCGTGGGAAAGCGCGAGACGGCGGCGGACGAGCAGGGTATATGCCGCGTCGCCCACAAATGCGAGCACGACGGGATTCATTTGCCTGATCTCATGCTTTTCCATCATGCGCCCGACTGCCTTTTTGCGCAAAATTTGCGCCCGAAAAAATTTGCTCCTTCCATTATAGCAGAAAACAAAATTCTTGACAAGCGTTTCTTTTACATCGCGCCTTTCCCTTTCGGGGACAATTTGAGATATTTCTCGTCCGCCTTCGGATTTCCGTGTGAAAAAACTTGCAATTTTCAAAAAAAAGACTATAATGAATGAGGTTTGAAGGAAGGTTCGGACAGAGGTCGCTATGGAAGCATTTGAAATTCTGTTGCCGCTGGCGCTCATACTGTGTCTCAGCAAGCTCATGGGGATCGGCGCGCAGCGGTTCGGCATGCCCGCCGTCATCGGTATGCTCGTCGCGGGCATCGCGATCGGGCTCTTGAAGTATATCCCTTGGGCGCCCCTTCAAAACGCCCTCTTCTCGGACGACGTTGCCTATGTGCTCAAAGTGGTCGCAAAGCTCGGAGTCGTGCTCATCATGTTCTCGGCGGGGCTCGGGACAAACCTCAAAGACCTGAAATCGACGGGCATTGCGTCCGTCGTCATCACGTCGATGGGCGTGATCTTCCCGATGGCGTTCGGATTTTTGGCGGCTTCCCTCTTCTTCGGCTTTGAAAACGTCCTGCAAAACCTCTTCTACGGCGCGATCCTCACGGCAACGTCCGTCTCTGTGACCGTCGCCGTCTTAAAGGAGCTTGGCAAGCTCGAAACAAAGGTCGGCACTTCCATCGTCGCCGCCGCCGTCATCGACGACGTGATCGGCATCGTCATCCTCTCCGTCTTGACGGGCTTTTCGTCGGGCGCGGAAAGCGGAAGCGAGACGGGCTGGCGTTGGTTCGAGCCCAATCCCGCTCTCGTCGTCATCAAGATCGTCTTGTTCTTCGTCATCTTCATTGCGATCGGCGTCGCGCTGCGCAGGGCGTTCGACGTGATGGAAAAAAAGCGCCCGCACGATCGGCGCATCCCCATTCTCTCGCTTGCGGCTTGCTTTGTCTATGCCTACTGCGCGGAAAAGCTGTTCGGCGTCGCCGACATCACGGGCGCGTACCTTGCGGGGATCTTGCTCGGCGGCACGCTCTCCGAGACCCCCTACGTCGAGCGCAAAGTCGATGAAATGGGCTATCTCTTCTTCTCGCCCGTGTTCTTTGCGAACATCGGCATTGCGAACATCGACTATTTCCGCCAGATCGACCTCAAATTCCTGGCATTCGGCTGCGTGTATGTGCTGGCGGGACTGCTCGGCAAGCTCATCGGCTGCGGGCTCGGCGCAAAACTGTGCAAATTCTCCACGCACGACTCCTTCCGCATCGGTCTCGGCATGATGGTGCGGGCGGAAGTCGTCCTCATCTGCACCGAAAAGGGCGTCGCGAGCAATTTGGTCAGCCCCGCCGTCTACCCCTTCGTCATTCTGATCATTCTCCTCTCCTCGATCTTGACCCCCATTCTCGTCAAGCTCTCGTATGTGAGAGAAGCGAAAAAACTGCAAACGGGCACTTCGGGCGGCAACGGCAGCGGCGGCAGCAATAACGGAACGCCCACATTCCTTTCGAACTGAGGTTTTGTCGTTGGTGCAATGCGACAGAAGTGAGCGCATCAGAAGCGCGAACGGTGACCGAACACGGGATTGTACCCGTGTGAGAACACGGCGCGCGAATGCGCGACGAAAGGGGCGTATCGCGGACGAGCGCGTAAATAAGGAGACACCCCCTCAGTCTCGGCTTCGCCTCGCCAGCTCCCCCTATTCCAGAGGGGGAGCCAAGGGGTTGGGTGCTTTCGCGCCGCCTTGCGGCGGTCGCCCCCGCCGCAAGTCCGCCTCGCCACCAGCTCGGCTGGCGCATTGCAGCTCACAGCCCACTGGGCTGCTGAGCAGAATTTGCAATGCGCCACCCCTATTTCAGAGGGGAAGCCAAGAAAAGGAAAAGAATGGGCGTTCGCGCTGCCTAAAAAAAAAGCGGCTCGGCAATTGCGAAACCGCTGAAATGTTTTGATCGGCGCGTCTTGCGCCTATTTTTTTAAGCTTTTTAGATCATTTTGAGAATGTTTTGGTAGATCTCGGTGTCGCTCTTCAAAAAGGTGTTGAAGATGACTTTGATCTGGCTCTCGGGGTGTTTGAGCTTCCAATTGACGACCGCGCCCGTTGCGATCTCGGCGGCTTCCGCGTTCGGGAAGTTAAAGACCCCCGTCGAAACGCAGCAAAACGCAAGCGATTTTAGCTCCATGCTCTCGGCAAGATCGAGACAGGACAAATAACAGGAGCGGAGCAGCGCGCTCTCGACGTTTGTGACCTTGCGCCCGACCATCGGCCCTACGGTATGTATGACGTACTTGCTCGGAAGATCGTAGGCGCGGGTGATCTTGGCGTCCCCCGTCTCCTCTTCCTGCCCTTGAAGGGCGATGATCTTGGCGCAGTCCCGCCTAAGCTGCATGCCCGCTCGGGAATGGATGACGTTGTCGATGCAGTTGTGCCCGGGCAAGAAACAGCCGAGCAGTGTACGGTTTGCCGCATTGACGATGCCGTCCGCATTCAACCGCGAGATGTCCCCCTCAAAGAGCGAGATCCCGTATTTATACTCGCAAAGCGCGCCTACGTCCACGATCCCGCGTTCGAGGGTCTCCGTCCAAAACAGCCGATCTTGCAGGGATAAGATCTCCTTCGGGATGGGCAAGGCGTCGCGCTCGTTCATATAGCCGCGGACGAGTTCGCGCTTGCGCTCGTAGGTCGCGGAAAATGCCGCGATCATCCCCCGCTCACGCAAGAGAAACTTCAAGAGCGCATCGAGGATCTCCATCTTCTCCCCTTCGCTTTGGACGGGCTCGGGACGGGGATAGGGCGAAAGGTCGATCTCGCTTTTGTAATCTTCGAGTGAAAGTCCCACGGCATCTCCTTCTCAATGCCCCGAAGCAAATTTTTCTTTCGGGGCGCGGTCTTATTATAGCAAAAAACGGCATTCGTTTCAAGCGAATGGGTCAAGGAAACAAAAATTTCGGGGAAACTTTTTTCACGCCCCGCGCAAAAGGAAAAGAAAAGTATTTGATTTTTGCGCGCAAATGATTTATACTGTTGAGTATGGAAGAAGCAATCAATCAAGGCGATGTCGCCGTCAAACGCTATCCCTTCAAATTTTCCGCGCTCATGATCGCCATGTTCATCATCGGGCTTGTCCTGTCCCTTGCGGGCTTTGCCCTCACCCTTTGGCGGTTTCTGCATTTCCTCAAAGACGATCAGACCTCGATCTACGGCTGGATGCAGTACATCATCTTGTTCTTCGTCTGCGTCTTTTTGGCGGCGGTGATCATCGGCATGCTCATCCGCTCGCAGTACGTCATCACGGGCACGCATTTTATCTTGCAATTCGGCTTCATCCGCCAAAAATTCGCGATCAAGACCATCTACTCCGTCCACCTTTTCAAAGGGCTCGGCAAACTCGCCGTCTATTTCGACGACTTCAAGACCAAATATCTCATCATCGTCATCAAGGAAAGCTACTATGACGACTTCGTCCAGACCTTGATCGAACGCAAACCGAGCATCGGCTTCTCCTTCTCGACCGCCGAAGAGGAAGAAGAGATCAAGAAAAAATAACCCAAGCGCCCAATGCCTTTTTATACGGCATTTCGGGCGCATTGCTTTTTCAGGGAAAGTTTTCGAAACACAAAGGAGAAAGTATGAAATTTTTGGACGTTTTGCTCATTGGGGCATTTTTGTTTTTTCTCGGGAGCGTCCTCGGCTGGGTGCTCGAAGTATTCTTTCGGCGGTTCTTTTCGGCGAAGAAGTGGATCAACCCCGGGTTTTTGACAGGACCGTATCTTCCGCTCTACGGATTCGGGCTCTCGGGCATGTTTGCGATCACCTTGCTTCCCATCCACACGGGAAATTCCGCGCTCGACGCCGTGCTGTACATTCTCATCATGGGCGTATCCATGACCCTCATCGAATACATTGCGGGGCTCATTTTCATCAAGGGCATGAAGATCAAACTCTGGGACTATTCCAAGCGCTGGGGCAACATCCAAGGCATCATCTGTCCCCTTTTCTCCCTCTTTTGGCTCGTGATCGCGGCGGCCTTCTACTTCATCATGACAGACCCCGTCGCCGAGGCCGTGCGCTGGTTCGTCAATCACATCGAATTCGCCTACTTCGTCGGGGTCGTCACGGGGATTTTCCTCGTCGATCTCGGACACTCTTTACACCTCTCCATGCGCATCCGCGCCTTTGCAAAGGAGAAGAAGATCGTCGTCCACTACGAACGGCTCAAAGAGTGCATTCAGGAGCACATCGAGGCATTTGAGGAAAAGCACGCGAGTTTCTGCTTTCCCTTCAAGTCGGCCCGCGCCCTTGCCGACGAGCTCGAAGACTACGCCGCGCGCATGGAAGAGCGCATCAAAGGACTTTCCCGCCGAAAGCACAAAAAAGATAAGGACGAAAAACTATAAAGCGCGTCTCTTTTGTCTCAAATCGTCTTTTTCAAAATCGTTTTCTGTGCGTGAAATACGGCGTTATTCCTCCACGATTTGGACAGCGTACTTTTCGTCAAGTCCGCGCTCCTTCAAAAAGGCGTTGAACTCGGCGGCAAGCTGCTTAGCGGAGTATTCGGCGGGTTTTGCTCTCGGTTTTCCGCGTTCGTTCTTTTTGCTTCTATCAGTTTTTGATTTTTTTGAGAGTGTTTTAGGAGTATCTCAAATTGCTCCGCGTAGGTCTTTGCCGACTTAAATTCGTTCC
>CANRLK010000046.1 GCA_947631465.1 uncultured Clostridia bacterium
TTGCGCTTGCGTCGGTAGCCCCCGACGCAAGCCACCTCGCCACCAGCTCGGCTGTACTCGCCTTCGGCTCGTGCGCCTCGCATGGAAAAACAATAGAATGGCGCGTCTTCGCATGCAGTTCGCAGCCCACTGGGCTGTCGAACAGAATTGCGCCGCCCCCCCCAATTTGCCGCATTCCTACGGCTTACTGTCCGAAAAAGCGAACATGGACAGTTGCTCAATTGATGTACTAAGCTCATTTCCTCGAACAAAAGATTTCAAGCGAAGCGCAGAAAGGCTTTTGTTCGAAAAAATAAAAGAGGCTCGGATAGACCGAACCTCTTTCGAAATTTTAAGTTACTCTTATGCCTTCAAGATCTTGGAGACAGCGCCCGAACCGACCGTTCTGCCGCCTTCACGAATTGCGAAGCGGAGACCTTCTTCGATCGCGACGGGCTTGATGAGCTCGACGGTGATCGTGACGTGGTCGCCGGGCATGACCATTTCAACGCCTGCGGGAAGCTCGATAGAGCCCGTGACGTCCGTCGTTCTGATGAAGAACTGAGGACGATAGTGGTTGAAGAATGCGGTGTGACGGCCGCCCTCGTCCTTGGTAAGGACGTAGACCTGCGCCTCAAACTTCATTGCGGTGGGAACAGTGCCGGGCTTTGCGATGACCTGACCCTTTTCGATGTCCGTACGGTTGATACCGCGGAGCAATGCGCCGACGTTATCGCCCGCCATTGCTTCGTCGAGCTGCTTGTGGAACATTTCAAGACCCGTGATGACCGTGCTGCGGGGCTTGTCGATGAGACCTACGATCTCCGCAGGATCGCCGACGTGCGCAACACCTCTCTCGACACGACCCGTTGCAACGGTGCCGCGGCCCGAAATCGTGAACACGTCCTCGACGGGAAGAAGGAAGGGCTTTTGATCGTCTCTCTGAGGGGTCGGGATATAGCTGTCGACCGCGTCCATGAGTTCGAGAATGCACTTGCACTCGGGAGCGGCAAGGATCTCCGCGTCGGAGCAGCCGCTCGTCGCCTTTTCAAGCGCCTTCAATGCAGAACCCTTGATGATCGGAATGTCGTCGCCCGGGAAGTCGTAGGACGAAAGGAGCTCTCTGATCTCCATCTCGACGAGATCCAAAAGTTCGGGGTCGTCCATCTGGTCGACCTTGTTGAGGAAGACGATGATATAAGGGACGCCGACCTGGCGGGCGAGCAGGATGTGCTCACGCGTCTGGGGCATAGGACCGTCGGTCGCAGCGACGACAAGGATCGCACCGTCCATCTGCGCCGCGCCCGTGATCATGTTCTTGACATAGTCCGCGTGTCCGGGGCAGTCGACGTGCGCGTAGTGACGCTTGTCCGTCTCGTACTCGACGTGTGCCGTGTTGATCGTGATCCCGCGTGCTTTTTCTTCGGGAGCTTTATCGATCTCGTCGTATCTCATTTTCTGAGCCTGACCTTTGCAAGCCATAACCATGGTGATAGCTGCGGTCAAAGTGGTCTTGCCGTGGTCAACGTGACCGATGGTCCCGATGTTGACATGCGGCTTGCTTCTGTCAAATTTTGCCTTTGCCATTTTGAATGAATCCTCCGATAATTTTTATTTTTTGATAACTTCTTCCCCTTTTTCGAAGGGAATCGCAGCTATCTATCAATCGCTGATATAAAGCTGAACGAGCCTATCGGTCTTATTATAACCGATATGGAAAATTTTTGCAAGAGCTTTGAAACATTTTTTTGCGAAATTTTCCTTATTTTTTGTCGGGCGCGCCGTTAATCCGCGTTATTCACGCGTTTTTGCCCGCGTCGTGATGATTTTTTCGGAAATGCTCTTGGGAACTTCCGAGTAATGGTCGAACTGCATGGTGAACTGGCCTCTGCCCTGCGTGCGCGAACGAAGGTCGGTCGCATAGCCGAACATCTCCGAAAGCGGAACTTCCGCATCGATGATCTTCGCGCCGTTCCGATCGTCCGTGCCGAGAATGTTTCCTCTTCTGCCCGAAATGTTCCCCATGAGATCGCCGAAGTAATCTTCGGGAGTGACGATCTCCACCTTCATGATCGGTTCGAGCAGGACGGGGTTCGCCTTTTCGAGCCCGTTCTTGAACGCCATGCTGCCCGCGATCTTGAACGCCATTTCCGAAGAGTCGACTTCGTGGAAACTACCGTCGTACACTTCGACCTTGAAGTCCATGACCTCGTATCCCGCGAGGAAGCCGTTCTTCGCCGCCTCTTGGATGCCCTTGTCGATGGCGGGGATAAATTCCTTCGGGATCGAGCCGCCGACGGTCTGGTCCTCGAACGCATAGCCCGCGCCCGCCTCTTGCGGGATCAAGCGGATCTTGCAGTGGCCGTACTGTCCCTTGCCGCCCGACTGACGCTTGTAAAGCCCTTCCGCTTCGACCGCCTTTTTGAAGGTCTCGCGATATGCGACCTGCGGCGCGCCGACGTTCGCTTCGACATGGAACTCTCTCAAAAGTCTGTCCACAATGATGTCGAGGTGCAGCTCGCCCATGCCCGCGATGATGGTCTGTCCCGTCTCTTGATCGGTGTAGGTCCTAAACGTCGGATCTTCTTCGGCGAGTTTTACGAGCGCCGCCGTCATCTTCTCTTGTCCCGCCTTGGTCTTGGGCTCGAGGGAGAGCTGGATGACGGGTTCGGGGAACTCCATCTTTTCAAGCACGATCGGGTGCTTTTCGTCGCAGAGCGTATCGCCCGTCGTGGTGTTTTTGAGCCCCACGATCGCGCAGATGTCGCCCGAATAGATCTTGTCGATGTCCCGCCGTTCGTTCGCGTGCATTTGGACGAGCCGTCCCACGCGCTCCTTCTTGCCCTTCGTCGAGTTGTAGACGTAAGAACCCGCTTCGAGCACGCCCGAATAGCAGCGGAAATAGGCAAGCGAGCCGACAAACGGGTCGGTCGCGATCTTGAACGCAAGTCCCGCAAAGGGCTCTTCGTCCGCCGTCTTTCTCTCTTCTTCCTTGTCGGTCTCGGGGTTGACGCCCTTGACATGGTCGACGTCGAGCGGGCTCGGCAGGAAGTTGATGACGGCGTCGAGCAGGAACTGCACGCCCTTGTTGCGGTAGGAAGAACCGCAGAGCATCGGGATCGCCTCGGTCTTTAAGCAGCGTTCCCGAAGTCCCTTGACGATCTCCTCGGCGGAAAGATCCCCCTCTTCGAGGAATTTCTCCATGAGCTCGTCGTTCGCAAGCGCCGCTTCTTCGGCGAGCTTTGCGCGGTATTCCTTGGCGAGATCCATCATATCGGCAGGAATGGGTTCTTTGCGGAAATCCTTGCCGAGATCGTCATAGTAGATCTCCGCCTCCATCTTGATGAGGTCGACGATCCCGCGGAAGGTCGCCTCTTTGCCGATGGGAAGTTCGATCGGCACGGGGTTCGCGCCGAGACGCTGACGGATCATGTGCTCGACACGGAAGAAGTCCGCGCCGTTGATGTCCATCTTGTTGACGTAGGCGATGCGGGGGACTTTATACTTGTCCGCCTGCCGCCAAACGGTTTCGGATTGCGGTTCCACCCCGCCCTTTGCGCAGAACGTCGCGACCGCGCCGTCGAGCACGCGGAGCGAACGCTCCACTTCGACCGTGAAGTCGACGTGTCCCGGGGTATCGATGATGTTGAATCTGTATCCTTTCCAGATACAGGTCGTTGCGGCAGACGTGATCGTGATGCCGCGCTCTTGCTCTTGTACCATCCAGTCCATGGTCGCCGCGCCCTCGTGCACTTCGCCGAGTTTGTGCGTCTTTCCCGTATAGAACAGGATACGCTCCGTCGTCGTGGTCTTTCCCGCGTCGATGTGCGCCATGATCCCGAAATTTCTGGTATGAGCTAAATCGTATTCTCTGGGCATGAATTTTTACCTCTCAGAATCTGAAATGTGCGAATGCCTTGTTGGCTTCCGCCATTCTGTGCGTATCTTCCTTCTTCTTGACCGATGCACCCGTGTTGTTGTATGCGTCCATGAGTTCGGCAGCGAGTTTTTTGCTCATTTCTCTCTCGCTTCTCTTTCTCGTGCTCAACACGAGCCAACGGATCGCAAGCGTCTGACGGCGCTCGGGACGGATCTCGATGGGGACTTGGTAGTTCGCACCGCCGACACGGCGTGCCTTGACTTCGACCACGGGCGTGATGTTTGCAAGCGCCTGTTTGAAGATCTCCATCGGATCTTGGTTTAATTTTTCTCCCATGGACGTGAAGGCGTCGTAGACGATCTTCTGTGCGACGCTCTTTTCGCCGTCGAGCATGATCTGGTTGATGAGCTTGGCGACGACCTTGCTCCCGTAAACGGGATCGGGAAGCACGTCCCTCTTGGGTACATTCCCTCTTCTGGGCATTGGTAGTATCCTCCTTGAAATGATTTTTCGCGGCATTCCCGCCGCAGGGCATTTTTTGCCCCAAAGTCTGCTTTTACTTGCCGCTTTTGCGGTAGCAAATCTTCTCCCCCGCGGCAGAGCGAGTACCATGGGGAATACTGCCTACTCTTATTACGGGCGTTTCGATCTTCCGAAATAAGCAGGAGACAATGGTTGGATCAAAGAATTACTTGGGGCGTTTTGCGCCGTACTTGGAACGCGCTTGTTTGCGCTTTGCAACGCCTGCCGTATCGAGTGCGCCGCGAATGATGTGATAGCGCACGCCGGGCAGGTCCTTAACTCTTCCGCCGCGGATGAGCACCGAGCTGTGCTCTTGCAGGTTGTGACCTTCGCCGGGAATGTAAACCGTACCTTCCTGTTTGTTGGTCAGCCTGACTCTCGCGATCTTTCTGAGCGCGGAATTGGGCTTCTTGGGAGAAGTCGTCGTCACTTGCAGACATACGCCGCGCTTTTGAGGGCAACGGTCGAGAATGGGGCATTTCGATTTGAACGCTTCCCGCTCTCTGCCCTTTTTGATGAGCTGATTGATCGTAGGCATCTTGTTTCCTCCTTTTTCTCGATTTCGGAATCCCGAAACCCCGTTTTGGGTTTCAAGAAAGATTTTTCGCACGCAAAAACCTCGCCCGTTTGCGGCGAACAAAGTTTATTCTACCAAAATTCAGACCGCTTGTCAAACGTTTTTTGCGATTTTTTTACATATTTTCCCCTTCCGAGGCAAAATAATGAAGTCGGAAACCATATGGGAAATTATTGACAAGTTTTGGAAAAAGTTATATACTATTCCAAGGTAATTTGTCAAAAATTCCCATAAATATAAATTTACGAGCAAAATACGGAGGGTTTTTATGAACAAGATGACGGTCAAAGACGTCAAAGACTACCAAGGAAAGCGCGTTCTCGTGCGCTGCGATTTCAACGTCCCCTTAAAAGACGGCAAGATCACCGACGAGAACAGGATCTTGGGCGCGCTGCCCACGATCGAATACCTGATGAAGCAAAAGGCAAAGGTCATCCTTTGCTCTCATCTCGGCAAGCCGCACTCGATCTTTTCGAGCGAAGTCAAGCTCACAAAAAAGGAACAGGCATTGCTCGATACGCTGCCCGAACGGGAAGCGGCGGAAAAGAAGCGCGAGATCATCGAAAAAGCCAAGACAAAGGAGCGGGCGGAGCTCTCTCTTCTGCCCGTTGCGAAGCGGCTCAACGAGCTTTTGGGCGGCAAGGTGACGTTCGCGACCGACGTCGTGGGCGAGGACGCGAAGGCGAAGGTCGCGGCTTGCAAGGACGGGGAATGCGTGCTGCTTGAAAATCTTCGGTTTCATTGGGAAGAGGAAAAGCGGGAGCTTGAATTTTGCAAGAAGCTCGCCTCGTTTTGCGACATCTATGTCAACGACGCCTTCGGCACGGCGCACCGTTCGCACGCCTCGACGGCGGGGATCGTCGAATACGGGCTCGTGAAGCAGGCGGTGTGCGGATTCCTCATCGAAAAGGAGCTGTCCGTCATGGCGGACTCGCTCGAACATCCCGCCCGTCCGTTCGTCGCGATCCTCGGGGGCGCGAAGGTCGCAGACAAGCTCGGCGTCATTCAAAACCTGCTCGAAAAATGCGACACGCTCATCATCGGCGGCGGCATGGCATATACCTTTTTGAAAGCGCAGGGCTTTGAGGTCGGGACTTCGCTCGTCGACGGCGAAAAGCTCGGCTACTGCAAAGAGATGCTCGAAAAGGCGAAAGCCCTCCATAAAGAACTGCTCCTGCCCGTGGATGCGGTCGTAGCGAATGCCTTTCCCTCCCCCATTGACGCGCCGATTGCGGTCAAGACCGTCTCCGTGGAGCACATCGGCAAAGACGAGATGGGGCTTGACATCGGGGAAAAGACGCGGGAGCTGTTTGCGGAGAAGATCGAAGGCGCAAAGACGGTGATCTGGAACGGACCGATGGGCGTCTTTGAGAACCCGCAGCTTGCGGGCGGGACGAAGGCGGTTGCGGAGGCGCTTGCGCGGGCGAAGGATGCGACGACGATCGTCGGGGGCGGAGATTCCGCGGCGGCTTGCACGAGCCTTGGGTATGCGGATAAGATCACGCACATTTCGACGGGCGGCGGTGCGTCTTTGGAGCTGTTCGAAGGAAAAGAACTGCCTGGAATCAAATGCCTTAACAACAAATAAAGTTTCGAACGAAAGCCTTTTGCATGCGCAAAAGCTTTCGTTCGAGGATTTGAGTTTGTTGATTTCATGGAACTCTCGTCGCCCGCCACTTTGCATGCCTTGCTTAACAACCTGCGTGCGGTGGCGCGCAAACAGGGTCGTGCAGCGGAAAAGTGTGATTTTCCTCGCACCATTAGATTTATAATAAAAGACATAAGCGCGAAGTATCGCGCATATTGAGTCGCGCACGGCGGAAGTCAATTCCGCCTAACGCACATTATTTTCAGGAACACCCCTTTCCCCCTCGCTACGCTCGGGTACTTTCCCCTCAAGGGGACAGCAAGTAGAGAAAAGGCGCAAATATCCAACTACCCCCTTATAGGGGACAGCAAGAGTGAGGCGCAAACGCCCTGGCTCCCCCTTGGAGGGGGAGCTGACGCGACGCAACGCGGAGCGGCTGAGGGGGTGTAAATTCCAAATCAACGGCGCGAAGCAGAATCGCCATTCTGCGGCAGCGCACTCAATTTGCCGCATTCCTACGGCTTACTGTCCGAAGAAGCGATCATTGAGAACAACCCCCATTGATATACAAAGTCAGTTTCCTCGAACGAAATATTTCAAGCGTAGCGCAGAAAGATTTCGTTCGAAATATAATACAAGGAGAATTTATGCGTACACCCATCATTGCAGGAAATTGGAAAATGAACAACACGGCAAAAGAGGGAGCTGCGCTCGTCGAAGCGCTCAAACCCCTTGTCAAAGACGCAGCCTGCGACGTCGTCGTCTGCGTCCCCGCGATCGACATCCCCGCCGTCGCCCAAGCCGTCCAAGGCAGCAATATCCGCCTCGGCGCGCAAAACGTCCACTTCGCTCAAAAAGGCGCGTTCACGGGCGAGATCTCCGCGGATATGCTCCTCGAATACGGCGTTCAATACGTCATCAT
This sequence comes from uncultured Clostridia bacterium, assembly GCA_947631465.1. Classification (GTDB taxonomy): domain Bacteria; phylum Bacillota; class Clostridia; order Christensenellales; family Borkfalkiaceae; genus Gallimonas. The sequence continues at coordinate 7,469 of CANRLK010000046.1, forward strand.
CGGGCACAGCGAACGGCGGCAATACTTCGGCGAAACCGACGAGACCGTCAATAAGCGCGTCTTGCGCGCCCTCGAAGCGGGACTTCTCCCCATCGTCTGCGTCGGCGAGACCCTCTCCGAACGCGAGACGGGCAAGACCGAAGCCGTCCTTCTCAAAAGCCTCACCGAGGGCTTGAAGGACGTGCAATCGCCCGAAAAACTCATCATCGCCTATGAACCCGTTTGGGCGATCGGCACGGGCAAGACCGCGACCGCAGAGCAGGCCAACGAGACGATCGGCTATATCCGAAGCGTTCTTGCAAAACTCTTCTCTCCCGCGATCGCCCAGACCATCCGCATCCAATACGGCGGCTCGATGAATGCGGGCAACTGCAAACAGCTCATGTCCATGCCCGAGATCGACGGCGGGCTCATCGGCGGGGCAAGCCTGAAACCCATGGACTTCTCCGCAATTGTCCACTTCGACAAGTGATTTCTCCCTCATAAGATTTAAGCGGCGGCGCAAAATTTGCGCCGCCGCTCTTATATTCTTATCATTCCTTATTTCTTCTCTTTGACGATCGAGATATGCACTTCTTCGAGCTGTTTGTCCTCGACTTTGGAAGGCGCGTTCATCATGAGGTCGCGCGCCTTGGCGTTCATCGGAAAGGCGATGACTTCGCGGATATTGGTGGTATCGGCGATGAGCATCACCATTCTGTCCACGCCGGGGGCAACGCCCGCATGGGGCGGCGCGCCGAACTCAAACGCATGGAAGAGTGCGGGGAACTTGCTTTCGACGGTCTCCCGATCGAGCCCGACGAGCGAAAACGCTTTGAGCATGATCTCGGGATCGTGGTTTCTGACCGCGCCCGACGAAAGCTCTACGCCGTTGCAGACAATATCATATTGATAGGCGAGCACTTTGAGCGGGTCTTCCTCCGTGAGCGCCTTCATGCCGCCTTGGGGCATGGAGAACGGGTTATGGCAAAATTCAAGCTTGCCGCTCTCTTCGCCGATCTCGTACATCGGGAAATCGACGATCCAGCAGAACCTGTACACGTCCTTTTCGAGGAGATCGAGCCCGACGCCGAGCATGGTACGCAAAAGTCCCGCCCGCTTTTGAACGGTTTGCAGCTTGTCCTCGCCGACGAGTGCGACGAACGCGTCTTTTTCAACGCTCAACGCGGTTTTCCAAGCTGCCGCATTCTCCGTCACAAACTTTGCGATGCCGCCCGCGGGCGCGCCGTTTTCGTCGAGCTTGAACCAATACATCGCCCCGCCTTCGGTCTTGACCTTGAACTCCTCGCAGGTCTTGTCGATCCACTTCCGCGGCACGTTCACGCCGCTCACCGTGATCGCCTTGACGTGTTTGAGCATCAAGGGATCAAATCCGCAGTTGACGGTAAGTTTGGTGACGTCTTTGATACGGAGCGGATTCCGAAGGTCGGGTTTGTCCGTGCCAAAGTCTTCGAGCGCGGTGAGATACGGGATACGAAGGAAGGGCGCTTTGTCCACTTTTTTGCCCGAGAACTTTTCAAAAACGGGGGGCAAGATCTCTTCGAGCACCGAAAAGACGTCCTCTTGCGTTGCGTAAGCCATTTCGATATCGAGCTGATAAAATTCGCCGGGCGAACGGTCTGCGCGGGCGTCCTCGTCGCGGAAACAAGGCGCGATCTGGAAGTACTTGTCAAAGCCCGAACACATGAGGAGCTGCTTATACTGCTGCGGAGCTTGCGGAAGGGCGTAAAATTCGCCTGGATAGAGTCTGCTCGGCACGATATAGTCGCGCGCGCCCTCGGGAGAGGAGCTCGTGAGGATGGGCGTTGAGATCTCCAAGAATCCGCGCTCGGTCATAAGACGGCGAAGTTCGGCGATGATACGGCTTCGAAGGACGATCTTGTCCTTGACGGCGGGGTTGCGCAAGTCGAGGAAGCGGTATCTAAGTCTTGCGTCCTCGCCCGCCTCGACGGAATGAGAGACCTCAAAGGGCAGGGCGGGAACGGAGCGTCTGCCGAGCACTTCGACCTTTTCGGGGACAATCTCGATGAGCCCCGTGGGGAGTTTTTCGTTGGGGGAAGAGCGCAGGACGACTTCGCCCTCGACGAGAACGGTGGATTCAGTCGGGATGTCGCGAAGGAGCGAAAGGCAGGGCTCTTGCTGCGCGGCGATCTGGGTGACGCCGTAGAAATCGCGGAGAACGGCGAAAAGGAGGCTTCCCTTGTCGCGTTTGGAGTCGAGCCAGCCCGAAAGGCGGACTTTTTTGCCGACGTCCTTTTGAGTGAGTTCTCCGCAGGTATGGGTTCTGTAAAACATAAGATAAGTCCTTTTGGCGATGCGCGGATTAGGGCGCACGCTATGGTTTTTTGTTTTATTTTAATCGACTTGGAAGGAAATGTCAAGTTTTCTTATGCGGAAGAGCGGAAGGCGCGCGAAATTTTTTCTTGAAAGGATAGAGAAATCACTTGACAGTTGCGGAAGAAATGGTATAATAGAGAATAGTTTCAGCGGCGGGAAGATATTCGCCGCGGGTGAATGAGGTGTAGCGCAGTTTGGTAGCGCGCTTGGTTAGGGACCAAGAGGTCGCGTGTTCAAGTCACGTCACCTCAACCACGGACGGGCGAAAGGAATCATCCTTTCGCCCGTTTGTTATTGTGTTACTCTTTGCCCGCGACCTCTTGTAGTTCCTAACCAAGAAGAGAAGGGCTCCCGAAAATATGCGCAAGCAGATTTTCGGGAAAAGGAGCCGTCGCGCGCAAAAGGAGCTTTTCGCAAGAAAAGCGTGAAAGGCGTGCGCACGGCGACGCAGGGATCAAGAGGTCGCGTGTTCAAGTCACGTCACCTCAACCAAAAATCGGTTTGTCCTTTTAGGACAGACCGATTTTTGTATTTGTGCTTATAACGCGACCTCTTGCGGACCTAACCAAGTAAGGATAGGGCTCCCGAAAATATGCGCAAGCAGATTTTCGGGAAAAGGAGGGCATGGCGGAGCGAAATTGCCCTTTCCGCTTGCGGGAA
>CANRLK010000047.1 GCA_947631465.1 uncultured Clostridia bacterium
TGCGCCGCCTCGGCAAGGAGCATATTCTTCTGTTTGATGTCGCCGCGGATAAACAGCCGCTTTTCATCTTCCGAAAGTCTGTCGTAGAGCTCGGCAAGCTCCTGCTGCCGCGTCTTGACGGCAAAATAGGTCTGCCCGAGCGCAATGACTTCTTTGCGCGGGTCGCCGTTCATCACGATGAGATAGCAGGCATAGCGTGTTAGTTTGTAATCGACGACAAAAGACTGCTTGCCTTTCCCCGAAATGATTGACTTCCTGACCTCAGGAAAACAATCCTCAACGCTTTGCTGGCTGATCTTGCAGGCGATCATCGCCGTCTTGATGACCTTATGAAAGTTCTCCCATTTGGCGTATTGCAAAACGGGTTGAAGTTCGCGCGCATACCAAAATTCCACGCCGTTTTCGTCGGTGTGCTTAATGTCATCAAATAACTTTCTCTGTTGTGTGCTTAACTCATTCATAAATTTTACTTCCTCAAACTCAAATAGATCATCAATACGGAGACGTCGGCGGGAGTCACGCCCGGAATGCGTTCCGCTTGTCCGAGGCTCAAAGGTCGGACTTTGTTCAGCTTCTCCCGCGCTTCCAATCTCAATCCCTCGATCGTCTCATAGTCGATCTCTTCGGGCAGGCGCGCCTCTTCCATCTTCTTCGCCTTCTCCCGTTCCTTTTCGCTCGCCTTCAAATACCCTTCATACACGATCTCCGTCTCCGCGGACAGCAAGATGTCGAGCGGCGTCTCCTTCAAGACCCCGAACGTCTCCTTGATCTCTTCGATCTTCGCGCCCCGCCGCAGGAGATCGGCATAGCTCACTCCGCTCAAAAGCGCGGGCTCGCCCCGTCTTTGCACAAACTCATTCGCCGTCTTTTGATCGGCGCGTCCGTTCAAAAATCCGATCGTCTCTTCCCGCTGCGCCTTCCTCCGAAGATATTTTTCATAGCGCTCCTTCGTAACCAGCCCCGCGCGGTAGCCCTTTTCGGTCAGTCTCAGGTCGGCATTGTCCTGCCGAAGAGACAGCCGAAACTCCGCGCGCGAGGTCATCATGCGGTAGGGCTCGTCCGTGCCCTTTGTCACGAGATCGTCGATCAGCACCCCGATGTACGCCTCATCCCGTCGTAAAACCAGCGGGGGCAGCCCCCGAAGTTTGAGCGAAGCGTTTAATCCCGCCATCAAGCCCTGCGCCGCCGCCTCTTCGTAGCCGCTCGTTCCGTTGATCTGTCCCGCCGTGTACAGCCCTTCGATCTTCTTGCTTTCGAGGGTCGGCAGAACGTCGAGCGTATCGATGCAGTCGTATTCGATCGCATAGGCATATCTCATGATCTCGCACCGTTCGAGCCCTTCAACCGAGCGATAGACCGCCTTTTGCAGTTCATGGGGGAGAGAGGTCGACAGCCCCTGCACATAAACTTCCCTCGTGTCCGCGCCCTCGGGCTCTAAAAAGAGCTGATGCCGCTCCTTCTCCGAAAAGCGCACGACCTTTGTCTCGATCGAGGGGCAATACCGCGGTCCTGCCGACTGAATTTGTCCGTTATAGACGGGCGCGCGGTCGAGAGAGTTCAAGATGATCTCATGCGTGCGCGGATTGGTATAGCAAAGATAGCAGGGGGTCTGCGCCTTGGGAACACGGTCATGCAAAAAAGAGAAGGGATACACCTCTTCTCCCTCTTGGATTTGCGTCTTGGAGTAGTCGATCGTCCTGCCGTCGACGCGCGCGGGCGTGCCCGTCTTAAAGCGGCGCACCCGATAGCCGAGCGATACAAGGCTCTTTGTGAGCTTTGTCGCCCGTTCGAAGCCGTTCGGTCCGCTGTTTTTGACGACTTCTCCCGCGATCGTCTGCGCGTTGAGGTAAACGCCCGTCGCGACGATGACCGCGTCGCATGAAAAAACGCCGCCGTAGCTTGTCAAAACTCCGACGACCTTGCCGAGCTTTACCAAGATCTTCTCCGCCTCGCCCTGTACGATGCGAAGATGCGGCGTGTTCTCCAAAACGCGTTTGATCTCTTGATGATATTTGTTTTTGTCGACTTGGGCGCGCAGGGATTGCACCGCCGCGCCCTTGCCCGCATTGAGCATGCGCACTTGCAAGGCGCATTCGTCCGCGGTGACCCCCATTTGCCCGCCGAGCGCGTCGATCTCGCGTACGAGATGTCCCTTCGCCGTCCCGCCCACCGACGGGTTGCAGGGCATGAACCCGATGCTGTCGAGATTGAGGGTCAAAACGACGGTCTCGATCCCCGTCCGCGCGAGCGCGAGCGCCGCTTCCACCCCCGCATGCCCCGCGCCGATCACGACCGCGCCGAACGTCCCTTCCGAAAATTTTTGCATGGTTTTCCCCGAAAGTTCTCTTTTATTGTTTGAGGACGGCGCTTTTTACGTCCGTCACCGCCTTTGCGACCACGTCGTTCACCCGCATGAGCTCCGCGATCTTGTCGCGCGCATAGATGATCGTTGAATGATCTCTGCCCATTTCCTTCGCGATGGAGACGAGGGGCAGGGCGAGCATGTCGCAGAGCAGATAAATGCACACCTGTCTTGCGCGCACGAGCTCCTGCCGCTTGCTCTTGCCGACAAGTTCGCTTTTCGTCACCGAGAAATACCCGCACACCGCGCGGATGATGGAATCGCTCGTCACGGCTTCCTGCGGGTCTGTGCCCTCGACGCTCTCCGAGAGCGCCGTCGCCGCAAGTTGCAGCGATATGGGCTCTTCGTGCAGTTTGCTTGCAAAGATCACCTTGTTGAGCCGTCCTTCGAGGGTGCGAACGTTGTTGTCCGAGTTGCGCACGAGAAAGGCGAGCACTTCGTCGGGCAAAATGTATTTCTTTTCGAGCGCCTTGCGCTTTAAGATGGCGATCTTCGTCTCGACGTCGGGCGGCTGGATGTCCGCGATGAGCCCCCCTTCAAAGCGGGTGCGAAGCCGCTCTTCGAGGGTGGTCAGCTCCTTTGCGGGGCAGTCCGAAGAGATGACGATCTGCTTGTGCTGGGCGAACAGTTCGTTGAAGGTATGGAAGAACGCCTCCTGCACGCCGTATTTTCCCGCCCAGAACTGCACGTCGTCGATGATGAGCACGTCCACATTGCGGTAGCGGTTGCGGAAACGAAATTCGTTGTCCGTCCCCGCCGACTTCTTCGCATACATGCTGTCCACATATTCGTTGAGGAATTTTTCGCTCGTCGTGTACACGACTTTGAGCGACGGCTTTTTCTGCGCGATCTCGTTTGCGATCGCCTGCATGAGATGGGTCTTTCCGAGCCCCGTCCCGCCGTATATATAGAGAGGATTGAAATTCTCCCCGGGCGCTTCTGCGACCGACTGCGCCGCCGCATAGACAAATTTATTCCCGGGACCTACGACAAAACTTTCAAAGGTAAAACGACGGTCGGGCTTTACATCGCTTTCGACGGCGGCGTCGGGCTGTTCGTCCAAGGTGTATGTATCGCTCCCGTCCACGACGAGAATGACCCCGCAAAGCCCCACCTCCGCCGACTCCGCGGCTTGGCGAAGCTGTTCGAGATGATGCTGCGATACCGTCTTGGCGACGACTTCCGTCCCCGCCCGCAAAACGAGTTTTTTGTTCACAACATCAACGGGTTCAAGGTCCTCGATGAACGAACTGAACGAAACGGCATTGATGAGTTTCTCGGCGCGCGCCTTGATTTTGTTCCAATAAAACTCTAATTGAGAATTTTCTTCCATTTTTACCCCCGCAAACGCTTTACTTTTGACTACTTTTTGATATAATGGATAAAGGTGTCGAAATTTGGCAAGAATCCGCGCCCGTTCTGCGGTCGGAAAACGCCAAAGGGTCTCTTGCGGCAAAGCCGTAAAAATATTATAACACAGAATAGAAGAAAAAGAAAGCGTATTTCGGTAAAACTTCGGTGATCATCAAAAATTTGACCCTTCAAAATTTCAGAAATTACGAGCGCGAGACCTTTCGCTTTTCGGAAGGAATCAACGTTCTCTATGGGAAGAATGCGCAGGGCAAGACCAATTGTGCCGAGGCGGTCTTTTATCTTTGCACGGGCGCGTCGCTGCGCATCCGTCACGACAAGCAGCTCATCAAGATCGGCGCGCCCTGCGCGCAGCTTTCCGCCGAGACGGAGAGCAAGTACGGCAAGGTCACGCTCGAAGCGGAACTTTATGAAAACAGGCGGGAACTTAGGGTCAACGGCAACAAAGTGGCGCGCGCCGTCGATTTCTTGGGGAACATGAAGAGCGTGTTCTTTTCGCCCGGGGAACTTCGCATCGTGCAGGACGGTCCCGACGAGCGCAGAAGGTTTTTGAACCTCTCCATCTCCCAGACGTCCAAGCCGTATGCGTCCGCCCTGCTCCGCTATAACAGGATCTTGGAGCAGCGGAACAATTTGCTCAAAAACAAGGACGCGTCGCTCATTTTGGAGACCCTTCCCGTTTGGGACGAACAGCTCGCCCGCTATGCCGCGGCGATCGTCAAGAAGAGAAGGGAATATCTCGCGCGCCTTGCGCCGCTCGCCGCCGAGGCTCACGCCTTTTTGACCGACGGAAAGGAGTCCCTTTCTTTGGGCTTTGACGGGGAATATTCGGGCGGCGAAGAGGAGATCGCCAAAAGGCTCAAACGCGAACTCGAAGGGGCGTATGAGCGGGACATCCGTCTCGGCTTTACGACGGTCGGACCGCACAGAGACGACATCAAGATCGAGATCGGCGGCTGCGACGCGCGGGGATACGCCTCGCAGGGACAGACGCGCACTGCCGCGCTCTCCATGAAGCTCGCGGAGCTCGAAATCTTCAAGGAACTCACGGGGGAAACGCCCATTCTCATTTTGGACGACGTGCTGAGCGAACTCGACCTCGCGCGCCGCAAAAAATTGCTCTCCCGCACGGAGGGCATGCAATGTATTTTGACCTGTACCCATGCCGAACGGCTGCTCGGCGGGAGGGAAATAAAAAAATTCAAATTACGGGAAGGAAAAATTGTTTATGAAAGCTGATCTGCACTTGCATTCCGTCTACTCGGACGGCATCCACACCCCCCTCGAACTTGCGAAACGGGCAAAGGAAGAGGGACTCGGGCTCATCTGCGTCACCGATCACGACAACATGGGCGGCGAGGACGTCAAAGAGAACGCGATGAAGGAATGCGGGCTTCCGTACCTGCGCGGCTGGGAAGTTTCCACCGTCTCGGACAGGAAGGTACATATCCTCGGCTACTCCTGCTCCTTCGGAAGAGCCTACGACTACTTCTTGCAAAAGCGCAAGGAAGAGGCGATCGAGCGCGCCGAGAAGCTCTTGAAAGCCGCCAACAGCTACTACGGGATCGACTGCACCATGCGGGACGTCGAAGAACAGTGCTGCCTCGAAGGGAATGTCCTGCACCCCATGTATACCGTCCGCGCCGTCGCAAAACGAATCGGAAGAACGGGGAATGCGATCGATCTGTTCAAAGAAATGTTCGATAAAAACAAACCTTGTTATGTTGCGCCCCGCCGTCCCGTGCCCGAGGAGGCGATCGACGTCATTCACGAACTCGGCGGGGTCGCCGTGCTCGCGCACCCCGGGCGGATGCGGCTCGAAGGCAAGCAGGAGCTCTTGGATCGGCTCGTGAAAAGCGGCATCGACGGAATAGAATGTTATTACACCACACATACTGCCGAGGAGACGGAGGACTATCTCGATTTTGCCCATAAGCATCATCTCTATGTGACGGGCGGTTCGGACTTCCACTTCGACGGCGGCAAGCCCGTGTTCGGCAAGCCCGACTACGAGGCGGACGAAAATTTCCTTGCGAGAGTCCTCCCTTAACGAGGGGATTCTATATGCATATGCTTTCATTTGCGGCGGCGTTCCTCTTTGCGGGGAACGCCGTTTGCGGTTTGGGATTCGGGCGGGTGGACCGCGGGGTCGTGATCGACGGCGTGAGCGTCGGCGGGCTTCCCTATGCCCGGGCGGAATCGCTTTTGCGCGAAAATCTTCTCTCCTCGCTCTCGCCCCTCGTCATCCATGCCCCCAAAGGCGATCTTATTTTGGATCTTCCCGTCACGGACAATGCGGGCGCGCTTGTCAGAAGCGCCAAAAAGGGCGAGACGCTCTCCCTCTCCTTTTCCCGCGGCTGGGTGGACATGGAAGAGGACCTCAAAGCCCTCTGCGCCCGAAATTCGCGCACGGCAAAGGACGCGGAAGTAAAGTTTTCCCGCAGCGGCTTTTCCTATCTTCCCGAGCAGGACGGCGTCGCCTGCAATTATGAAAAACTGTTGGCGGACGCAGTGCGCGCTCTTTCGGAACGAGCGCCCGAGATCGAGCTCGAAACGTATTCTTATGCGCCCGCGACGACGGAGAAGCTCTTGAAGAAGCGGACGCAAAAACTTTCTTCGTTCGCGACGGCGTTCGACGAGAAGAACGAGCCGCGCGCTCATAACATCGCGCTCGCCGCAAAGAAGATCTCGGGCTGCGTGATCGGTCCGAAGGAGACGTTTTCCTTTAACGAGACGGTGGGGGAACGCACCGAGGAAAACGGCTTTGAGGTCGCGAACGTGATCTTCGAGGGGGAGTTTGTCCCGGGCGTCGGCGGCGGGGTATGCCAGGTGAGCTCCACCCTCTTCGGCGCGGCGCTTCGGGCGGGGCTCACGATCGAGGAGTCGCACGCCCACTCTCTCTCCGTGGGGTACGTCCCGCCTTCGCTCGACGCGATGGTCTCCTCTTCGAGCGACTTGCGCTTTTTCAACCCCTACGACTTTCCCGTCTACCTGCTCGGCTGTGCCAAGGGCGGGTGCGTCGGGTTTTCGGTGTTCGGCTTGCCCGACGGCAAGATCTATAAGACGGAGAGCATCACCCTTGCGCACATCTCCCCGCCGCCGCCCGAGATCGTCGAAGGCGAACGCGGGGTCTTGAAAAACGAAAAAGAGGGGATCAAGAGCGAGAGCTATCTCCTCGTCTATGACAAAAACGGGCGGCTTCTCTCCCGTTCGCGGATCAGAAAGGACTGTTATGCCGCGGTGCGCGGGAAAATAGGAAATGTTCCCTTTGAGCAGACGGAAGCGGAAGGAGGGGATGAAAAAGCGGGAAATCCCTCTTAAAAACAAAAGAAAAATTCAATTTGGAGGCAAAAACGGTTGATTTTTTGCTTGGGTTCGGATATAATAGACAAGTGACTGTGGGTATTCCTCTGCCGCGGCGCGAAGGGGCGTCAATTCAAAAGCGGGAATGAATGCCTTGAAAATCGGAGGCTGAAACATGAAAGGTCTGATTGAAGCGATCGAGCGGGAGGGAATGAAAGAGAGCGTTCCCGCATTCAACGTCGGCGATACGGTCAAAGTGGGTTACCGCATCATCGAAGGCGGCAAGGAGAGAATCCAGAACTTCGAGGGCGTCGTGCTTGCGAAGAAGCACGGCGGGATCCGCGAGACGTTCACCGTGCGCCGTCTTTCTTTCGGCGTGGGCGTAGAGCGTACGTTCCCCATCCATTCGCCGAAAGTGGCGTATGTCACCGTCGTGAGGGCGGGCAAGGTAAGAAGGGCGAAGCTCTATTATCTCCGCGGCAGGACGGGCAGAGCCGCAAAGATCAAGGAAATGAAATGATTTTCCGAAGCCGTTTGCGCTTTGAGAAAGTTTCGCAAGGGACTTCAAACGGCGCAGGCGAAAAGAATTTTGCGTGGCAAACAAGCCGCGCTTTTTCTTTAATTTGTCAAAAATAAGAAATGGAGTATGGATAATAGGGTTTCAAAATGAGGCGGAATTTTCCGCTTTTGGAAAATTTTTCGCGAAAAAGCCGAAAAACCGTTTACTTTTTACGCTTTATCGGTTAGAATAAAGGGGAACTCTAATAATAAGGAATCACATTTATGAAGCAGAAGCACTTCTTTTGGAAAAACCTCTCACGCTGTATGCGTGCCTTTTTGATACTGTCTCTCGTCTTTTTGGCAGTCGGGCTCGGAACGCTCGGCTTCGTCCGTTCGACGGGAGACGCTTACCGTCTGCCCGTCAAGCGCAGCGGCGACGGCAAACAGCCTTCCGTCACGCTGCACATCACAGAACCGGGACACGGCGAGGAAGAGCACGAGCATAAGGACCTCTACATCAAAAACATCTATGTCAACGCGGGCACGGTGTATTCCGAGTACGGCAAGGCGGCGACGCTCAAAATCGGGCGCGGCGTCTCCTCGTCCTCCGACTTTTACAGCTCCATCGAGATCCGCTATGTCAATATGTATCAAGAGGTCAGCGAGAGCGACGCAAACGTCTATACGGACGGCGGGCTCTTCAATTGGGTCTCCGCACCCGTTCCCGAAGGGGGCTGGCGGCTCGCGACCTATCCCTATTTCCAATTCCGCGTCGAGGGATGCGATCTTCTCTTGAATGAGGTCGTCTTTGTCGCCGCCGAAAAGCCTGCCGCCGATTCCACCGAGTTCATCGGAAAAGACTATCTTCTCAATGCGGAAGTGTTCGCCTCCGCGTCCAACCTGCCGCGCGCGGAAGGGGAGACGGAAGAAGAGGCAGTCAAAAAGGCTTCCGCGATCGTCGATAACCAATATATCCCCAGCGTTGCGCAGTCGTCCTATTTCCGTTTCGGCAAGGAAGAGGCGCAAGTGCTCACCACGGTCGTCGAAATGGGACAGGACCTCTATTTCTCCGATAACGTCTATCATCTCTCTTCCGAGTACAACTCCTTCGGGCTCGACCTTTTGGCGCTCTCGACGGCGATCTTCGGGACAAGCCCCTTCGGACTTCGGCTTTTGCCCTTCCTCGCTTCCTTCGGCGTGCTCGTCTTTGGCGCGTTGCTTGCGAGAAGATTCTTCGGAAGCGACCGTGCCTGCCTCGTGTTTGCAGTGCTCTACGCGCTCGCGGGCGTTCCCTTGACCCTCGGACATTTCGGTACGCCCATCATGATCGGCATCTTCTTTGCGATGGCGTCGCTCTATTTCTGCTACGGTTTCTACCGCAACGGCATGAAAGAAGCGAAATTCTCCTCGGCAGTGCCCGTGCTTTTGAGCGGATTGTTCGCCGCGGCGGCAATCGCGACGCAGGGCGCGCTCCTCATTCCCGTCCTCGGGATCGTCGGGCTGTTCGTCGCGGGCGTCATCCGTCAGAGAAAGCGCTGCCGCGCCGAGCTCGATGAGGCGATCGAGGAAGCCGAGGCGGAAAAAGCCGAACTTCAAGCAAAAGTTCAAGAACAGGAACAACCGTCCGAGTCCTCGGACAAGAAAGTCTCCAACGATACGCCCGCCATGCGGAAAGTCGCAGCCGTGCTCAACGGCTCGCGCTTCAAACAGACGGCGTCGATCGCGGTCTTTGTCGCCTTCCTCGTCGTCGGCGCGCTTTTGATTAGCGTCCTGTCCGTGCTTCCGCTTTACAGCGTGTACGGTAAGGTCTACGGCGGGGGCGAATCGCGCAGCATCTTCACCTATCTTTGGCAGAGTTTCGCGGGCGGCTTCGTCGCCTCTTCGACGCAGGGCATTCCGAGCGTTTCGAACGTCCTCTATCCCGTCTTCGAAGGAATGGGAAGCTCGTATGCCGTCACTTCCGCGGGCATTTTGATCGCCATTGCGCCCGTCGTCATGGGACTTATCGGGCTCATCTTTGCGATCGTGCGGCTCGCAAAGGGTAAGTGCGGCAAAGACGCGCAGATCGATACCGTGATCTTGCTCGTCGGCGTCGTTCTCTCCCTCGTCACCGCGTCCTTCGCGGGCGGCGGCGTGGGATTCCTGTTCCTTGCATATGTGCTCTTGTTCCTCTTCGCTTCCCGTCTCGGCGTAAGCCTCTATGACGGAGAAGAAGAGACGGAAAACGGTCAGACAAAGACCCGCCGTCCTCTTGTTTGGACGTGCCTCGGGATCGCGATCGCCTGCTTCGTGCTGTTTGCGGTGTTGATCTTCTCCATCCCGCTGCCGTCGTCCTTCATGAACCCGATCTTCAAATAATAAAAATGCAAACGAGCCCTCCCTTGACGGAAAACGTCGGGGGAGGGAGAAAAAGATACCCGCAAAAGAGGAGAGATATGATCGCAAAGATCCATTGTTTTACGCTGAGCGGCTTGGAAGGCGTGCCCGTGGATGTGGAAACGGACGTCAACAAGGGGTTGCCCGCCTATGAGATGGTGGGGCTTCCCGACGCCGCCGTGAAGGAATCCAAGGAACGGGTGCGCTCCGCGCTCAAAAACAGCGGGCTCTCCTTCCCCATGAATAAGATCGTCGTCAATTTCGCGCCCGCCGATATTCGGAAAGAGGGCGCGTCCTTCGATTTGGCGGTCGCGATCAGCCTTCTCAAAGCGACCGATCGGCTCTACGGCGTCGATACCGACCAATACGTCTTTTTGGGCGAGCTCTCCCTGGGCGGCGAACTCCGTCCCGCCCGCGGGATCTTGCCGATCTTGATCTCCGCAAGGGATGC
>CANRLK010000048.1 GCA_947631465.1 uncultured Clostridia bacterium
TCCTTGAAGGTACAGGGCGTGACCGAAACGGGCGAGCGGCAGGTGAAATTTTTCTATGAGGGCGCGTTTGAAGAGGTGCTCTCCCGCGCGGGGACGATGCCCTTGCCGCCCTATATCCATGAAAAGCTCAAAGACCCCGACCGCTACCAGACAGTGTATTGCAAGGAGAACGGCTCGGCGGCTGCGCCCACGGCGGGACTGCATTTCACCGACGAACTGTTAAACAAAATTCGCGAAAAAGGGGTGGAGATCGTCGAAGTGTTGCTTCATGTCGGGCTGGGGACGTTCCGTCCCGTCAAGACCGAGAAGATCGAAGAGCACGTCATGCACTCGGAGTACTATGAGGTGAGCGAGGAAGCGGCTGAGGCGATCAATGCCGCAAAGCGGGAAGGACGGCGGGTCATCGCCGTCGGAACGACGAGCGTGAGGACGCTCGAAACGGTCGCTGGCGACGACGGGCTTATTCGCGCGGGCAAGGGCGAGACGCGGATCTTTCTGTATCCCCCTTACAAGATGAAGTGCGTCGACGCGCTCATCACCAACTTTCATCTTCCGGGAAGTACCCTTTTAATGCTCGTGAGCTGTCTCTGCTCCCGCGAAGAGGTGCTTGGAATCTACAAAGAAGCGGTACAAAAAGAATACAGATTTTTTTCCTTCGGAGACGCCTGCCTCTTCCTTTGAAGATAAAATGAATCGAATATGAACGGACAAAATTTTTCTTTCGAACTTCAAAAGACCGACCCCGAGACGGGGGCGCGGGCGGGGATCTTCCACACGCCGCACGGGGACATCGAGACTCCCGTCTATATGCCCGTCGGCACGCAGGCGACCGTCAAGGGCGTCCTTCCCTGCGACCTGAAAGAAATCGGCTCGCAGATCATCCTGTCCAATTCCTATCATCTCGCAATGCGCCCCGGGGACGATCTCATCGCGCGCGCGGGCGGGCTACACAAGTTCATGAATTGGGATCGCCCGATCTTGACCGACAGCGGCGGGTTTCAGGTCTTTTCGCTCTCTTCGCTCGGCAAGATCGACGAAAACGGCGTGACCTTTTCCTCGCATGTCGACGGAAGCCGCCATGTCTTTACTCCCGAACGGGCGATGGAGATCCAGCATAACCTCGGCTCGGACATCATCATGGCGTTCGACCAGTGCAGCGAATACGGCTATACCCATGACGAGGCGCAAAAGGCGATGGAACGCACCGCCCGCTGGCTCGAACGGTGTTATTTGTCCCATCACAGCGAAACACAGGCGCTCTTTCCCATCGTGCAGGGGAACTTCTATAAAGATCTCAGGGAAGAGAGCTTAAGCCGCTGCCTTCCCTTTGTCAAACACGGCATTGCGATCGGCGGGCTGTCCGTCGGCGAGCCCAAGCCGCTCATGTACGAGCTTCTGGACTTCTTGCAGCCCAAACTTCCCGAGCATGTCCCGCGCTATCTCATGGGCGTCGGTTCGCCCGACTGCCTCGTCGAGGGCGTGCTCCGCGGAATCGACATGTTCGACTGCGTTCTCGCAACCCGCGTCGCGCGCAACGGCACGGCCCTCACTTCACGCGGGAAGATCGTCGTCAGAAACGGAAAATATAAAGAAGATTTTACTCCGCTCGACCCCGAATGCGACTGCTACTGCTGCAAGCACTATTCAAAGGCGTATTTGAGACACCTCGTCAACGTGGGGGAGATGGTCGGCGCGCAGCTTCTCTCTCTGCATAACATCCGATATCTTCACCGCCTCATGAAGGGACTTCGGGAGAGCATCCTCGGCGAATATGTCAAGGATTTCGTTCGGGCGTTCTACGAAAAACAGGACGATACGGCTTCCTTTGCAAAGACTTGATGGGAAAAACTGCCGAAAAAGTAAAATTATTTCAAAAATCGCTTGCAAAATCAAGGGGAACTTGGTATCATAGAAGAAAGAAAGAGAAGGAGGGAACGAAGATGATCTGGAATTTACTTGCCGAGGGGGAGAACGCAGGAGCGGGCGGATATATGCTGTATGCGGTCCTCGGGGTTTTGATCGTTCTCATGATCATTTGGTTGATCTTTTCCAACAGAAAGGGCAAACAGCGGCAAAAGGAGTATGCGGAACAAATCGCGGCGATCCGTCCAGGACATAAGGTCAAGACGATCGGCGGCATTTGCGGGATCGTCGTAGAAGTTTGCGACGATAACACCCTCATCATCGAGACGGGCAGCGAGAGCGCGGGCAAGTCCTTTATCAAGATGGACAAGGACTGCATCTCCCAGACGGACGCAAAAGGTCCGACCCAGCTTGCGCGCGAAGAGGCGGAAGCCCAAAAGAAGGCGCAACAAGAGGAAAAGACCCACAAGGGCGACGCGCCCGCCGAGACCAAAGAAGGTCAAAGCGCGGACGAAACGCCCCAAGCTTCCGAAAGCGAGAGCGAACCTGCAAAAGAAGAGTAAAACAAGGCATAAACGAAATTTCCTCCGCATAGGGTGAAAGTGCGGAGGTGATTTTTTAATGAATGAATTTTGGAAGCGCGCCTCGATCGAGACCGCGCTTGCGGCATTGTCCGCGGTGATCTTTTTTCTCTTTTCGGCGGCGATCTTTGCGGTGTTCGTCCAAGCCTATGCGCCGTCGGGCGTCGTCATCACGGTCGTCAACCAGGTTTTGAAGTGTATCGGCGTGTTCGTCTTTTCGCTGGTATTCATCAAAAGGGAACGCGCCCTTTTTAAGGGCATGGCGGCGGGCGTCTTGGCGCTTCTCCTTGGAACGCTCGTGTTCGGGCTCATCGGCGGATTCCGTTTTTCGGCGTTTTTCCTGGTCGAATTGCTGCTTTCGGCGCTTTTCGGCGCGTTGGGCGCGCTTTGCGGCGGAAAGTTGCGGAAAGATTGAAAAAAACAGTTGCGTTTTTCCCCGTTTCGTTGTATAATGGAAAAAAATAACAAGTTACGGAGAAAACACATTATGATCAAGACGGTCGCAAAACCTACAAAGAGAAACATCACGGGCTGCGGCGAATGCAGAAGCACCTGCCAATCCGCCTGCAAGACGAGCTGCACGGTCGGCAACCAATCGTGCGAACGCGTGACAAGAGAAAGCAAGATCGAAAAGGACAACTGAGCGGCAAAGACAAATCGGGGAGCAGCGACGGTTGCTCCCCTGTTCCGTGATTTCTATGATCCACGTTTTTCAGTTTCAAGATAAGCATTATGTGTACGACGTCGGCAGCGGCGCATTGCACGAATGCGACGAAAAAACGGCGCGCTTTCTGTCGGGCGAAAAGGTCTCGCTTTCAAGGAGCGAACTCGACGAGATCGAGACGCTCGAAAAAGAGGGGCTCTTGTATGCGGAAGAGGTCAAGACCTATCCCAAAAAATCGGACAAGGTCAAGGCGCTGTGCCTGCACATCTGCCACGACTGCAACTTGCGTTGCAAATATTGCTTTGCGGACGAGGGCGCATACCACGCCGCGCGCGAGATGATGCCTTTCGGGACCGCAAAGACTGCGATCGACTTTTTGCTTCGCGAGAGCGGGGACAGGACCACGCTCGAAGTGGACTTTTTCGGCGGCGAGCCGCTCATGAATCTCGACGTCGTGAAACAGACGGTGTATTATGCCAAGGAAGAGGCGGCAAAGCGCGGCAAGCGCTTCCTCTTCACGACGACGACGAACGGCTTGCTCTTAAACGACGAGACCATCAAATTCTTCAACGAGGAGATGGAGAACGTCGTCCTCTCGCTCGACGGGAGAAAAGAAGTGCACGACGCGGTGCGCAAGACGCCGAACGGCAAGGGTTCGTTCGACGCGGTCATCGACAAGGCGAAGAAGTTCGTCCAAAGCCGCGGGGACAAGCATTACTATGTCCGCGGCACGTTCACGGCGAAAAATCTCGACTTTGCCGACGACGTCTTGTTTCTTGCCGACCAGGGGTTCGATTCCATCTCCATGGAGCCCGTCGTCACCGACATCGAAGAGCTCAAAATCAAGGAAGAGCATTTGCCGATCATCGAAAAGGAATACGAGCGGCTGTGCGTCGAGTACATAAAGCGCATGCAGCGGGGCGAGGGATTCAACTTCTTCCATTTCAACGTCGATTTGGAGGGCGGACCTTGCCTTGAAAAGCGGATCTCCGCCTGCGGCGCGGGCAACGAGTATTTCTCGGTCGTGCCGAACGGCGATCTCTATCCCTGCCATCAGTTCGCGGGCGATGAAAAATGGAGAATGGGCAGCGTCTTTGAGGGCATTCAAAGGCAGGACATCCGCGAGGAATTTGCGAAGAACTGCCTCTTCACGCGCAAGAAGTGCGGGGATTGTTTTGCGAAGTTTATCTGCTCGGGCGGGTGCAGTGCGAACAACCAACATTTCTGCGGCGATATGAACGACCCCTACCCGCTCACCTGCGCCATGATGAAGAAACGGATCGAATGCGCATTGCATGTTTTGGCGCAAAGAAAAGCCTTTCAAGAAAGAAATTGATAAAATCGGCGTCACTTGCGGGAAAAATGCAAAAAATAAGCCGATTTCGACTTGACGGAACGGCTTGAAACCGATATAATAAAAAAAGACGGAATTTTCCAAGGAAGTGTTTTACGGAAGATTTCAGCGTACAGGAGGCTAAAATGGGAAAGATAAAATCGGCGATATGTCTGACACTCGTAACGCTTGCGATCGCCGTTTTATGCGTTTTATGTTTCGTGCCGTTACCTGCGGGGGGCGGGATCTCCTATTTCAACCCGCTCATCAATTGGACGGAAAAGAGCGCGGGCTTCGGCGGCTATTACTTCGGCGAAAACCAAAGGTACAACGGCGGAAGTCTCAGCGTCATGCTCTATCCCGAAGGTGT
Source organism: uncultured Clostridia bacterium (assembly GCA_947631465.1). Taxonomy (GTDB): domain Bacteria; phylum Bacillota; class Clostridia; order Christensenellales; family Borkfalkiaceae; genus Gallimonas. The sequence continues at coordinate 4,812 of CANRLK010000048.1, forward strand.
GGTGTCGGGCAAGGAGTATCACGACAACGTCGAGATGCTGCCCGAGGACGAGCGCGAGGACTATGCGGAAAAATATGTGGAGTATGCAGGGGGTGCGCTGTATCTTGAAAAGGAGACCGTCTGCGACGGGAGCGCGGCTGCGACCGAAGCGTTCAAGACCTCTTTTGCGCGGCGCGTCGAGATTTTGAAGGAGCGTTTCGAACGCCTTCATGCGCAAGATCTCACTGTTGAAACGGTGGACGGATATTCCGTCCGCGTCACGCTACCCGCCTATATGGACACGGCGGCGGCTGCTTTCATCTACAACGCCTACATGGGCGATCTCGAAGTGCTCTACGGCTCTTCGCTCGAATCGGCGGATAAGATCATCCCCGAAGAGGGCAGGAAGGAAAAGCCGATCGGGGAGTATATCAAGGGCGCAGGCACGAGAACGATTGACGGCACCGTGTATGTCGGGATCTATTTCACCAAGGCGGGGAACGATATCATTTCGAACACGACGGCGGACGCGCAGACGACGGCGGGAACGCTGTTCTTCACGGTCGGGGGAGACCAGGTCATCGGGCTCTCCGTTTCGAGCCGTATCACGGACAGTGACCTCTATATCAGCGGCGGCTATACCGAGGACGCGGCGCGACTCATTGCGGCGGTCGTCGATACGTCGGTCGAGTTTGCATCCGACGTCGAGCTCGGGCGCATGGAAGTCGGGGAGATCTATGAAAACCGCGCGGAGTTCGGCGATAGCGCGCTCACCCTTCTCTATGCTTCCTTCGGCGGGCTGTTGGCGCTCTCCTGCGTGTATTTCTTTGTTCGGTACAGAAGGCTCGGCTTTGCCCACCTCTATGGATTGCTCAGTTTCCTTCTCATCATGATCGTCTGCATCTGGGCGATCCCGACGGTTGCGATCGGCGCGGGCACGGTCGCTGCGCTCGCATTGTGCTGCGCGGTGTTCTGCGTCTCCAACGCCATTGTCTTTGATCGGGCGGGAAAGGAGTTTGCGCTCGGCAAGACGATCGCATCTTCCGTCAAGACGGGATATAAGAGAAGTTTCTTCGGGATCTTCGACGTGCACGTCGCGATGGGGATCGTCGGGCTTTTGACCTATCTCATCGCGCTGACGGAGCTCTCCGCATTCGGACTTGTCTTGGCGCTCGGCGCACTGTTCTCGTGCGTTTCGACGCTCTTGATCACCCGCTTCATGTGGTATATCATGATGCCGTTTGCAAAGAGCGCGGGCAAGTTCTGCCATTTCAAAAGAGAGGAGGTAACGGACGATGAGTAAATTCCGTTTCGGGAAGGGACTTCCCGTGTATGCGGTCATTTCCGCGGTCGTCATCATAGCGGGGCTCATTCTCTGCATCTTACTGAATTTCAACTATACTTCCTCGGCGGGGCGCAGGGTGGAAGTCACCTACGACGCGGTCGTCTCCATCGCGGAGAAAGAGGACGAGCTCGATTCCATGTGTGAATCGGCGTTCCGCGAAAACGGACTGAGCTATTCTTCCAAGCAGACGGGCGTGGAGCTCGATTCCCAATCGCTCGGCGAGACGGGCGTGAAGGCGATCGTCTACAATTTCTCCCAAAATGTGAGCGAGAACGCGCTCAAAAATGCGGCGGAGACCATCCGCACGCGGGCAGCGGGGAATTATGCGGACGCAGAGATCAACGTCAGCGTCCATTCCGCCGAGGGAACGCAGTTCTATGAAGCGATCTGGCGCGGTGCGATCGCGCTCGCGGTCGCGGCGATCGTTGCGCTCGTGTATATCGGCATTCGCTACGGCGTTGCCTGTGCGCTGGCGGGACTTATCGCGGTACTCAACGACGTGCTGTTCACGATCGGACTCTTTGCGATCGTGCGCATTCCCGTCTATGCCTATGCGCCCTTGCTCTTTGCGGGGCTTGCGGCGGTGCTTTCGCTCATTTTTTGGACGATCCAATGCTTCAAACTCAAAGAAAACAGCAAAGATCCGTCGTATGAGAATCTTTCGAGCGCGGATGCGGTGGACAAGTCTTGCAGAAGCTCGTTCAAGAGCGTACTGCTTCTTGCAGTGCCCGTATTTGCGGCGTTTGCCGTCATCGGGCTCGCCGCGGCTGCGGGAACGAGATTGTTCTTCCTCTCCGCGTTGATTCCGATTGCGGTCGCGCTGTACTCGTCGCTGCTCCTTGCGCCGACGGTGCTTGTGCCCTTGAAGGCGAAGTTCGACCGTCTCAAAGCGAGCCGTAAGCGCTATACGGGAAAACAAAAGGCAAGCGCCGAAGAAAAGGCTGCCGCCGAGCAATCATAAACCAAACGAGTAGCGTAAGCGGCGTAGCGATCAAGATTCGCTACGCCGCAATCATAATTTTAAGATCTTTTTGCTGTGCAAAGGCAAATCCAAAGGAGAAGCGTTGAAGAAGATCATTTGCGAATGCGAATTTTCGCCCGAAGAACGGAAACGGGTGGACGCGCTTGCGGAGCGGCTAAATCTCTCGGCCGTTACGGCGGGCATTCTCTTCGCGCGCGGGCAGGATACCGAAGAGAAGATGAAGAAGTTCCTCAACCCTTCGAAGAAAAATTTTCTGTCCCCTTTTTTGATGAGCGGCATGCGGGAAGCGGTGGAGCTTCTCCAAAAAGCGCGGGAGGAGGAATGGCGGGTCGCCGTATTCGGCGACTATGATGCGGACGGCATCGGCGCGCTTGCGATTTTATCCCGTGCCTTCAAGGCGTTCGGCATCGAGCCCTATCTCTATGTCCCCGAGCGCGAAGAGGGATACGGGCTGAGCATTCAAGCCATCGACTTTTTGTTCGACGAATTTTTGCCCGACCTCATCGTCACGGTCGACTGCGGCATTTCCAACGCCGCCGAGATCGAATACATCAAGGAGCAGGGCGCGGAAGTCATCGTCACCGACCATCACGAGTTGCCCGCGGTCTTGCCCGACTGCATTTGTATCAATCCGAAGTTTTCGGACGATTATCCGTATGACAATCTCTGCGGGGCGGGGGTCGCGTTCAAGCTCGCGCTCGCCTTGATCGGGGACGAGGCGCTTTCCCTTCTCGATTTTTGCGCGCTCTCGACGGTCGCGGACAGTGTGCCCTTGCTCGGCGAAAATCGGGACATCGTCGCCGAGGGCTTGAAACTCTTCCAAGAAGGACCGCATGCGGCGCTCAAAGCCCTTCTCGACAAGCAGGGCGAGCCGACGACCGCGCAGACCTTGGCGTTCACGATCGCCCCGCGCATCAATGCCGCGGGCAGGATGGGGGACGTCCGCGCCGCTTTGAAACTCTTTACGACCGAGGATGAAGCGGAGATCCAATCGCTTGCCGCCAAGCTCAACGCCTATAACAGCGAACGGCAAAGGCTGTGCGACGAACTCTATGAAAAGGCGCGCGCGCAGATCATCAAGGAGGGGGCGTATCAAAGCATCATCTGCCTTGCGGGCGAGGATTGGAACGCGGGACTTTTGGGCATCACCGCCGCAAAGATCACCGAGGAATATTGCCGTCCCGTGCTGCTCTTCGTAAAGCGGGGGAAGATGCTGCGGGGGAGCGCGCGGAGCATCGAAAAGATCAACATCTTTGAGGCTTTGAAAGCCTGTTCGCAGTACATCGAAGAGTTCGGCGGACACTCGCAGGCGGCGGGCGTCAACGTCAAGGAGGAGAATTTCCTGCCTCTCAAAGCCGCGCTCGAAAACTATATCTCGACCCATTATCGGCGCGAGGACTTCGAACCCACCCTCGTTGTCTCGGGGACGCTCGAAGGGGAGATCTCCATGCAGCTTGCCAAGGAGCTCGACAGGCTCGAACCGTTCGGCGTCGGGAATCGCAGACCGCTCTTTCTCATCAAGGCGGGAAAACTCGGCGCGAATCTTCTCAAACCCGCCTCGCCGCATGTGCTCATCGCGGGCAAGACCGATCTTTTATACTTCGGCGGCGCGCGGGATCTGAAACTTCTGCGGAGCGAGACGCAAAAAGAGCTCGTCGTCGAATGCAATCTTTCGCGCTTCCGCGGCGTGGAGACCGCGCGGGGATTTCTGCGCTCCATCGTCTATGACGGCGGGGAACATGAAGAAGCGCCGCTCAAAGTATTTGAACAAAAATTGCGGCGGCTGCAATTTGAGCCGCTCAAAACAGAGGTGATGGGCTTAAAGGAGCTCAACGGGTTCATCCAAAAAAGGAGCGAGGAATGCGCCTGGGGGCTTTGCGCCCTTGCCTGGGACAGGACGCGGCTCAAAGACTTTCCCGTCCTCGAAAAGTTCCCGCGCGAGCTGTTCCGTCTTTCTTCTGGGAGCGTGCGGAACGCGGTGCTCTTGGCGCCTTCGGAGGAAGCGGACCTTTCCGCCTATCGCGACGCCGTGCTCTTGGAATCGCCCGCGTCTGGCTTGAACGTGCCCGAACGGCTCAAACTCTATGAAAACGGGGACGGAATGCTCGGAAGGCAGCTTTGCGGCATGGATCTTTCGCGCGAGGCGATGGTCGCGCTCTTTACCGCGCTGCGCGCGGCGGACGGAATGCGGGCGGCGGACTTTGCGGAGATTTCCAAGGCGTCGGAATTTCAGGCGTTTTCCCCCGAATTTACCGTGTTTGCGCTCGCCGTGTTCGAGGAACTCGGGCTTTGGCGCTTGCAGGGGGGAAGGATCGCGCTTTGCCGCGGGCAAAAGACCGAGCTCACACGCTCGAAGATCTACTGCGCGGCGCTGAAAATCGTTGGGACGGAGGGAACATGGAACCGATCTTAATGAAAATTTACGAGTATTATTCGGGCGAAGGGCGGGACATGCTCCTTCGCGCCTATGACTTTGCCAAAGAGGCGCATGAAAACCAAAAGCGCGCTTCGGGCGAGCCGTATTTTATCCATCCCTGCGCCGTCGCGGAGATCTTAGTCGACTTGGGGCTCGACACCGCCACGATCGCGGGCGCGCTGCTCCACGACGTCATCGAGGACACCCCCCACACCGAAGAGGACATCAAACGGGAGTTCGGCGAAGAGGTCTTATCCCTCGTTTCGGGGGTCACCAAGCTCGATAAGATCGTCTTTAAGTCGCGCGAAGAGGAAGAGGCGGAGAACTTCCGCAAGATCTTCGTCGCCATGGCGAAGGACATCCGCGTCATCATCATCAAACTTGCGGACAGGCTTCACAACATGCGTTCGCTCAACTATCTATC
>CANRLK010000049.1 GCA_947631465.1 uncultured Clostridia bacterium
CAAGACAAACCTTATATTCTTGCTGTTCCCGAGGGATAAGGGGAACGCGAACAGCCTCCTTGCTGGAAGGCTTGGGGACGCGAATCGCCCCCCTTGCTGTCCCCTTGAGGGGAAAGTGGCGCGTATGCGCCGAAAGGGGTGTTTGGCAGTCAAGCGAGAACAAAGTGACACCCCCTCAGCCGCTTCGCGGTAGCTCCCCCTCGGAGGGGGCGCCAAGAGAAAAACCTTGCTGTCCTCTTTGAGGGGAAAGTGGCGCACGGCAGTGCGCCGAAAGGGGTGTTTGACACTCAAGCGCAAACAAGGGGACACCCCCTCAGCCGCTTCGCGTTGCTCCGCGGCAGCTCCCCCTCGAGGGGACGCCAAGAGGAAAGGGGTGTGCAATCCCAAGGGACAATGATCCGATGAATGAAACATATAATCCCGCATTGGTCGAGCGAGCGCGAGAGCTCAGGAAATCCATGACGAAGGAAGAGCGGAAGTTGTGGTACACATTTCTTCGAGATCTTCCGAAGCGATTTGTTCGGCAGAAAGTATTCGGGTATTATATTGCGGATTTCTATTGTGCGGAAGCGAAACTTGTCATTGAGTTGGACGGTTCACAGCATTATGAAGAGGCGGGGGAAGAGCATGATGCGATTCGTGATGAATATTTTTCCTCGCATGGGATTCAGGTTGTGAGATATTCCAACTATGACATTGAGAAGCGATACGAAGCCGTGAAAGCTGACATTATGCTTCGACTTGGGTTAGGATAGAGGACTTATGACACCCCCTCAGCCGCTTCGCGGCAGCTCCCCCTCGGAGGGGGCGCCAAGAGATTGAGTGGGAACGCTCCCCGCAAGGGTGCGCCAAGAGAAAAACCTTGCTGTCCCCTTGAGGGGAAAGTGGCGCGTTGCTTTGCGCCGAAAGGGGTGTGCAAAAATCAAGCGAACAACAAGGTGACACCCCCTCAGCCGCTTTGCGGCAGCTCCCCCTCGGAGGGGGCGCCAAGAGGGGAGAGAATAGAGCAAAAAGCAGTCTGAACAAGGAATACGCGGCATGGATTTTCTCGCGGCGATGAGAATCTATCTTCTCATTTTGGCATTCATTTTCGGGGCGTGTATCGGCAGCTTCGTCAATTGTGCCGCCGACCGCTATTGCGCGAAAGAGTCCATCCTTCGCGGCAGATCGCATTGTCCCGTCTGTCATCATGCGCTCGGCTTTTTGGATCTCTTCCCGATTTTCAGCTATCTTTTCCTTCGCGGAAAGTGCCGCTACTGCGGCGCGAAGATCCCGATCCGATGCCTCTTGACCGAGCTTACGATGGGGCTTTCGTTCCTGCTTGCGGCGCTCAAATTCGGGTTCACGCTCCAAGCGCTCGAATGCTGCATGCTCCTTGCCGCGCTGCTTGCGGTCGCGCTCATCGATTTCGACACGATGGAGATCCCCGACGGATTGCTGCTCTTCGGTGCGGTCGTCTTTGAAGCCTTTCTCTTCGCCTATGACAATTGGCAGGAACGACTCACCCAAGGACTTTTGGGCGCAGTGATCTATGGCGGGGGGATGCTGCTCATCTCACTCATCATGGACGCGATGCTCAAAAAAGAGAGCCTCGGGGGCGGCGACGTCAAGCTCTATGCGCTGCTCGGGCTGTACTTAGGACCTGCCGTGGGGCTCGTGTGTTTGATCTTATCCTGCCTCATCGGACTGCTCGCCGCGGCGTTCGGAAAAAAAGGAGAATTTCCGTTCGGTCCGTCCATTGCGGTCGCGGCATTTATTTCGCTCATGGTGGGCGAGAAGATCATCTCGCTTTATCTATCAATATTCCTATAAAAAAGGAGAGGTTACATGAAAAATTGCGTCGGATTCGACATCGGCAATCACGCAATTCACGTTGCCGTGAGAAAGGGCGGCGAAATCGTCCGCAGTATCAGCGAACGACTCCCCGAAGGACTTGTGCAAAGCGGCAGGATCACTTCTGTTGAGGCGATGAGCGATATGCTCAAAGAAATTCGCCGCAACAACAAGCTCCATATCAAAAATGCCGCGCTCGTCTTGCCGTCGGGGCTTTGCTATTGCAGACGCTTTACGATCGCCGCCATGTCCAAGGACCAGCTTTTGTTCAACTTGCCCTATGAATTTCATGACTTCATCACCGACGACAAACGCAACTATTTCTTCGATTATGCCGTCGTCGGCGTCACGAAAGACGAACAGGGCAATCCCACGGAATATGACTTGATCGGCGCGGCGACCCGCAAAGACGTCATCGCGGACTATACGTCCATGTTCAATAAGGCGGGCTTCAAGCTCAAAATCGCCATTCCCGAGGAACTTGCCTACATCAATGTTCTGCGTTCCGTAAAAGGCGATCCCCATAAGCACGCCATTCTTGACATCGGACACAACGCGGTGCGCCTTTTCATGTTCCTCGGCGACCAGTTCGAGAGCGTCCGCGTCATCGATTACGGCTGCAATGCGCTTGACGTCGTCATCTCCGAGAAATACGGCGTGGACGATCATTATTTATCTTCGACTTACCGCGAAACCAACTACGAGGGCGCAAACGAGCTTGAAGGCTGCCGCGAGATCTACAATGCCATGACCATTGAGATCTTGAAAGCGGTCAACTTCTACCGTTTCAACGGAGGCGGAATGCTCGAACATCTCCACTGCTGCGGCGGTGGCGCGAAGAACGAAGCCCTCATCGAGACCTTGCGCCGCGGACTTCCGCTCGAAGTCACGGGGCTCAACGAATTTTTTGCCAACGCGAAACCCATTGTCGCGACGCAATCTGCCGCCGACATGCCTTCGGACGAGGAACAGCCTTTGCCGCCCGAACAGACCGAACAAGAAGAACAAGACGTTCCCAACGGCGAAACGCCCGAATACGAGACGCAGGAAGAGCAACAGCCTTCTGACGACATGACCGAAGAAGGGCTTGAACAAGAAAACTTCGAAGAGGAAGCCGCGCAAGAGGGCTTCGAAGAGGGAGCTGCCCAAGAGGGCTTCGAGCAAGAAGTAGAGCCGTCTGCGGAAGAAGAGGGCGGCACGATCGCCGAGAGCGAGACTGCACCCGAGCTTGTCGAGACGGTGGACGATACCCAAGACGAAAACGGCGAAGAAGCGCAAGAAGAAGGGCTCGAACAGACTTCCGAACAAGATCCCGAAGCCGCGCAAGAGGGCTTCGAGCAGGAATCGCCCGAAGAGAACCTCGAAGAGGGCTTCGAGCAAGAAGCAACCGAAGAGGAAGTTGCACAAGACAAGACTTCCGAAGAAGAAATATCCGAAGGGGAAGCTGCGCAGGACGAGACTTCCGAAGAAGAGGCTTCCGAAGAGACTGCGGAAGAAACTGTTTCCGACAGCGGCGAGGGGACGCAGGAGAGCGAGACGCAAGCGGTCACGCCGCCCGCGGCTGTGCCGACGCCTGCGACGGACAATACGAAATCCGACGAGATCGACTATGCTGTGATCGTTGCCGCAGCAGGCGCGACGATGCAATGAGGAGGTAACGGGAATGGATAACACGAACCAGACGGATAAAGCGGTCAAGAAGGGAAAGCTCGTCGTGCCCGATAAGACGACGCTCAACCTCTGCATGAAGGAGAAAACGGCGATCTCGCCTGCACTCTTCGTGCCGATCCTGCTCTTGATCTTGGTGCTCGCCCTTGTGATCGGGTACTTTGGGGTCTACAAACCCTATCAAAGCGTGAAAGATCGGCAAGCGGAACTCGACGCGGCGCGCGCGAAGCTCCAACAGACCTACGACAGAAGCGACGCCTACGACAACAAGTACAAGGACGAGGATGGCAACGGCGGGATCGTCAAGGAATACAACCGCTATAACTATGAGGGCTTCGACGATACGATCGCGAACCGTTTGGATGTCTTGGCGCTCGTTGAGAAATACATTTTCCCCGTTGCGAGCGTGCGCTCGATCGACGTTTCCGACAAAACGGTGACGCTGGTCTTGACGGGGATCGGACCGAAGGAAGTTTCGGAGCTCATCATCAGGCTCTCCGAGGAAGAACTCGTTGCGGCAGTGCCCGAGGTTTGGGTCATGGATACGCCGACCGAGGACGGTACGACCGAGACGAGATTGAATATGACGATCAAGCTCAACGATGCTTCGAAGGGAGGGGACTAAGATGCAGAATTTCATGACGCGCCGCTTTACATTGCGGGAAAAGATCTTGATGCTCATCCTCATCGTCATCCTGCTTTTGGGACTTTACTTCTTCCTCGTGTTCTATCCCGTGCGCAACCAGCTGGAAGACATTGACGCGCAAATGCAGGACGTTGCGGACAAACAAGTCATTGCCGACGTCATCGAAAAGCGATATGCCGACATGAACGCGGAGCTGGAAAAGATCTTCGCAATGCCCGACGAGGACATCACCTACATGCCCGAGTTCGATAACATGAAGCAGCTTCTCGTCTGTTTCGACCAGATCTTCGCGAACACGGTGTGGAATTTTGACAACAGCTACCAGCTCGGCGATGACGGCATTGTGACGCGTTCCATCCGCTTCCGTTTTGAAGCGACCGATTTCGAGAACGCGAAGGCGATCTTGGGCGACCTCATCAATACGGGTTATCGCTGCCTTTTGAACAACGTCAGCGTCTCTCCCTCGGGAGAGGATGTGGAAAGCGGAGCGTTGACCGTTACGGGAACGATCTACTTCTACGAGATCGAAAAATAAGTTTTGAACGAATGCGATTGAGCCGTCCGTTTGCTTGCGGGCGGCTTTGTCATAGGAGAAAGTATGCCTGAGATCACCGCCATCACCCCGCAAAAACACGACAAAACGCGCTGCAACATCGAAGTTGACGGCAGGTTTTTCTGCGGCATGGAGCTGGAAACGGTCATGAGATACCGCTTGAAGGCAGGGCTTTCGGTGACGGGCGAGGAACTTTCGGCAATGCAGCTTGAAAGCGAAAAGACGACCGCCTTCGACAAAGCGCTGTCCTATCTCTCCGTCTCGATGAAAACCGAAAAACAAATGCGGGACTACTTAAAAAAGAAGGGCTACTTGGAGGGCGTGATCGACCACGTCGTCGCAAAGCTCAAAGAATACGGCTATATCGACGACGCGCTGTACTCCGCGAGCTACTCTTCGAGCGTTTCCAAGCGCAAGGGGAAGCGCCTGATCGCGGCGGAATTGAAGCGCAAGGGGGTCGGCGACGATGCGATCGAGAGCGCGCTCTCTTCGATCGAGAGCGAGACCGAAAGCGCGGAAAACGTGCTCAAAAAATATCTCCGCGGCAAGAGCTTGGATAAACCGACTTGGCAAAAGGCGTATCGCTATCTGATCGGCAAGGGCTTCGACTTCGATACCGCAAAAAGCGCGCTTAAATCGCTCGGCGAAATGGGCGAGGAAGAGGAATAAGCGGGATTTTTTCATTTATAAGGATAAGATTTTTTGCCGAATATAAGAAAGAAATATGAAGATCGAATATTTATTTGAGGTCTCCTCGACAAATGACTATATACGAAAGTATTTAGAAGTTGGACAAGATGTGATCGTCTGCGCCGAGCGGCAGAGCGGGGGGAAGGGCACGAAGGGCAGGAGTTTTTCCTCTCAAATCGGCGGGGTCTACCTTACGATGCTCAAATTTTATGAGAATTTTCCCGCAAGCGACGCCTTTCGCGTGATGGCGAATGCCGCAGTTGCTGTCTGCAAGACGGTCGAAAGTTTCGGCGCAACGCCCGAGATCAAATGGGCAAACGACGTGTTTGTGTCGGGCAGGAAAATCTGCGGGATTTTGATCGAAAATATTCTCGATGGGGGCAAGATCCGCGCGAGTATCGTCGGAGTTGGGCTCAATGTCTCGAACAATTTGAGCGGTCTTGAAGAGATCGCGATCGCTCTATCCGAGATCGTTCAGCCCACGCCCAAAGTCGAACGAGTACGAGAGCGGCTCATCGACGCGCTTCAAAAATCGTATGATTTCGAGGAATACCGCTCTTATATCAAATTTTTAGGGAAGAATATCACTGTTTTCGAGGCGGGAAAGACATACCGTGCGGTTGCGCGGGAGATCTTGCCAGACGGACGGCTGGAAATCGAGCAGGACGGCGCACTTCGCGTTTTGTCGGCTGCGGAGATCTCGATCGGATTGTAAAACCATTGGAAAGACAAATTATAGAGGGATGATATGAAATATTCATGTTCAAGTGCGAATTTCAGGCGCGAATTTTATGCAAAAATCAAGGATAATTTTGATTTTATGCGACAAGCCGCAAGGGCGTTTGCTGAGGCGATCGACAAGAAGCTTTCGGAAAACTGCGATGTACTCTTCGTCTGCGGCGGGGGCGTGTTCGGCGGCATCGGGTTTCTCGCTGCCGAGATGTTGAGAGCCAAACGCACCGATGTAACGGTTCTTTGTCTTTCGAGGGAGCTTTCAAAAGAATGTGAGACCGCGCGGGAGAATTATACGGGCGAGATCTTGGGGCAAATTCCGAAGCGCCGATATTTCTTGATCGCGGATTGCCTCACTTGCGACGGAAGTGTGCCCGAAGGCGTGCTTCATCTCATTGAATTTATCAATTCAAGCGCTGAATTTGTCATTTCTTGCGATCTTCCGAGCGGGCTCATGGAGAATGGGGTCGTGTATTTATCTTGTGTTCGGGCGAACCAAACGGTTGCGCTCGGAACGTTAAAAGATGAATATTTTTTGGCAGACGGAAAGGACGTCACGGGCGAGATCTCGCTCGTTGAGGTTGAAGGCATCCAAGGTCAGCAGACGGAGATTTGGGAAAATGAGGATGTCGCGTCCTTTTTCCCCAAGAAAAGAAGCCATGTGAATAAGGGAAATTTCGGCTCGGCGTCGATTTTTGCGGGCGATCCCGAATACTCGGGCGCGGTTTTTCTCGCGGCGGAAGCCTGCTTGAGAAGCGGCGCGGGCTATACAAAAATTCAGGCGGATGAAAATTTTTTTGCGAATGCGGTCGGGAGATTGCCTTCTGCGATCTTGAAAAAATATCAATATGACGAGATCGAGGACATGCTTGTCTCCGATGCGATCTCCATGGGTTCGGGCGCGGGAGTAAGCGAGGAGCTCTATGATACGATCCGCCGCGTCTTGTCCGTCTATGACGGGACGCTTGTCTTGGACGCCGACGCGTTGAATGCGATCGCCTTTTACGGGACGTGCATTTTACGCGAAAAATCCTGCCGTGTTATTATAACGCCGCATATCAAGGAATTTTCAAGACTTATTCAACGCGACGTCAAGGACGTTTTGAAAAATGCGGCGAAGTATGCGCAGGAGTTCGCGCGGGAGTATGATGTTTTGGTCGTTTTGAAGAACAACGGGACGATCGTGACGGACGGAAAGCGGATTGCGATCAATCCAACGGGTTCGCCCGTGCTTGCCAAAGGGGGGAGCGGGGACGTATTGTGCGGATTCCTCTTGGGAACTTGCGCGCGCGGCTTGCAGCCGTTTGACGCCGCCTGCGTCTCCTGCTATCTTTTGGGGCGTGCTGGCGAGCTTGCGGCACGCGATATGGGGGAGTATGCGCCTTGCGCCTCGGATATTTTGTCCTATCTTCCCAAGGCGATGCTTTCGGTTGGTTGCTCGAAAACATAATATATAGTACTATGTCTGACATATTACACACTATATCTTGAATTTATGCTTAGCATATAGGCGGCGCGCCGATGTCCTTTCGGCGCGCCGCATGCCGCTTTTCGCAATAAACGCCAAACTCTTTTATACGTGTCGTTTTCGCGCTTCCTTGCATAGGATGAAGAGAATTTTCCTTTCAAGGAGCATTTTTGCATGAATCCGTTTCAAGAAAAAGCAATTCCACTCTCGCAACAGTTTCAAAATTTGCGGCAACTCTATCCCAAACCCTACGACAAAAACACCGTCGATCCCTACACAAAGTGCAGGATCATTCTCATGAACGGCACGGAATTCGAGGCAAATTGGTTCTCGCATAACTTTTCCCGACATACTTCCGACAACGATCTTCGCCGTGAGCTCGCGTTCGTTCGGGACATTGAAAAACAGCAGCAGCTCAAAGTCTCCCTCTTAAAACCGCTCAACGAAAGCCCGCTCGAACACACGATCTCCTACGAACAGCTCGCCGTCGACCTCACTTCGGAGCTTGCAAAGCGCGAAGGGGACTGCTATGTCAAAAAAGCGCTCGACTTTGCGCTCCTCGAAGATTTCGATCATCTCTACCGCTATTCCAATCTCCTTGAAATGGAGCAGGGCGTGCGCGCCGAGCGGCTCGTCGGAAAATACACCGAGATCATGCCTGGACGCCCCACGATCTCCCATCATCGCTATCCCGTCGATAATGTGCGAAGGGGCATCCGCAATTCCTGCGCCGACAAGCAGACCGTGCTCTCCACCTTGATCATCACCGCTGCCGAACAGCAGACGATGAATTATTACATGAATATTTGCAATCTTGCAAACAGCGACATTTCCCGTCGGCTCTATCAAGAGATCGCCCTCGTCGAAGAGGAGCATGTCACGCAGTATGAGGATCTCATGGACGCGGACGCGACCTGGCTCGAAATGCTCTTGTGGCATGAGTATAATGAGTGTTACCTGTATTGGTCGTGCTATTCGACCGAGACCGACCCCTATGTCAAGAATCTTTGGGAGCAGAACTTCTTGATGGAGATCGCACATCTTCAAAAGGCGGAGGAGCTTTTGAAAAAGTATGAGTGCAAGGACGCGCAGGAAGTGATCGGGGACGGAACATTCCCGCCGCCCGTGAGTCTGCATCAAAATATCGACTATGTGCGGGATGTTCTATTTAATACCGTGCAGTTTACGTCGGTGAGAGAGGAGTACGAGAAGATCGAAGCCCTTCCCGAACATGCCGACTTTTTCAAGTTCCAACGGACGGTGAATCCCACGACGAACATTGTGCCTTCGCATAACTTGATCGAAATGCACATTTTCCGATTCGGCAAGGATTATCGCCGTGAAATCGCGCCCAATCCCGTGAGAGAGCTCCGAAGCCGCACGAGCGACAATACCTCGGTCGGCAGAGTGCCTCGCGCCGCCGAGAGTACCGACTTCTGGTGCAATCAATAATTTTCTTTGATGAAACGGCGTATTTTCGGTTGATAATGTTTGTTTTTGGGGAAGAGTTATGCGCGCTGAAACTCTTTTAGTCTAAATAGAAACCCACCGGCTATGCCGGTGGTGGCTGGGGTAACGAAAGGGGCTTTAGCAGCAGCCATGTGTGGTTATACAAAAAAGCTCCTCTGTGCTAAACTGAATGTGGGCTCGCAACCGCACAAGAAGTAAGAACACAGAGGAGGACGTTATATTGAAGAGTCAAGATAACGACACATTCAGTTTAGCACAAGGTAAATATCCTTGGGGATAAATTCAATAAATAAAATCTCAATAACAGCAAGTTTGGAATAAGGAGTAGAGAGCATCTCTGCTCTTTTATTTTTAGTGAGGTTGGATTATATACATTATAGTCGAGGACGGCGGCTCGATTCGTCTTACCAAAGAGGGAAAAGAAAAAGCGGAAAATATCTATGAACGCCATAGAGTTATAATGAGAACGGGTGCGCCGCAGGAACTTGCCGAGGATAATGCTTGCCGCATTGAACACGTCATTACCGAGGAAATGTTCGAGTACATAAAAAAATTCGGAAAAAATAGTTAGTCAAGACTTACATTTTGTTTGACATCGGATAAAAAATATTCTATAATATTGGCGGAGTGAAAAGCTCCGCT
>CANRLK010000050.1 GCA_947631465.1 uncultured Clostridia bacterium
CACTTGTGCGCCGCCTGTAACGATTAGGGCTATGCCCGAAAATGAAATACCACCCGCTATGCGGGTGGATTTTTATTTTGCAATGCGTCACCCCTATTTCAGAGGGTGAGCCAAGGGGGGCGGGGTATGCCGCTCCACCCCTTAAAAGGGTGGGCAAGAATAGGGCGTCTGGCATTTGGATAGGCTTTTTCGGCGCGGAAATTTTGCGTAGGCGGCACGAAAAAATACGCAGAAAATTGTTTTTCGGCGCGGTAACTTTGCGTAGACGGCACGAAAATAAGCGAAAAATGGTTTTTCGATAAATAAGCGCGGACATAGTTTTTTCGACGCAAAACTTTGCGCAAGCGGCACAAAAATAAGCGTATAAGGTTTGTTATTATGGCGCACCCCTTCCGTCACTCGCTATGCTCGTGCCACCCACCCCTCAAAGGGGTGGGCAAGAATAGAGCGACTGGCATTTGGATAGGCTTTTTCGGCGCGGAAATTTTGCGTAGGCGGCACGAAAAAATACGTAGAAAATTGTTTGGCGCGGTAATTTTGCGCAGGCGACGTGAAATAAGCGTAAAAATGGTTTTTCAACATGAGATATTAGCGCGCATGAATGGATTTTCAAGTGAAAAATAAGATTGCAAATAGATTTTTGGCATGAAAAAAGCGCAGAAATGGTTTTCGGCGCAATAACTTTTCGCATGAATAGATTTTCGACGCGAAAAATAAGCAAATCAAAAGACAGGATCAAACGGCGGGAGAAAAATCCAAGGAAAGGGGACGCTTTTTTTGCAAAAAACGTTTGACTTCTTCAAAAATTCAAGTTACAATAGTAAGCGTTAAACGATTCGAGGAATTTTCATGATCACACACGGAAACGAAATCAAACTGTTCGCAGGCAATTCCAACCGTCCGCTGTCGGAAGCCATCGCAAAAAAGCTCAACACCGCGCTCGGCGAAGTCGAAGTCGGAAGGTTCTCGGACGGCGAAACAAGCGTTCACATCGCAGAGACCGTCCGCGGAAGAGACCTTTTCATCATCCAATCCACCTCTGCGCCCGTCAACGATAACTTGATGGAACTGCTCATCATGATCGACGCCGCAAAACGCGCATCCGCGGGGCGGATCACCGCGGTCATGCCCTATTTCGGCTATGCCCGCCAGGACAGAAAGGCGCGCTCGCGCGATCCCATCACCGCAAAGCTCGTCGCCGATCTTTTAACTTCCGCAGGCGCGGACAGAGTGCTCACGATGGATCTCCATGCGGCGCAGATCCAGGGCTTTTTCAATATCCCCGTCGATAACCTCTTGGGCGGTCCGACCCTCTACAATTATTATGCGGATAAGCTCGGGGACGACTTCATCGTCGTCTCGCCCGACGTCGGCTCTGTCACCCGTTCGAGGAAGGTCGCCGAACGGCTCGGCTGTCCGCTTGCCATCATCGATAAGCGCCGTCCCAAGGCGAACGTCATGGAAGTCATGCACATCATCGGCGACGTTGAGGGGAAGAGCTGTCTGCTCGTCGACGACATGATCGACACGGGCGGAACGATCACGCAGGGCGCGCAGGCGCTCAAAGATGCGGGCGCAAAGGACATCCGCGCTTGCTGTACCCATGCGGTCTTGTCAGGTCCTGCGATCGAGCGCATCGACAAATCGCCGATCAGCGAACTCGTCATGCTCGATACCATTCTGCTCCCCGAGGAGAAACGGCTTCCCAAGATCAAGATCCTCTCCACCGCGGACATTTGGGCGGCTGCGATCGAGAACGTCTATCTCGATAAGCCCATGAGCAAGATCTACGATTGACCAAAGAGCCGCTTTCAAAAGCGGCTTTTCATTTACAGTTCTATTTGCAAGAAAAAAGGCAGGCGCACTATGTTTTTGATCGTGGGACTCGGAAATCCCGAAAAAAAATACGAAAAGACCTTTCACAACCTCGGCTTTGTCGCGGCGGGGGACTGCGCGGAGCTTCTCGGCGCGAAATTTAAGAAAAGGGAATGCGAGGCAAGCGTCGCAGAGGGCTTCGTCGGCGGCGAAAAGATCGTCATCGCCCGTCCCGTCACCTATATGAATGCCTCGGGAAGGGCGGTCAAGCAGCTCATCGCAAAGTATAAAGTCACGCCCGGAGAGCTCGTCGTTCTGTACGACGACTTCGATCTTGTGAAGGGACATCTCCGCATCCGTCCCTCGGGCAGCGCGGGCACGCACAACGGCATGCGCTCGGTCATCGCCGAGATCGGCTTTTCCGACTTTGCCCGCATCCGCATCGGCATCAAAGATCCCGACGTCGAGGTCTCCATTCTCGACTATGTGCTCTCGGAAGTCAAAAAAGAGGACTATCCGCTCTTTTCTGACGCTTGTAAGCGCGCGGCGGAGGCGGCGCTTGCCCTTGCAAAAGGCGAAAATTTCGACCTCGTCATGAATCGGTTCAACGGATGAATTTCTTTTCCTTCGAAAACTTGGACGGCGAAGCCCCGCTTCTTCGCGGGGACATCGACAGCGGCGTGCCCGTTGCCGTTTTCGGCGTGTCCGACGCAAATAAATATCTCCTTGCGTCGCTCTTTGACCGTCCCGTCGTCTATTTCACGGCAGACCCGCTCTCCGCGCAGCGCGCCCAAGAGGCGATCTCCGCGCTCAAAGGCGAGCCCGTCGCGTTGCTTTGCGCCAAAGACGAAGTGCTCACTTTTCGCAAGGCGCTCTCCAAGGACGCGCTCTATCGGCGGCTCAACGCCCTGTATCAATGGCAGAACGGGGCGCGTGTGCTCGTTGCGGACGCGGAGGCGGCGATCCAGCTCGTCCCGCGAAATTTGAAGTGCGTCACCCTGCAAAGCGGCAAGGAGCGGGAGCTTTCCGCTCTCGTCCAGACGCTCGTCAAAATGGGCTATTCGCGCGAGTACGAAGTGGAGTCCAAGGGCTCGTTCGCGCTTCGCGGGGACATCCTCGACATCTATCCCGTCAACGCGGAGCACCCCGCCCGCATCGACTTCTTCGGCGACGAGGTCGAGACCATCAAACCCTACGACGAGATCACGGGCGAGAGGCTTCCGAGCAGCCCGTCTCTTTCCATCCTCGCCGCCACCGACGCCGTCCCCGAAGAGGGGGAGCTCGGCGAGATCGAAAAGACGATCGCATCGGAGCTCAAACACGCCAAGACGAGCGAAGCCTATACGCGGATGCAGTCGATCTCGGGCGAGCTTGCAAGCTGCAATTATGCTTCGGACTTCATCCTTCCGCTTCTCAACAATTCCTGCGATCTTTTCTCGCTCATTCCCGAGGACGCGGTGCTCATCTTCGACGAGTGCAAGCTGCTGCATGACCGCCTCGACGGGCTGTACAAGGAGCACGACGAACGCTTTGCCGAGCTCTTGTCGGGGGGCGAGGTCATGCGCTTTTCCAAAATGCAGTACGTCGAGCGGGAGGACTTTTTCTCGAACATTCCGTCCTTCCGCAATTTGGCGCTTCAAACGTTCATGGGGGAGACGTTCTTCTTCAATCCCTTAAAGATCCGCAACTTTTCGTCCGCGCCTGCGAGGAAGTATCTCAACTCCTTTCCCGAGCTCTTTTCCGACCTCAAAAATTGGCTGAGGACGGGCTATCGCGTCATGCTCTATGCGGGCGGCGCGGAACGGGCGCAAAAGCTCAAAACGGAGCTCAACGAAAACGGCGTTTCCACGTCGCCGCTTCCCGTATCGCTCGATCTCTTTCACGGCGTTGCGGTGCTTTCCGATACTCTCGAACACGGCTTTTTGCTGCATTCATGCAAACTTGCCGTTATCGGGACGAGCGATCTCTTCCTGAAAGCGCCCAAGGAGCGCAAGATCAAAAAACGGCGGGGAGATCTGTTCTTCGCGCCCGAAGTGGGCGACTATGCCGTGCATGAAAAGTACGGCGTGGGCAGGGTCACGGGGACGAAGAAGATCGAGACGACGGACGGCACGAAGGAGTACATCGCCCTCGAATACAAGGACGGCGACACCCTGTATGTGCCCGTCGAGCAAATGGACATCCTCTCCAAATACATGGGGGGAGACGACCCGACCCTCTCCAAGATCGGCGGGGGGGAGTTCGAACGGGTCAAGGCGCGCGTGAGGGCGTCCCTCAAAAAGATGTCCTTCGACCTCAAAGCTCTCTATGCCGAGCGGCAGGAGCGGAAGGGCTATGTCTTTCCAGAATACCGCGAGGAGATGGAGGAGTTCATGGCGGCGTTTCCGTACGAGGACACGCCCGACCAAGCCTCGTCCTGCGCCGAGATCTTGGGGGATATGTGTTCGGACAAGGTGATGGACAGGCTGCTTTGCGGGGACGTGGGGTTCGGCAAGACCGAGATCGCCCTGCGCGCCGCCTATCTTTGCATTTTGGCGGGGCGGCAAGCCGCGCTCATGTGCCCGAGCACCGTCCTCTCCGAACAGCATTTGCGGACGGCGACCGAGCGCATGAAGGACTTCGGCGTGCGCGTCGCCTGTCTCAACCGCTTCCGTACCGAAAAAGAACAGACGGAGATCTTGTCCGCGCTCAAAAAGGGGGATTTGGATCTCATCATCGGCACGCACAGGCTGCTTTCGAAGGACGTGGAATTTCATGACCTCGGACTGCTCATTCTCGACGAAGAACAGCGCTTCGGCGTGGAGCATAAGGAGAAGATCAAAAACATCAAGCGGGACGTCGATTGCCTCACATTGAGCGCAACGCCCATTCCGCGCACCCTGCATTTGTCCCTTTCGGGGATCCGGGACATTTCGACCATCCAGACCCCGCCCACGTCCCGCCTTCCCGTGCAGACGTATGTCGCCGAGGAGACGGACGCGCTCATCCGCGACGCTTGCATGCGCGAGATCGCCCGTCGGGGGCAGGTGTTTCTGCTCTATAACCGCGTGGAGACCATCCATACGTTCACAAAGCACATGCAGGAACTCATGCCCGAGGCGCGCATCACCCTCGCCCACGGCAGGATGGACAAAGCCGCGATGGACCGAAGCGTCTTGGGCTTCTACCGCGGGGAGTACGACATTTTGGTGACGACGACCATCATCGAGAACGGCGTGGACCTTCCGAACGCGAACACGCTCGTCGTGATCGACGCGGACCGTCTCGGCGTGTCGCAGCTGTATCAACTGCGCGGAAGGGTGGGAAGGAGTTCCCGCCTCGCGCATGCCTATTTCACGTTCAAGCCCGAACGGGTGATGTCGCAGAATGCCGCCGAACGGCTCAAAGCGCTCATGCAATTTACGGAGCTCGGCTCGGGCTTCAAGATCGCGATGCGCGACCTCGAAATCCGCGGCGCGGGGAACGTGCTCGGCGCGGAACAGCACGGGCAGATGGACAAGGTCGGCTACGAGCTGTATGCGAAGATCTTAAAAGAGGAGATGACGGGCGTCAGGCAAGAGGCGGTCGATCTCGACATCAAGACGACGGCGTTCATTCCCGAAAAGTACATCGAATCCAACGCGGGACGGCTCGACTGCTACAAGCAGATCGCCGAGATCAAGAGCGCGGAGGACTATAAGCGGGTGTGTTTGTCGATGGAAGAGATCTACGGTCCGCTTCCGCCCGAGACGCTCAATTTGCTCGTCATTGCGGTGCTCAAAAGCTATGCCTCGAAGTTCCGCGTGAAGAAGGTCTCGGTGGGAAAGGGCGGCGGCGCGTTGGAGTTTTCCGATCTTGCCGCGCTCTCGCATGAGGGCATCGCCTCGGCGATGGATAAATACCGCGCGGACGTGAAGCTCGATATGACGAGCGCGCCCGTCTTAAAGTTCGCTTTTCGCGGCGACGGGGGCAAAACAATGGTGTTTATGACGAAATTTCTGAAATTTGCGTCAACTTTTGCCTAAATTTAACCGTGAAATATTTGCGCTATTTGCGAAAATGCGTTATAATAGGTATGTATGCGAAACGACGGGGACAAACCGTTCCCGAAAAAGAAAGTTAGCTTTGGAGTTTAAGTATGAAATTCAGAAAGACCAAAATTGCCGCCTTGACCTTGGCAGGGGTCGTCGCCTGCGGCGCGCTTGCGGGCTGCGCCCTCGTCACAAAGGATGAGACCCGCGATCTCGCGCAGGTCATCGCCGAGGTGGATATTTCAAGGAGCGAGGCATTTTCCGGAAGCGGAGAATTTGCGGCGTATGCAGACGCGATCACCCGTTCGGACATCCTCAAACGCGAGCTCATCGCGGGCTATGCCGACTACGGCGCGACCTATGTCTCTTCCTACGGCTACACCGCCGAGCAGGCGTACGACCTCATCAAGACCAATCTCGTGAACCGTCAGATCTATCTCCAATACGCGCGTGCGTTCTTCCTCAAAAACGGCGCGACGGTCGAGGACGCAGACGGCGGGGAGACTGCCGTCACGTTCACGAAAGAGGGCTTGCAAAACGCGGTCGCGGGCAAAGAGGGGGATGAGCGCGACATCGCCGCGATCGCCTACTTTTTGAGCGACGAGGAAAAAGCGCGCGCCGAATACAACCTCAAAGTCACGATCAATACGACGCTCGATTCCCGTGAGCACGAGGTCATCGAGGGCATCCATTCCCATCATCACGACGAGGAGACTTCGACGTCCTCTTCGCGCACCCTTCCGACGGGGGTGGACGGCGAACGGGAGAACTACTACGATCCCGCCTACAAGATCTACACGGGTTCGAACACCGTCGCCGACTGCGGCAGCTACGAGGCGCAGGACGAATCCACGCCCGCATCGCGCAAGGCGGCGTACAAGGCGTTCCTTGCGAGCCTCAATTCCTACGGGCTCATCAAAAAGGGCGAGAACACGAGCGACGTCGAAACGCTCAGCTACTATGCGCTCGAACGCAAGAGCCAATACGAGGCATTGCTTCTCGAAAAGCTGAGCAACGCCTTTGAGAAGAAGGCGGAGAGCGAGATCACGGAAGATTGGATCAAAACCGAAAAGTTCCAAAAGACCCTCGAAGTGCAGAAGGCGAGCTTCTCGGGTGCGGATTCCGAAGCGCTCGACGACGCACTCGACGGCGTTTCCGATTCCAACTTCGTGCTCTATGCACCCGACGGCTACGGCTTCGTCATCAACATTTTGCTTCCGTTCAGTTCCGCGCAGGCGCGCGAACTCAAAGACGCGCCCGCCGACATGGACGACCCCAAGGGCAACAAGTTCTTGAAGCGTGCGTCCCTTCTTCAAAACCTCACGGCGACCGACCAGAGAAGCCCTTGGTTCACTTCCGACTATGCCTTCGAGGCGACCGAAGAAGATCACGCTTTCGGCACTGCCGAGACCAAGTATTTGTTCTTCGAGAACAACATCAAAAATTCTCAGCCCAAGGAGACCGCGAGATACAACGAGCTCAATAACTACCTCGGAAAGTATGCCTATAACGGCAGTGTTGCCGTCAAAGAGGACGACGAGGGCGAGAAGAAGTATTCCTTCAACCCCAATAAGATCACGATCGACGGCTTTATCGACGAGATGGAAGATTACCTTGCAAGCGAAGGATTGGTCCTTACGGGCGGGTATGCGTCGAACGATTATTACGGCAGAGATCTGACGGACTTCTACAAAGCGGACGGCACGGTGGACTATTCGAAGTTCCTGTACTACTCGGGCAGGATCGATCAGCTTACCGACTACGACGCAAACAAGGTTTTCCAAAAGGGTTCGGAAGAAAATCTTGCGCTTTCCATCATCAACGAGCTTTCGTTCGCATACAATACGGATACGGCGGGGCTCAACAGTTATCTTGGGTATGCGGTCTCGCCGAATACGACCGATTTCGTAAAGGAATTTGAGTATGCGGCGCAAGAGGCGGTTCGGAAAGGACCCGGGTCGGTTACGATCGCGCCCTCCGACTACGGCTGGCACATCATGTACTGCACGTTCGCGTACAAAGAGGGCAAGACAGAGCCCTACGCCTTCGATTGGGCACAGCGGCTTGATGAGGGGACATTCTCGAACTTGTATTTCGAAGCGATCAAGGCGGACAACTTCTCCAAGTACTCGGAAGATGTGCAGCAGAAGATCGTGAACACCTACAACAACGACGTCTGCGTCACCGTCTATGTGGACCGCTATTCCGACCGTTACGAAGTCTAAGGGCGAAATATGAATTATTGGGAAGCAATTTACAAATCCATTTTATTAGGCACGGTGCAAGGGCTCACGGAGTTCCTGCCCGTTTCGTCAAGCGGGCATTTGTCGCTCTTGCAGCGGGTGCTGGGCTACAACGTTTCGGGCGTGGGGATGATGTTCGTCAACGTCATGCTCCATTTGGGGACGCTTTTGCCCGTCATTTGGATCTTCCGCAAGCAAATTCTTGCGCTGTTCAAGAAGCCGTTTAAGACGCTCTTGATGCTCATCGCAGCCACGATCCCCGCGGGAGTCGTGGGACTTCTCTTCAACGACAAGATCGACGCGCTTTTTTCGGGCGAGCGGGGGGTCGCGATGCTTGCGATATGCTTTTCCGTTACCGCATTGCTGCTGCTGTTGTGCGAATACGTCGCAAGAAGGCGGAAAGCGGCGTCGCCGCTCGGGTGGAAGCACGCGACGGCGATGGGATTGATGCAGGCGGTCGCGCTGTTCCCGGGGATTTCGCGGAGCGGCTCGACGATCGTTGCGGGCACGGTGAGCGGGGCGGACAGCGAGGACGTCGCGCGGTTTTCCTTCCTCATGAGCATTCCCGTGATCTTGGGGAGCGTGGTCGTGGAGCTTAAAGACGTCGTATTCGGGGGCGCGGAGACGGCGGCCGTTTCGATGGGGGGCGCGGAGATCGTCGGAATGTTATTTGGCGTTGC
Organism: uncultured Clostridia bacterium; assembly: GCA_947631465.1. Lineage (GTDB taxonomy): Bacteria > Bacillota > Clostridia > Christensenellales > Borkfalkiaceae > Gallimonas. The sequence goes on from CANRLK010000050.1 coordinate 8,749, forward strand.
CGCGGCGGCGGTGTTTGGGTTCTTGGCAGTCAAGCTGATGCTCAAAGTCATCAAGAAAGGGGACTATAAATGGTTCTCGCTGTATCTTGTGCTGTTGTCGCTCACTTGTATTTGGTTGGACGTTCTGCAAATTTTTTAAGAGCGGCGAAAATTTTTTCGAAAGGGGAATAAAAAGCGGATTTTGACGCAAAGTAAGAGTATCGGAGGTAATTCATGAGACTGAATTGCGGAGACATTTGTCCCAAGACGGGTTCTTACAAGATTGTGAACAAAGATGGCAAGGTGATCAATACGATCTATGTCGGCGAGGGGGAAACCATGCCGCCCACACAGATCTCCGATTGCCATTACGAATGGGACAACTGATTTTACTTTCGATGAAACAAAGAAAAGGCAAACCGAACGGTCTGTCTTTTCTTTTTGTTTTACACTCCCTTTTTGGGATAGGCGTTGCGTAGCTATCCCTGCTGTCCCCTATGAGCGGAAAGTGGCGCGCGAATGCGCGCCGAAAGGGTGTGGTACTATTTTAGGCTGCCCCTTTCAGGGGGAGCTGGCGAGGCGAAGCCGAGACTGAGGGGGTGACAATAATTTTTTTGCTGCCCCCTTGACCGAACACGGGGTTCTACCCGTGTGAGACCGTGGCGCGCGAATGCTCGCCGAAAGGGGTGTGCAACGACCCCGCATTTTAATAAGGAGTCACTCCCTCGGGCAACTGTGACGAACACGGGGTTCTACCCGTGTGAGACCGTGGCGCGCGAATGCGCTCCGAAAGGGGTGTATCGCAAACAAGCCTATCAATATAAGAAGACACCCCCTCAGTCTCGGCTTTGCCTTTCCGCCTTGCGGCGGTCGCCCCCGCCGCAAGTCCGCCTCGCCACCAGCTCGGCTGGCGCGGCGCAGTTCGCAGCCC
>CANRLK010000051.1 GCA_947631465.1 uncultured Clostridia bacterium
TACGGCTTCGGGATGATCGAAGGGGAAGAGGCGCAGCTTGTTGAAAAGGGTGAAGATGCGACGCCCGTCGTTGCGATTGCCGATGACGGTTATATCTTCATGGGCTGGGACGACGGCGTGGAGACCCCCGACCGTTGGGACAGACACCTTGAAGATCACCTGTATGTGAACGCGATCTTCGTTCCCGTACAGGAGAGCGAGGACGGCGAGTCCATGCAACAGCCTCCGCAGGACATGGATATGCCCCAAGAGGACGAGCCGCAGGATGAGCCCTCGGATCAAGACGACGAGCAGAACAGCGATACGGAGCAAGACCCGAGCCAAACGCCGCCCGATGCGCCCCCGAGCCCCGGTGCAGGCGGAGAGTCTCTCTACGACAACAACACGATCGTCGACGGACACACTTCGTATACGACCGAGTTCGAATATGACAGCAACATGGAGAACCTCGCGGGCGACGATTCTCTTCCGCCCGACCTCAAAGACGCGATCGGCGGGTACTATGACACTTTGAAGCCGTAAACGCGGCAAAAAATTTTTGAAAGGGTAAAGAATTATGAGAAAGACCGAGGAGCGCATTGCGCGCATACTTGACAAGGTAAAGATCCAAGAGCGCGAAAAGAAAAAGCGCAAAAACATCCTTTTGTACTCTTCGCTTGCGGCATGCGCCGCGCTCGTCCTTGCGCTCAATCTTTGGTTGTTCATCCCCTACACGGTGGGCGGGTACGATCTTTCAAGCTACAAGGACAGCGAATACTATACGCTCATGAGCAAGATCGGCGAGATGACCTACTCGCCCGAGACGACCAACCATTTCGAGCAATTTCAAATGGCTTTCAAAAAGGCGACCGCGGGCGATGAGTTCATGACTCCTCCCACCGACCCCATGCAAAGCTCTTCCGCGAGCGAAACAAATCCTTCGCACTATGAAGAGGTGACGAACAATCAGACGGCGGGCGTGATCGAGGGCGATCTCTTCAAGCGCAGCAGCGACTATGTGTACTATCTCTCCCGCCGCCCCGGTCAATGGAAGGTCATCGAAGAGGACGGTGTGAAGGAGATCTACGTAAGACCAGCCTATCTCCTTCGCACTTATTCGATCAAACGGGGAGTGTACCACTTCATCTCGGAATTTGAGATCGCGCCGCAGGAAACTCACCGCTTCCCCTTTTCGGATAACGACGAATTGTATCTGAGCGAAGATCTCAAAACGGTGACGGTCGTCCTTTCGGAGGATGAATCCTATTCTGCGAAATCCTATACGACGGTCGTGAGCATTGACGTGTCCGACCCCGCCTCTCCGAGGGAAATCGGGCGGGCGATGGCATCGGGCTTTCCCGTCACCTCGCGCATGGTGAACAACACGCTCTTCTTCTTCACGCGGTTCGGGATTTTGTTGCATCCCGACTTTGCAAAGCCCGAAGAGTACCTTCCGCAGTTCGGGACAGTGGGGAACATGCAGCCCCTTCCGATGGAGAACATCTATCTTCCCGAAACCGCGGACAGCGCGTCTTATCTTCTGGTCTGCTCGCTCGACGCAAGCACGCTTGCGCTCAAAGACACTTCCGCGCTCTTCTCCTACAAGCCGACGGTCTACGTCTCGGGGAACAACATCTTCGCAACGCATGAGATCAGAAAGGAATCCGAAGCGAGCTTCCCCATCGCAAACGCGCAGTTCAAATATCACTATGGTTACACCGAGATCTATAAGATCGGCTATCATGAGAGCGGCGCGCTCTCCTTGGACGGCTCATTCGAGGTGCACGGGGTCTTGAACGATCAATACAGTCTCGACGAGTATCAAAACGTCCTTCGCGTCGTCACGACGAGCCGCGATGATTGCTACGACTCCCAATATTCTTATGCCACGGAAGAAGGCGTGCCCGACGAACTCCAAGAGATCTTGGATGCAAACAAAGATCTTGAACGCCCCAAATGCAATCTCTACTGTATCGACCTCGATGACTTTTCGATCATTTCCTCGATCGAGGACTTCTCCGACCCCGATGAAAGCGTGAAATCGGTGCGCTTCGCGGGCGAAAAGGCATACGTTTGCACGGCGACGGGCGACTACGGCTGGAACGGCGGTTATGACTGGAACGACAACGGTATGATCTGTATTCCCGTCAATGATCCCGTGTTTGAGTTCGATCTTTCGGACCTTGACAACGTGACTTGGACGGATACGGGCACGATCCCGGGGTATTCGCTCTCGCTGATCGAATTTACGGACGGGACGCTGCTCGGGATCGGCTATGGGGACAGCGCGACGACGCTCAAAATCGAGCTCTATCGGCGCGAGGGCGACAAGGTGATCTCCGTGACCAAATTCGAGCTTGAAAACTGCTCGTTTGCGACGGATTTCAAGGCGTATTTCATCGACGCGGAGCACGGGCTCGTGGGGCTGGGCGTCGATCGGCGGGACAAGAGCGACGAAGAATACCTGCTCCTTCGCTATGACGGGGTGCAATTCTTCGAAGTCGGCTACACGTTCGAGATTGCAGGCGGGAGCTACTATTACTCGGGCGATCTCAACCGTATGCGCGCCTGCTATATCGACGGCTATGTGTACATGTTCTGGGACTCGCGCGCGAACATCATCTATATCGGCTGACAAAAAACGAAAACTTACTCCATTCCGAAAAAAGGAGGTCGTCATGAAAAAGATATTTTGCTGTTTCATTGCGATGGCTTCGATGCTCACTTTTGCCGCATGCGATGTGCAGGGAAAACAGTCTTTCGATCCGCCGGAAGACGTCTTCGTTCGTCCGACCATTGAAGATGTCTTTACGAGGAATCATGGAGCATCGTTTGCAAGTCTTTCATTGAGTCAAGTTTTGGATGGCGAGTATATCGACCGATACAGAAATACCGAACTCATCCTTGAACTTACCGTAGAAGAGGATTATTATGACGTATTGGAGGCAGGAACAAAGGTCTATTATACGATCACACTTTCCTCAACCAAGTTAGAAGGTGAGAAGCAAACAACAACGGACTTTTATGAGCGGCAGGAAGTGATCGATTGGCTTGAAGAGGAAGATGGCTTTTTGGTTTATTTTCGGGCACAAGAAGAGGAGTTTCGGCTGAGCGGAGACGAGAGTCAAGAGCCCTGCATGTTTGATCGAGTATGTATTCCTAATATATCGTCGCTGGGCGGACTGATTCCGATCAAGGACGGGAGCGTGTATGTCTCTCAAGCGGTTGAAAGCGAACCCGGAAGAGGATACAAATACATTGGTAAGATCGATGATCTCTTGCCGGACGGGATCGCGCTCGAAGAAGCGGGAAAAAACATAAGAGCTTTCACCCCAAAATACTAAAACAATGGTTTTGAAATTCTCCTTAAATAAAGATGAGAGGGCCGCCCCGACGGGTTTTGTCGGGGCGGCCCTCTTTGCTGTTAGACGAGCGTGTAAATAAGGAGACACCCCCTCAGCCGCTCCGCTTTGCGTCGCGTCAGCTCCCCCTTTTCCAGAGGGGGAGCCAAGGGGGGGGCGAGTTCGCGCAAACTTTTCCTCACAACGGAGAAAAACTCGCTGTCCCCTCTGAGGGGTGGAGCATTGCACTTCGCCAATGGTTGATAACCGTTGGCGCAATGCGACAGGAGTGAGCGCATCTCAGGCGCGAACGGTGACCGAACACGGGGTTCAACCCGTGTGAGACAGTCCCCGAGCAAAGCGAGGGGAAAAGGGGTGACAAAAATAGAGATCTTTATCAATTTTTCTTCAACGTCTTTTGATAGGCGAGCCGCGGAGAACCGTCCGCGATGTGAATGATCCCGCAATACTCATACCCCGATTTTTCCAAGAGATGCTGCATGATCTTGTTGTCTCGATGGGTATCGACGCGGACGTTCCCCGTCTGCGCTTCGCAAAACGCGAGGATCTCTTTCAATACCCCCTTCCGCTTCCCGCTGCTCGCTACGCGGTGCAATGTCCCATACGGCGCGTCGTTTTGCCATCTCCCCTCAATAACGCGATACGTCGGGTCTTCGCCCGTCAAAAAGGCAAACACGGCGACGATCTCCCCTTCCTCATCGACAAGCGCATAGCCCGTCTTGTTTTGAATGTCGTCGATCGTTTTTTCGATCTTCGGGCGGTCGTCCCCCCATTGGTCGGGATTGCCGCTTTCCCGCATCAATGCCCGCGCCCGCGCGTAGATTTCAAGCGCGCGGGGCAGATCTTCCCGCTGCAAATGTCGGATCTCCATATCCTTTCCTTAAAAAATAAGCGGCGAATCGCTCGCCGCTTGTTCAATGCTCAATAGACGCTGACTTGTTTTTTGTCTCTTCCCAAACGCTCGTAACGGACCACGCCGTCTTTGAGGGCAAAGAGCGTATCGTCTCCGCCGATGCCGACGTTGTTGCCGGGATGGATCTTCGTGCCGCGCTGGCGCACGAGAATGCTCCCCGCAAGCACGTTCTGACCGTCTTGCCGCTTTACGCCGAGACGCTTGGCGTTGCTGTCTCTGCCGTTATGTGAGGAACCCGTCCCTTTTTTATGGGCAAATAATGCAATAAAAAACATTTTCTCTTCTCCTTTCGATAAATTTTTTGGGTGGTATCGCCCCGCTTCTTTGCGCTTTCTTCGCGAAAGAAAACCTTACAGGGTGATCTTTTCGATCTTGACTGCCGTGAACGGCTGACGGTGACCTTGCTTTTTGCGCTCGTTCTTCTTGGACTTGTACTTAAAGACGATGATCTTTTTGAACTTGTCCTGCGCTTCGACCTTTGCGGTGACTTTTGCGCCTTCCACGTCTTTGCCAAGTTTCACGTTGCCGTCGTCCGAAATCAAAATCGCCCGAAAACTTACCTCGTCGCCCACTTCGGCTTTGAGCTTTTCCACTCTTACAACGTCGCCTTCGGACACCTTATACTGCTTCCCGCCGTTTTCGATGATCGCATACATGGCTTTCTTACCTCCTCTTCCCGGTCTCGCAAGGCTTCATAGGCGATCTCTTTCAAGATACTTTTCTGCCCGTCCTTAGCGGCTCAATATTGAATTTATCATAGAATCAAAAAATTGTCAAGCGATTTTGCACGTCCTTTTTTCCGCTCTTGCCCGCTTTTACATATTTTCTTGTCAAGCGCCGCAAACTATCCTCAAAGGAGAGCCTGTATGGAACGAAAAAAGAGCGAGGAAGTCCTTGCGGAGATCCACCGCAACTGCCAAATGGCGCTGCAATCCATCTCGAACATCTTGCCCGAAGCGGACGATCTCGAAGTCAAGGAAGAGCTCATGCACGAGCACGAGGAATACGAAAAACTCTGCGCGCATGCGGCGATCATCGCAAGAGATAAAAATATCGAACTCAAAAACCCGGGTCCGATCAAGAAGGCAATGATGTGGAGCAGCATCAAGATGAGCACCATGACGGACAACTCCCGCGCGCACATCGCCGAAATGATGGCGCAGGGTACGGTCATGGGCATCACCGCCATCCGCAGCAGCCTCGGTGAAATGAGCGAGTCCGAAGCGGACGAGGACGTCAAAGCCCTCGCAAAAGCAACCCTCTCGGCAGAGGAAAAATTCGAAAAAACTTGGAAGTCCATGATCGGTTAACAAAAAGCACAGCATTTTGTGCATCTTTCATAGGGATTCTATGAATAAGCGGTTTGGCGAATAAGCGGTTTGGCGGTTAGTCAAACCGCTTTTAATATATCCCCAAGTGGGCATATTTTCTTTCCAAGGGAAAAGCAGGATAAGGATTGTGGGCAGGTCTGCCCCAATCGTTCCTCAAAGACGGGAAACCCGCCTTTTATGCCATTTTCTATGAGGTTAAATATTTCTCTCAATATCCTGCCAATTTGTGTTGGAAAGTATCTCTGCGGTATCGCCCACAAAAACCTTTTGGGCTTCCGTATCTCCCTGCAACTGCCAAAGCATCCAAGCCGTCATATATCCGTCCGTTAAAGTAAGCATATCTTCGTGTTCCGCGCCCTTAATTCTCGCACGGATTTTTGTAACGTCATTGCTCATCGTGCTATAAATATCTTTAAGAGCTTCAAGCGGACATACGCCGCCGAACTCTTTATAAATATCTTCAACCCCCGAATCGTCGGTCTTTCCCGTACCCGCCGCCATAAAATACGGAATTTTGATTTTAGAAGCATCGTATTCCCAACCCATATTTTTTGCAAGGAAAGGATATGCGGCGCTACCTGTAAACATTGTTTTGTATCGGTTGCTGTTTTCAAATTCGGTCACCGCTCTGATTGCGCCCGCGCCGCCTTGCGAAAAGCCTATAATACCGATATTCGTTTGGCTGATCTTCTTATAGAAAACGCTGTCGGATTTATCGTTTAATTGCAATACATAGTCGAGCGTAAGCGAGGTGGATTCGCCCGAACCCGCTTGCCGATCCTCATTTCCCGCAACGATAAAGCCCCACGACGCAAGCCGCTTGAAATACGGCTCATAGTTAAGCGCCGCAACGTTGCTTGCGTTGGTTATAACGATAAGCGGATATTCCCGCTCCGAACTTTCAAGTTCTTTCGGATACCAAACGCGGTATTTGTCGATCGTTTTGTTGCCCGCGTCGAAATCGGCATTTGCGACCTCGTAATCTCCCAACCCAGAAAATTTTTTCTCCAATGGGGAATCGGATTTGAAGCTCGTATAATAATCATCGGTCAACTGCGGCTTTTTGGAATCAATACTGTTTTTAATCGCTAAGACGACAAACAATACAACGACTGCGACGATGATAACGGCAACCGCGGTTATAATGCCTTTTAAGATTTTTTTCATAAAGATTATTGATACCTCTCCTTTTATTTTGTCCTTTCATTTATGAACGCCATCATTCTGTCAAAGGCGTCCTTTGCCACGGGATCGACCCGTTCGGAAGCCACAAAACAATGCTGTTTCGTCTCTCCGCGTTCCGCATAAGGATCGATAAGAATGTGCTTACAGCCGAGCTTTTGAAGTTCCTCGTGCATGACGTTCATATCGCGACGGTATTCGCTTCCGAGAAGTACGGCGGCGGGATAATTCGCGGTAAGGCTCTTTATGTTGTTGTACTTTTTAATTTCGTTCTTATTCAGATAGATACTGCCCTTGACATAGTTTCCGACAAGGATCTTCGTTGCAAAAGAGAATTTTTCGTAATCGAGGGGCGCGTCGTCAAGAATGACCGCCTTGACTTGTTCGGGCCTCAGCGCGGGGGTAATTCCGAGCAATTCGGCATATTCGGGATTTGTAATGATACTGCCGAGCTGGCTTGTTATGATCGCGCCCGCCGACGAACCCATAATAACCACGTTGTCCATATTCAAGTAATACTCTGCGGCGTGTTCTTGTATGTACGCAAATGCCCTGTTCGCCTGAATCAGCGGAACGGGGAAACGACAGTCGGGGACGAGCGCATAGTCCACATTGACGATATTATATCCTGCGGCGCAAATATCGTCGATGAGAGCCGTTGCGTCGGTTTCCGCCATAGGATCGCCCATGTTCTTGCTGCCAGCGAAGAATCCGCCACCGTGGAAATAGAACAGCGTGGGGTGGTCGGTTTCTCTGTTTTCGTCGGGATAAGTAACGTCGAGGTAGCTGTTGGGATATTCCGTATCGTATTTGATCTCGCTGATGAGATACTGCCCGTTGTCTTTCTTGCCGTCGATCGGCTCATAATACGGCTCGTATGAATTGAACGGATTGTCGCCGTAAGTCGCTTTCTGAATGAACCCGACGATAATTTGCGTATTGCAAGTAAGCACAAAATAGAGGATCAAGATCAAAATAACCAAGCCGCCCAAAACAGAGCCTGCAATGATAAGCCCTTTATGCTTTACTTTCTTTTTGGGGGTGTCGGATTTGTTT
>CANRLK010000052.1 GCA_947631465.1 uncultured Clostridia bacterium
AGTTTCTTTGTCTACCTCATCGGCATTAGCCTCTCCTGAACCACGCGACGATCGCGTGGTTTTCTTTTAGACAAAAATTACCCCGCGAAATTCGCGGGGTTTAATCTTAAAATATATATAGTATATACTATGTCAGACATAGTACTATATATTGTGTTTTGTATCGTATCCATCGGGGTTTTGACGCTGCCAATTCCATGCGTCGCGGCACATGTCAAATAGATCGTACTGCGTCGTAAAGCCAAGCTCCTCTTGCGCTTTCTTTGAGGAAGCATAGCAGACGGGCACGTCGCCCGCACGGCGCGGCGCAAAGACGTAGGGAATTTCCCTGCCCGAGGCGCGGGAGAATGCGTCGATCACTTCAAGGACGCTGCTCCCCTTTCCCGTTCCCAAATTATAGGTATACACGCCGCTCTTTTGCATATTCATCGCAGCAATGTGCCCCTTCGCAAGATCGACGACGTGGATATAATCGCGCACGCCCGTCCCGTCCTTTGTTTCGTAATCGTTGCCGAATACCGAGACTTTCTCCCGTTTGCCCGCCGCAACTTGCGCGATATACGGCATCAAATTATTGGGAATCCCCCGCGGGTCTTCGCCGATCTTCCCGCTTGGGTGCGCTCCCACGGGATTGAAATACCGCAGCAATACGACCGTCATCTCCCCGTCCGCCTGCGCTACGTCCCGCAAAATCTGCTCCTGCATGAGTTTGGTCGCTCCATACGGGTTGGTCGTCGAAACGTCGCACGTCTCGTCAAGCGGAAGTTGCTTCGGAACTCCGTAAACCGTCGCCGACGACGAGAAAACCAATCGTTTTACCCCGAATTTTCTCATCATTTCGAGCAAAACAAGGGTACAATCCAAATTGTTTTGATAATATTCCAGCGGTTTTTGCACGCTCTCGCCGACCGCTTTGAGTCCCGCAAAGTGGATGACCCAATCGAACTCGTGTGCCGAGAAGATCTTCTCCATCGCGGCTTTGTCGCGCACGTCGCATTCATAGAAGGTCAGCGGTTCTTTCGCGATCTCTTGAACTCGGCGCAAAGATTCCGCGCTCGAATTGACGAGATTGTCCGCGCAGACGACCTCATGCCCGCAGTTCAACAGTTCCAAGACGGTGTGCGAGCCGATAAATCCCGCCCCACCTGTGACAAATACGCGCATATCTTCTCCTCAAACGCGGACGTCGCCTGTCTCGCCGAGTAAGTCCTTATGTTTTTTCAAAATAGGGTCGATCTCGCGGCGAATGAACTCCGTCGTCTGCTCGGGAGCTCTGCCGATGAATTTTTTGGTGTCGAGAATGCCCTTCAATTTCCCGTGAACCGCCGCAAACAACTCGTCCTTTTCAATGCGTTTGAGCAAATCGTTCTCCTTGCCCTCCTGCTTGACCATCCTCGCCGCTTCTTGCGAGAGGACGCGGATGCGCTCATGCAGTTCCTGCCGATCCCCGCCCGCCTTGACGCATTCCATGATGATGTTCTCCGTCGCCATGAACGGAAGCTCAGCGGCGACGTGTTTTGCGATCGTCTTTTTGTAGACGACGAGGTTCTCGGACACGTTCAAATACAGGTTGAGCACGGCGTCAACGGTCAAAAACGCCTGCGCGTTGACGATCCTGCGGTTCGCGGAGTCGTCCAACGACCGCTCAAACCACTGTGTCGAGGCGGTGATCGCGCTGTTCATCGGCAGCGTGAGCATATACCGCGCCAGCGAGCCCATGCGCTCGCACCGCATCGGGTTGCGCTTGTATGCCATCGCCGAAGAGCCGATCTGGCTCTTTTCAAACGGCTCTTCGATCTCCTTCATGTTCTGCAAAATGCGGATGTCATTGCTGAATTTATACGCGCTCTGGGCGATCTGCGAAAGCACGCAGAGCACATTATAATCGAATTTTCTCGGATACGTCTGCCCCGTCACGCCATAGACACGCGCACAGCCCATCTTTTCGGCGACTTTTTGTTCAAGAAGTTTAACTTTTTGACTGTCTCCTTCGAAGAGATCCAAGAAGCTCGCCTGCGTGCCCGTCGTCCCCTTCACGCCGCGAAGTTTGAAGCACGAAAGAAGGTGCGAAAGGTTCTCGTAGTCCATCATGAGGTCTTGCAGCCACAAGGTCGCGCGCTTGCCGACGGTCGTGAGCTGCGCGGGCTGCAAATGGGTAAAGCCGAGGGTGGGCAAGGACTTATATTCAAGCGCAAATTTTTTGAGCTTGTCCATCACGCTCACAAGTTTTCTTTGAAGGATAAGAAGCCCGTCGCGCAAGATCAAGAGTTCGGAATTGCAGTCGACGAAACAGCTCGTCGCGCCCAAGTGGATGATCCCCTTTGCATGCGGGGCAACGTCGCCATAGGCTCGGACATGCGCCATCACGTCGTGACGGACTTCCCGCTCATACTGCGCCGCCTTCTCGTAGTCGATGTCCTCGGCATGCGCTTTGAGCTCGTCCACCTGCTCCTTCGTGATGTTGAGCCCGAGCTCCATTTCGCTCTCCGCAAGGGCGATCCAGAGCTTCCGCCATAAGCGAAACCGCTTTTCGTCGCCGAAGTTTTTTTGCATCTCCACGCTCGCATAGCGGGTGTTCAAAGGGTTTTCATACAATACTTTGTCAGACATAGTACTATGCTAATCTCCGTTTTTTGAGATTTCGATTTCAAAAATCGCCGATTTTACCGCTCAAACGCGCTTCGGCTCGGGATAATCCACCCCAAAGGTCTCCGCGGTGATATGGGCGATCGTTTGCGGCTCGATCGGGCGGTCGCGCTCGTCGGTCCTGCAAGAGGCGATCTCATCGACGACGTCCATCCCCTCTACGACCTTGCCGAAGGCGGCGTATTGCCCGTCGAGGTGCGGCGCGTTCTTATGCATGATGAAAAACTGCGAGCCCGCAGAATCGGGAATGCTCGTGCGCGCCATCGAAAGCACGCCGCGCTCGTGTTTGAGGTCGTTCCGAAATCCGTTCGCCGTAAACTCGCCCTTGATCGAATACTTAGGACCGCCCGCGCCCGTGCCCGTCGGGTCTCCGCCTTGGATCATAAAGCCCTTGATGACGCGGTGAAAGATCACGCCGTCGTAAAATCCCTTTTTCACAAGAGAGAGAAAATTATTGACGGTATTGGGCGCGGTCTCGGGATAGAGCTCGGCGCTAATTTTCTTTCCGTTTTTCATTTCGATCGTCACGATCGGGTTCTTGTTTTCGGTTTGCATGATGTTTGTCTCCTTAAATTTGATTTCTTTATGCGAGAATGCGATCGGGCTCGGGATACTCCTTGCCGAAGGTCTCTGCGGTCACGCGGTTCATGCGCTGGTCGATGAGCGGCTTGTCGTTGTCGTCCGTCGTGACAGATGCGATCTCGTCCACGACGTCCATCCCCTCGATGACCTTGCCGAAGGCGGCGTAATTTCCGTCGAGGGACGGAGAATCTTTATGGACGATGAAAAACTGCGAACTCGCCGAATCCATGCCCTCGTTATCCATGCCCTCGTTTTTGCCACCTAATTTTCTCGCCATCGAGACGACCCCGCGGGTATGCGAGAGGGTGTTTTCAAAGCCGTTCTTCGAAAACTCGCCCTTGATTGTGTAGTCGATCCCCGATCTTCCCGACGCTGTTGCGTCGCCCGCCTGGATCATAAAGTCCTCGATGACGCGATGGAAGATCAATCCGTCGTAAAAATGTTCCGAAACAAGGGCGAGAAAATTGTTGACGGTATTGGGCGCGATCTTCGGATAGAGCTCTATTTTAATGACCTTGCCGCCCATCATCTCAATGGTGACGACGGGGTTTGGCGCTTCCTTTTCTTCGTCGTCCTTGCCGTCTTGCTCCTGCCCGCCGTCGGCGTTTTGCGAGCCGTCCTCGGTTTGCGAGTCGTTCCCCGCGTTGGGGGGTTCGTTTTTCTCGCCGCAGCCTGCAAGCGGGAACATGCAGACGGTCGCGAGAAGAAGGAGATAGATCAAAACTTTTTTGAGCATTTTCATATTTTTCAGACCTCGCTTTGGAATTTTTCGAGTTTTGTGCCCGCCTCATCGAAGAGGCGGAGGGAAAATTCGTCGGGATAGCCCTCTTTATAGACGACGCGCTTGATGCCCGCATTGATGATCATCTTGGCGCAAATGACGCAGGGCTGGTGGGTGCAATAGAGGGTCGCTCCGTCGATGTTCACGCCGTATTTGGCGGCTTGGATGATGGCGTTCTGTTCGGCATGGGCGGCAAAGCACAGTTCCGCGCGCGTGCCGCTTTGGATGTTCATCTTGTCGCGGAGACACTCCCCGCGCTCGACGCAAGATCTGATCTTGGACGGCGCGCCGTTGTAGCCCGTCGTCATGACGCGTTTCTCGCGGACGATGACCGCCCCCACTTTACGTCTCAAACAGCTCGCCCAAGAGCCGACCTCTTCGGTAAGCGCCATAAAGCGCACATCCCACTTATCCATTTTTTTCCTCCGTTTTTGATTATAACACACCTTCCCGAAAAACGCAAGGGATTTGCCCGCCTCAATGCGATACTCTCCCCGAAAAAGCGGCTTGATCCCGCCGAAAAAACCCAATTTGGAAAAATTCGGAAAAGTTGCGGAAAAAAATTTCATTTTTTGTTTGACGGGCAAACGGCTCGGTTATAATAGAAAAGAACAAACGCAGGAAACTGCAAAACCGAAAATTTCAGGAGGTCATGGTAATGAATATCAAACCCTTATTCGACAAAGTGGTGGTAGAAGCCGTTTCTGTCGAAGAAAAGACGAAGAGCGGCTTTATACTCCCCTCTTCCGCACAGGAAAAGCCCCAGACATGCGTCGTTGTCGCGGTCGGTCCCGGGGGGATCGTCGACGGCAAGGAGACGGTCATGCAGGTAAAACCCGGCGACAAGGTCCTTTGCTCCAAGTATGCGGGCTCGGACTTCAAAGTGGACGGCAAAGAGTTCACGATCATCAAGCAAAGCGATATTCTGGCAATAGTTGAATAAAAGGAGATAAATCATTATGGCAAAGCAAATCAAATACGGCGACGATGCGAGAAAAGCCTTGGAGACGGGCGTGAATACGCTCGCAGATACGGTCAAGATCACCTTAGGGCCCAAGGGCAGAAATGTCGTGCTCGATAAGAAATTCGGCGCACCCCTCATCACGAACGACGGCGTGACGATCGCAAAGGAGATCGAACTCCCCGACCCGTTCGAAAACATGGGCGCACAGCTCGTGAAGGAAGTCTCGACCAAGACCAACGACGTTGCGGGCGACGGCACGACGACGGCAGTCCTCTTAGCGCAGGCGATCATCCGCGAAGGGCTCAAAAACCTCGCGGCGGGCGCGAACCCCATCATCTTGAAGAAAGGCATCGACAAGGCGGTCGAAGCTGCCGTCAAACAGATCAAGTCCATCTCGAAGGCAGTGGACGGGAAGAAAGCGATCACGCAGGTCGCAGCCATCTCCGCGGGCGACGAGACGGTCGGAAAGCTCATTTCCGAAGCAATGGAGAAGGTCGGCAAAGACGGGGTCATCACCGTCGAAGAGGGCAAGTCCATGACGACGGAACTCACCACCGTCGAAGGCATGCAGTTCGACCGCGGCTATGCGTCCGCTTATATGGTCACGAACACCGAAAAGATGGAAGCCGTGCTCGACTCCCCTTACATTCTCATCACCGATAAGAAGATCTCCAATCTTCAAGAGATCCTGCCCCTCATCGAGCCGCTTGCTCAGCAGGGCGCAAGACTTCTCATCATCGCCGAGGACGTCGAGGGCGACGCGCTTGCGGCACTCATCGTCAACAAGCTCAAAGGCGTGTTCAACTGCGTTGCGGTCAAAGCGCCCGGGTTCGGCGACAGGAGAAAGGCAATGCTCGAAGACATCGCGATCTTGACGGGCGGCACGGTCATTACCTCCGACCTCGGATACGACTTCAAGGACGCGACGATGGAGATGCTCGGCAGAGCGAACCAGGTCAAGGTCGACAAGGACAACACGACGATCATCGACGGCGCGGGCGACAAGGAAGCGATCAAGGCGCGGGTCAACGCGATCAAGGCGCAGATCGAGGTCACCACTTCCGATTACGACAAGGAAAAATTGCAGGAACGCCTTGCAAAACTCGCGGGCGGCGTCGCAGTGATCAACGTCGGCGCGGCGACCGAAGTCGAGATGAAGGAAAAGAAGCTCCGCATTGACGACGCACTTGCCTCGACGCGTGCGGCAGTCGAAGAAGGCTATGTCCCCGGCGGCGGGTCTGCCCTTTTGAGCTGCATTCCCGTGCTGAGAAAGCTCGTTGAGAGCCTTTCGGGCGACGAAAAGACGGGCGCAAGCATTATTTTGAAGGCATGCGAAGAGCCCGTTCGCCAGATCGCGAAGAACGCGGGCGTAGACGGTTCGGTCGTCGTCGATAAGATCCTTGCGAAGGGCGAAGCGACGTTCGGATTCGACGCGCTCAAAAATGAGTATGTGGATATGGTCAAGAGCGGCATCATCGACCCGACGAAGGTGACGAGATCGGTCTTGCAGAATGCGGCGTCGGTCGCGGCAACGTTGCTCACGACGGAATCGATCGTGACGGACATCCCGACTCCCCCCGCTCCCCCTGCTCCCGCGGGCGGCATGGGCGATATGTATTGAGAATAAGGTCGAAAGACCCAAAAATACGGAGAAAGAGGCGAAAGCCTCTTTTTTCGTGGAAAAAATTGAGACGGGCGCGGACGGGGAAACGATTGACAAACGAGAGAAGAGGGTATATAATGGAAGGAGAAGAAGGGCCTGTATCGGATTCGATTGCAAGCGGATCTTGTCGGACGCACGTCGGAGGCACGGCTCCGTAAAAACGGAAACAATTTTAAATGCTGACAATAAAGAAAGCAGAAGAACGGCTACGCGTAGAGCTACGGCTCGTCGCATGGCACTTGCGGCTTAACTGATTAAGCTCCGTCCTACCGCGCAGCCTACGGGCGCGGCAAGGGCGTCAAACGAGTAGGGAACGTTGGAGAGCGGCGCGTTTCCCCCGCTTTTCGATGAATTTCGGGAACATGCCGAAATCGAGTTTGTCTATGGACTTGATTTCGGCGAGATTGACCATAGACTAAGCGTGTAGTGTCCGCAACTGAACCTTGCAAGACCGCAGTTCAACTCTGCGCAGGTCCACCACGTCGCCGCAAGGCGCGTTCTGCAAAGGGTTGCCTTTGGGCAACCCTTATGCTTTTAACGCCTGCGGCTCCTTTTCCCAAAAAAATACTTCGTCTTTTTTTGGGAGCCCTGTTTTTAATGAACGAACATCTGCGCAGAGTTGAGGGTAGGAGACGTGAGCGGGAGCGTCCCGCCTTTCTTTTGTTAAATTCCTTGGGCGGCACGAGCGCGTAGCGCGAAGTAACGGTTTGCGGGCGAAAAAGTTTGCCGCAAACTGAACAGCACAGTGTGCTGTTCATCGGGGCGCGCCGCCAAAGGCGCAACTCTGCGCAGGTCCACCACGTCGCAACGCGACGTTTTGATGTGCCCGCCATTCGGCGGGCACAATCCTTTTGCCGCTCTTGGTTCGGCGATAGCGCCCGCCTTTTTTTCGTAGACTTACTTAACTCTACGGAGCGTGGGAGTATTCAGACGCAATTTTATGCTATAATAGCGGCATAAGGAGGTCCGCTTTATGGATCAAGTCAAAATCGGGCAATTTATCAAAGCCGTCAGAAAAGAGAAAAATTTAACGCAGCGGGAGGTAGCGGAACAACTCCTCATTTCCGAAAAGACGGTTTCCAAATGGGAAAC
>CANRLK010000053.1 GCA_947631465.1 uncultured Clostridia bacterium
CAACTACAAGGACGGAACAATTCGCATCTCGTTAGAGGAAATCGAGCGTTCGGATTTGTTATCAAATGGTGTACCCGTCGGGGCTCGAACCCGAACTCGACGGCGTCGGAGGCCGTAATGTTATCCAATTACACTACGGGTACTTCTCCCTTCCGTTCCCGTTCTCAGTCCCCAAAATCCGTCCGCTTCAAGACCAAGAACTCGAAAGTATTGCCATTATACCATAAATCTCGAAAAATTGCTTTATATTTTCGCGCGAATATGGTAAAATATAGGAAATTTTTTTCGAAAGGATCTCTCCATGTCTCAAAAAACTGTCGTCGTCGGGTTGAGCGGCGGCGTAGATAGCTCTGTCGCTGCCTTGCTCCTCAAAAACCAGGGCTTCCGCGTCATCGGGCTCTTCATGAAAAATTGGGAAGAAACCGACCCAAACGGCGCTTGCACCGCCGAAGAGGACTTTGAGGACGTCAAACGCGTCGCGGGCGTTCTCGACATTCCCTATTTCTCCGTCAATTTCTCCAAAGAATACATGGAGCGCGTCTTTTCCTACTTCCTCGCAGAATACCGCGCAGGTCGTACCCCCAATCCCGACGTCCTTTGCAACCGCGAGATCAAATTTGGTCCGTTCAAACAGTTCGCCAAAGATCTCGGCGCGGACTTCGTCGCTACGGGACACTACTGCGGGATCAAAGAAGATTTTGATGGGATCCATCTCCTCAAAGCCAAGGACCATGGCAAGGACCAGACCTACTTCCTCAACCAACTCTCCCAGGAACAGCTCTCCAATGTCCTGTTCCCTCTTTCCGACCTCACAAAGTCCGAAGTCCGTTCGATCGCGGAGCAGGCGTCCCTCTC
Source organism: uncultured Clostridia bacterium (assembly GCA_947631465.1). Classification (GTDB taxonomy): domain Bacteria; phylum Bacillota; class Clostridia; order Christensenellales; family Borkfalkiaceae; genus Gallimonas. Next base: position 856 of record CANRLK010000053.1, read on the forward strand.
GACCGCGCGCAAGAAGGATTCGACGGGCATATGCTTTATCGGGGAGCGCAACTTCCGCAAATTTTTGCAGGAATATCTCCCCGCAAAGCCCGGGAAGATCCTCTCCCTCGACGGCGAGGTCGTCGGCGAACATATCGGGCTCATGTACTACACCCTCGGACAGCGGCGCGGCTTGCAGCTCGGCGGCAAAAAGGGCGAAGAGGGCAGGTGGTTCGTCGTCAAAAAAGACCTCAAACATAACATCCTCTATGTCTCCCACGGCGACGAGACTCCGCTCGACTCGCTCGGCTGCCGCGTCTCGGGCATGAATTTTATCCCCCAAAAGCCCGACATTTCCGAATTTTCCTGCACCGCAAAATTCCGCTATCGTCAGGACGAGCAAAACGTCCTTGTCAAACTCGGGAAAGGGGATACGGCGGAGATCTTCTTCGAGACTCCCCAGCGCGCGGTCACCCCCGGACAATACGCCGTGCTATATGACGAGACTTCCTGCCTCGGCGGCGGCGTGATCGAAGAGACTTTTTGAGTCCGTGTAGGTATAAATTTCCCTTCACAAGACAATAACCTTCGGGAAAGAACTTCTCGGAGGTTATTTTTTATGAAGATCGACTTCAAAAAGCTCGCCTTGATTGTATGCCTGATCGCGGGGATCGCCGTGCTGCTTTTCGCGTTCGGCGGGCAGAAGAGGGAGACGGAGACCGTCTCGCAAAGCGCCTATCTTCGCATCCATATCCGCGCGGATTCCAACGAGAGCGCGGCGCAGGCGGTCAAATATCGGGTGCGCGATCGAGTGGTCGCCTATTTGACCCCCGTCGTCGCCGAGGCAAAGACCAAGACCGAGGCAATGGCGCTCATCCAAACGCAATTGCCGAATATCGAGCGCGTTGCAAAGGGCGTGCTCGAAGAAAACGGCTTTTCTTACGGCGCGAAGGCGGCGCTCACGCGCGAAAATTTTCCGACCCGCGTCTATGAAAACGTCACCCTCGAAGCGGGCGAATACGACGCGCTCATTCTGAACCTTGGCTCGGGCGCGGGCGATAATTGGTGGTGCGTCGTCTATCCCCCCTTATGCTTTGCGGGCGAAAACGGCAATATCATTTATCAAAGCAAGATCAAGGAGATCATCGATCGGTTTTTCTCATAGCGCGCCCCTTTCAGGGAGCAGGATTCAGATCTTGCTGTAACCGTAGGAATTGATCAAGGCGTCGACTTTGACGCTTTGTTTGCAAAGAGGACATTCATTGGCGCGGAAGGAGCGGTAGCCGTCGAGGTCCTCGACGCCGAAGAGCTTTGCGACGGGCACGTCGAACACCCAGAAGTCGCCGCCGAAGATGGTCGCAGCGCCCACGGGCGTGCCGCCGTAGTAGCGCACCCCTTCGAGTGCGCTCGAAATGGTCAAGCCCGTCGTGGCGGTCGCGGTCAGAACGAGCACGGCTTTTCCGCGCACATACGGTTCGATGTTATCGCGGAGGATCATTTTCTCGCCCGCGATCTCGGGGGAGACGACCGCAATGTCTCGGTTGAGATTGATGCCCGCATGGGACAGTTCGAAGGCGAGAAACGCGCCGATGAGCTTGGTATGTTCCAAGGTGATGACGGTGTCGATGAGCGCGCCGCGGAACTCGTCCGCAAAGAACTTTGCGCCCGCCCGCGCCATCTTCATCTCCGACTTGATCGCGGACAGGTCCATGCAGTGGGTGACGTGCGAGTGCGTCGTCGCGAAGTGTCCCGACAGGACGTCCATCTTGACGGCGGGGTTGCGTTTTGACGACAATGTCATGACTTTTTGTTCCATAATTCTCTCTCCAAAATATTTTCTTCCATTATACTCAAAAAATACCGCATTGTAAAGGGGGTGGGAAAAATTTTTTCGGGAGAGCGCAGAAATTTTCAAAAAGCCGTTTAAGGGCGCGTTTTTTACATTATATTAGGAATGGAACTTTTCAAAGAAGAGAATACATCCAATAGGTGCTTGAAAGTGGAAAAGAAAAAGAACAAATCGGCGGAAGAGCCGAAAAGCGAACAAAAGGAAGCCAAGGCGGCAGAGGACGCTATGGCCACTCCTTCGGCGGAATGCGGCGAAGAGGGCGGTCAGAGCGAAACGTGCTGCAAGGGCGAAAAGGGCGAAAAATGCGAGAAGTGCGAGAAGGAAGGCTCGGCTTCGGAGAGCGAGATCGAGAAGTTGAAAGCAGAGGCGGAAGATCTCAAACGCAAGTGGTATTCGGTCACGGCGGAGTACGAGAACTATCGGAAGCGCACGGCGTTTGAAAGCGCCCGCCGCTATGCGGAGGGCAGGGCGGACGTCGTCAAGGGGCTGTTCCCGATCGCGGACAATCTCGAACGCGCCCTTCTCTCCTGCAAGGACGAGGCGACGAAGAAAGGCATCGAAATGGTCGTGACGAGCTTTGAGGGGCTCTTGAAAGAGGAGAACATCGAGGCGATCAATCCGCTCGGAAGTCAATTCGACGCGGAAAAGTGCGAGGCGATCATGGCGCTCGACCCCGAAGCGGGGGAAGAGAGCGGGATCGTTAAGCAGGTCTATCGCAAGGGTTACATTCAAAACGGCAAGGTACTGCGCTACGCCCAAGTGGTCGTAACGAAGTAAATAAAAAAAATAAAAAGATAAAATCAAGGGAAATAGAAGGAAGGAAAAGATTATGGCAAAGGTTATCGGAATCGATTTGGGAACAACGAACTCGTGCGTTGCGGTGATGGAAGGGGGCGAGCCCGTCGTCATCGCGAACGCGGAAGGCAGCAGGACGACCCCGTCGGTGGTGGCGTTCCAAAAGGACGGCTCGCGGGTCGTGGGGCAAGTCGCAAAGCGGCAGGCGGTCGCAAACCCCGACAAGACCGTCATCTCCATCAAGCGCAAGATGGGCTCTGACTATAAGGTCAAGATCGATGAAAAATCCTATTCTCCGCAGGAGATCTCGGCGATGATCCTCTCCAAGCTCAAAGCGGACGCGGAGGCATATCTCGGCGGCAAGGTGACGGACGCGGTCATCACCTGTCCCGCATACTTTACCGACGCGCAGCGCCAGGCGACCAAGGACGCGGGCAAGATCGCGGGGCTCAACGTGCTGCGTATCATCAACGAGCCGACGGCAGCCGCGCTCTCCTACGGGCTCGACAAGGAAAAGGAGAACAGCAAGGTCATGATCTACGACCTTGGCGGCGGCACGTTCGACGTGAGCGTGCTCGAAATCTCCGACGGCGTGTTCGAAGTGCTTGCAACAAACGGCAACAACATGCTCGGCGGCGACGACTTCGATAAGCGGCTCATGGACTATATGGTCGACGAATTTAAGAAGAGCCACGGCGTCGATCTTTCCAAGGACAAGATGGCGATGCAGCGGCTCAAAGAGGCTGCCGAAAAGGCGAAGATCGAACTCTCGGGCATGAACTCGACGTCCGTCTCCCTTCCGTTCATCTCCATGACGGACGCAGGTCCCGCGCATTTGGAGCTTGAAATCACCCGTCAGAAGTTCGAGGCGCTCATTGCGGATCTCGTCGAAAAGACGGCAGAGCCCATGCGCCTTGCGATGAAGGATGCGGGACTCACCTATAACGATATCAACAAAGTCATTTTGGTCGGCGGCTCGACGAGAGTTCCCGCGGTCGTCGAGAAGGTCAAGCAGATCACGGGCAAAGAGCCGTTCAAGGGGGTCAACCCCGACGAGTGCGTCGCGGTCGGCGCGGCAATCCAGGGCGGCGTTTTAACGGGCGAAGTCAAGGACGTCTTGCTTCTCGACGTCATGCCGCTTTCGCTCGGCATCGAGACGCTCGGCGGCGTGTTCACGCGGCTCATCGACCGCAACACGACCATTCCCGTCAAGAAGTCCCAGGTGTTCTCGACGGCGGCGGACAACCAGACGAGCGTCGAGATCCACATCTTGCAGGGCGAGCGCGAATTTTGCCGCGACAACAAGACGATGGGCAGGTTCATGCTGACGGGCATTGCGCCCGCGCCGCGCGGCATTCCGCAGATCGAGGTCACTTTCGACGTCGATGCGAACGGCATCGTCCATGTCGAGGCGAAGGACCTCGGCACGGGCAAGAGTACGGACATCACGATCACTTCCTCGACCAATCTTTCGGAGGATGAGATCAACAAGGCGGTCAAGGAAGCCGAGCAGTACGCCGAAGAGGACAAGAAGCGGAAGGAAAAGGTCGATGCCCGCAACAAGCTCGACGGGCTCATCTTCTCGATCGAGCAGACGGTGAAGGAGAGCGGCGACAAGCTCACGGAAGAGGACAAAGCGACCCTTCAAAGCGCGGTGGACGAGGCGAAGAAGGAGCTTGAATCGGACGACGAGGCACGTTTCAAGTCGGCATTTGACGAATTGAGCAACAAGGTCCAGCCCATCTTTGCGAAGCTCTATCAGCAGGCGCAGGGCAACGGCGGCGCGGGCGGGGAAAATCCTTCCCAGAACGGCGGCGAAGAGTTCCATCAATAAGGAAACGGGCGCGTCCAAACCTCAACGAAAATCGATAAAACACAGCGGGCATTCTCTTCTTTTTCGGGAGAGAATGCCGTAGATTTTGGGATAAATTATGGCAGAAAAGAAAAATTACTATGAAGTTCTCGGCGTTTCCAAGGACGCGAGCGAGGAAGAGATCAAGGCGGCGTATAAAAAGCTGGTCAAGCAATACCACCCCGACCTTCATCCGAACGACAAACTTGCCGCCGAGAAGTTCAAAGAGATCAACGAGGCGAACGAGGTGCTCTCCGACAAGCAGAAGCGCGCCGCCTACGACTATGAGCAGGCGCATCCTGGTATGGGCGGCTTCGGCGGCGGGAACGGCGGCTTTTCGGGCGGCGGGTTCTCGGGCTTCGGCTTCGGCGATATTTTCGACAGCATCTTTCAGGGCTTCGGCGGAAGCGCGTCCGTCCAGCGCGACAACACGGGCGAAGATATCCAGCTCGAAATGAAGCTCTCCTTCATGGATGCGGCGAAGGGCTGTGTCAAGGAAGTTACTTATCTCCGCAACGAGCCCTGTCCGTCCTGCAAGGGGACGGGGGCAAAGGGCGGCACGGCGTTTCGTTCCTGCCAAAAATGCGGCGGCAAGGGACAGGTCCGCTACACGCAGGATACGATGTTCGGCAGAACGGTCCGCGTGGGCGCATGTCCCGACTGCGGCGGCAGGGGGAAGATCATCACCGACAAATGCCCCGACTGCAAAGGGAAGGGGTATCTTCGCAGGGAGACCAAGGTCACGCTCAATATCCCCGCGGGCGTGGATACCAACTCTTATATTCGCAAGTACGGCTTCGGGCAGGCGGGGACGGACGGCGGCGCGGCGGGAGATCTCATCGTCGTGTTCAAGGTCGAGCCGCATAAGCTCTTTGAGCGCAAGAACAACGACTTGTATCTCGATCTTCCCATTCCTTATCATATCGCCGCGCTCGGCGGGACGGTCAAAGTGCCCGACATCGACGATCTCTTCGACTACAACATCCCCGAAGGCACGCAGCCGGGGACGACCTTCCGCATCGCGGGCAAGGGCTTAAAGACGAGAAACGGCACGGGAAGTCTGTATTTAAGGGTATCCGTCGAAGTCCCGCAGAAACTTTCGAGGGAGCAAAGACGGCGGATGGAAGAGAGCGCATCGACGCTCGAACTCAAACAGTTCGAAAAGTCCAAACGCTTTTCGGACAACGTCTCCGCGCTCTACGGCAAAGAGCCGTATAAACGGTAATGAAAAGATGAACCAGCCCGCAGGGAACGCCCCTGCGGGTTTTTCACCGAAAATTTTGTCGGAATGCGAAAAAGCACGTCGTTTTGCGCGCAAAGGCTTGCAAAGACCCGAAAAAACCTGTATAATAAAAGACAGAGGGTCGCCATGGAATTAAAAGCATTTGACGGAAAGAGGATCTTCGTCCACGAATGGACGGAGACGGACGAGCCGAAAGGGGTCGTGCAGATCGTGCACGGCATGGCGGAGCATGCGGGAAGATATGAAGCGTTTGCCCGTTTTTTGAACCGAAACGGCTACATCGTCGTTGCCGACGATCATCGCGGGCACGGCAAGACCGATTACGACTCCTTGGGCTACTGCAAGGGGAACATGTATCTCGACACCTTGCGCGACGAGGGCATGATCACCGACTATTACAGCCGCAAATATGCGGGACTGAGCTATTTTCTGTTCGGTTTTTCGTACGGCTCGTTCTTGACGCAGAGCTATTTGGGAAGATTCGGGGACAAACTCGACGGCGCGGTGATCGCGGGGAGCAATTATAAGAAGGACTTCATGGTCCGCTTCGGCGCGTTTGTCGCGGGGTTTCAATGCGTGATGGGCTATCAAAAGAAGCCCGCGGCATTTGTCGAGGCGCGCACGTTCGGCGAATATGCCAAAAAATTCCGCGACGGCGAATGGCTCAGCACCGATAGGGAGAGCAACCGCCTCTACCGCGAAGACCCGCTCTGCGGCTTCCCCTGTTCCTACCGCTTCTATCGGGACTTCTTCAAGGGGCTTTTGTCGCTCTATACCAAGAAATACGGGCAAAGTTTGCGACGGGATCTGCCCGTGCTGCTCGTGTCGGGAAAGGACGACGCAGTCGGGGACATGGGCGAAGGGGTCAAAAAGCTCGCAAGGTATTACAGGGATAAGATCAAGATGAAGGACGTGGAGCTCGTGCTGTTTGACGGCTCGCGCCACGAATTTTTGAACGAGTGGGAAGAAAAGGAGAACAAATGGGCTGTTCCGCT
>CANRLK010000054.1 GCA_947631465.1 uncultured Clostridia bacterium
AGTTGGTAGAGCGGAGGACTGAAAATCCTTATGTCGGCGGTTCGATTCCACCCCAAGCCACCACCTCGTCGGCGCAAACTTCGCTTTAAGCACTTCGCGCTTCGCGCAAAGTGCAAGTACGCTCCGTTGCGTCTCCTCTTCCCAAAAAATCTTGCTACGCAATCTTTTTTGGGAACCCTAAATAGGGGGTGTGCCGTTCGCGGTTTTAGTGCGGGTTGCTCCTCTTCCCAAAAATCTTTACTGCGTAAATATTTTTGGGAAGCCCTGAAAGGGGAGATAGTGAGTGTCCGGAAGGGCATGATCTTGCTGGTGTAGCTCAACTGGCAGAGCAGCTGATTTGTAATCAGCAGGTTGCAGGTTCGATTCCGGTCACCAGCTCCAAACAATTTCACAAATGGGAAGATTCCAGAGCGGCCAAATGGATCAGACTGTAAATCTGACGTCAACGACTTCGGTGGTTCGAATCCACCTCTTCCCACCACGCATGACCCTTGCCTTGTGCAAGGGTTTTTGCGTGGCGGGAAGAGGTGGCAGAAAGAAACCCGATATTCCTCGGTGGTTCGCGCGAGGAGAAGGGCACAATAAGCATATCGTTTCCCCAAAGCATTCCCCTTCGACGAAGCTCCCGAGCATAGCGAAGGGAATCCACCTCTTCCATCTTCGTTTTAGGTTATCAATACTCCACCACGAAAAGGGACTGACTTTTTGTCAGTCCCTTTTCGTGACGGTCGAGGTGGAAGAAAGAAACGCCGCGTGGTTACTTCGCGCCTTTGGCGCTCGTGCCGACCTTGGAAAAAATAACAATGCGGTCGGTTCGCGCGAGGCGCGAAGCGCCGAGGCTTTGCCGAGGGGACCCCTTTGGGGTGTCGGCAAAATCCACCACGCTTTCGAGCGAAGAAAAACATGCACGACTGCCGAAACTATGCTATAATTATTTTATGAGCGAGTGGAAAGAAATCAAAACACAAGAGGATATCGAAGAATTGCTCGAAGCCTACGGCGGTTTTCACGACGGCTGTTTGACCCGTGCAGTCTTTCAAAGCGGGACAAGCGTCGATGAGGAATTGATCATGTGTTTCGGTGATGCAGAGGAATATACCCTGCATGTAACTTTCGAGCGGCAATGGCGTCCGAAAACTTTGGAAATGAGTTTTATCGGGCTTCGGCAGCTTCATCTTGTCGGCGCCGAGGACAATTATCTGCCTCTCTTGTTCGAGGCATATCTCACGTTTGCGGAAGGGCTCTTACCGGGAGAACCGAAACGCCTCATCGTGTGGTCGGACGCGCCGTTCGACCCAAAGAAGCTCCATAACGGAATCGAGGAACCGGGCGACACCTACATCGTCGCCAATCGATTGCAATGGAAAATTGTAGAATAAAATTCGTTTTAGGCGATCAATGCTCCATCAAGAGCAACTTAAAATAAACTGCCGTTCGGTTTAGGTCGCATTATTTTTCTATTAAAATTTTTCTTCGCACTTGACATAAAGTTTTATTATGTGTTATACTTAATATGTCAAACTAACTGAATTAAATTAGGCAAGGGGCTATTTTTGTTGAGTGGCTTCCAATGCAGTTACCGAGGTTTTCATCGACCTCAACATAAACCTCGGATGCTGTGACAAAGAAACGGCAAGAGGATTTAAGACATCGAAGAAAGGAGAGAGCTTAAACTCCGCCGACGGTCATTCGTTTGCGAAATTTACGAATGAAATCCGAAAAAGACAAAAAAGAAAAACGGAGGGAATCAAGTATGACAATCGAAGAAGCGGAAAATTATTATTTTTACGAAGTGGAAGAAGCCAAAAAGCGCGAAATAGCAAGGGCAAAAAAAACACTTAAAAAGGTTCTGATAATCGGGAACGTTATCATTTTTATTCTTCTATTGATCGGAATCATTTTAACGGTTGTTGGGTTTACGACTCCTCCGGAGGAAACCCTCGTGGGGTTAGAAATGGACTCTGCCGATGCGCTCCTCGAAAAACTTTTTGGAAGTATGGCGCTATCGGTTGGCGTAATTTTAATTTTGGGTATAGATGTTTGGTTGAATATCGCCGCAAGAAAGACAATAAAAAAGGGACAGATAAACCTTTTACCCTACATTAAAAATTTGTATCAGAATTACTTGAGATGTGAAGATATGAAACCGGAGGAAAAAGAATATTATAAACAGAAATTGGAAGATATGAGAATTGAAGCCCTTACCAATGCTGCGCGCAGTGCCGCTTCGACCGCATCAGCCGCCATTTTATTCAGTACATTATATAAATAATAATTGGAAATTTACTAAAATGTCAATCCGAGCGTAGCCGAGGAATCTCTACCGCATTATAATAACGTTTAACGGAAATAAGAAAATTCGTTTTACATTCTTAATACTCCGCCACGCAAAAAGGACGGCTGCGCCGTCCTTTTTGCGTGGTGGGAAGAGGCGAAAGAGTGCAACTTGTCGCAAAAAAGCGGAATAATGCAAGAAAGACGCTTGCATTTTCTTTCGGGAATGTTTATAATAGCATAGATAGCGAATTATGGGCAAAAACCCGCATGGAGCAGATATGGAAAAAGTATTCAGGACCGAGAGCGACTCGGTGGGGGAACTCTCATTGGACAGCGCCGCATATTACGGCATTCAGACCTTGCGCGCAAAAGAGAATTTTGAAATCACGGGAACAAAACTCAATTTTGTTTTCGTACGGAACGTTGTTTTAATCAAAAAGGCAGCGGCGATCGTCAATAAGGCTTATGGGCTTCTTGACGACAAAAAAGCGGACGCGATCATAGCCGCATGCGATGAAATCCTGCACGGAAAGCACAAAAAAGATTTCATCGTAGACGCCGTGCAGGGCGGCGCGGGCACTTCCGCAAACATGAACGTGAATGAAGTCATCGCCAACATCGCCATTGAGCGTCTCGGGGGAAAGAAAGGGGATTATTCAATCATCAGCCCCAACGACGACGTCAACATGGAGCAGTCCACCAACGACGTAATCCCGACCGCCGGAAAACTTACTGTGCTTTCCCTTGCCGCCGAACTGAACGCAGAACTCGGTCATCTTGTGGAGGCTTTGAAGCAGAAAGCAACGGAGTTTGACGGGATTCTGAAAATGGGCAGAACGCAGTTGCAGGACGCCGTACCGATGCGTCTCGGACAGGCGTTTCACGCGTTTGCGACCTCGATCGCGCGCTCTGTAACGCGGATTGAAAACTCCCTTTCGGAGATGCGCACCATCAACATGGGCGCCACGGCAATCGGCACCGCCATCAATGCGCGGGAGGCATACTTCACGCACATCACGGAGGAGTTGTCTCTTCTTTCCGGAGAAAAGTTGCAGCGCGCCGAAGATCTATTCGACGGTACGCAGAATGTGGACGGTTTTGCCGCTGTTTCGGGAGCGTTGAAAGCGCTGGCGGTCAACCTCTCCAAGATGTGCAACGATCTGCGGTTGATGTCCAGCGGTCCGCGCACGGGGCTCGGCGAGATCATTTTGCCCGCAAAACAAAACGGATCTTCCATTATGCCGGGGAAAATAAACCCCGTAATTCCGGAAGTCGTCAATCAAGTCGCGTTCCTCGTCATCGGGCACGACGTTACGGTGACGATGGCAGCGGAAGCGGGACAGCTTGAACTCAACGCGTTCGAACCGGTGATCTTTTACCAGCTTTTCGAATCGTTCCGCGCTCTGTCCGGAGCGGTAAAAACGCTTTCGGACAACTGCATTGTGGGGATTGCCGCCAACCGCGAGCGTTGCGCCGAATGGGTGAACCGCAGCGTCGGGATCGTCACCGCACTCAATCCCTATATCGGGTATCTGAAAGCTGCCGAGATCGCAAAAGAGTCTCTCAAAACGGGAGAGCCCATCCGGGAGATCGTGTTGCGCGAGGGGCTCATGGACGCGGAGACGCTGGATAAAGTGCTCGATCCGTTGGTGCTTACGGAACCCTGCGGCGGACGGCTTTAATTTCGCAAGCGCCGCTTCCGGAACGCGCATATCTTATCGCAAAGCGAAAAAGGGCGAAAAGAGGGCAATCCCGAGCGGGATTGCCCTCTTTTCGCCAAACTTATTCGTGGTCCATGACCCAGTAGCCGCCCTCATGTTGAAGAGGGGGGAAGGTCGTGCCTTTTTCAAGGTAGGTCTTTTCATTATCGTGGCTGTTGCCGTTCTTGTCGTATGCCTTGTAGTTGCAGGACATCGGCACGGTTTCGCCGGATTTGAATTTTTGCATTTTCTTTTCCTCCCACAACTCAATTTGCGCAAATCGTACATTCTTATTCTCTATTATGTAATTTTGGTGAAAATTCAATTTTCATCGTTGATTTCTTGACAATTTTTTTTGGGCGTGTATAATAAGAATATTGTAAACACAAAGCGTAAATTTCCTTTGAAATTTGCGCGGTTTTTTCTGTAACAACTTTTTTCAACATATTGGGAGGCGTTCTTTTGATAAAGACACTTGCAAAGAGCATTCGGGAATATAAACTTCCGTCCATCCTTTCCCCGCTGTTTGTTTCGGGAGAGGTCGTTCTCGAATGTTTGATACCTTTCATTATCGCACGACTTGTGGATACGATCGAACAATCGGTCAAAGACGGGGTTGTCGTCGACCAAAATCTGTTGGGGAAAATTCTCATTTTCGGCGCAATCCTCATCGGGATGTCCCTGCTGTCTCTCGCCTGCGGCGCCCTCGCCGGCATGTTCTGCGCGAAAGCAGCCTCCGGATACGCAAAAAATTTGAGAAAAGACCTCTACTACAAGGTGCAGGAATTTTCTTTCGAGAATATCGACAAGTTCTCGACGCCGTCCCTCGTCACCCGTATGACGACGGACGTCAACAACGTGCAATTCGCCTACATGATGATCATAAGAACGGCAATCCGAAGCCCGATGATGATGGTCTTTTCCTTCATCATGGCGTTTGCCATGGGCGGAAACCTTGCCTGGATTTTTGTGGCGGTGGTGCCGCCGCTCGCTGCGGTCCTCTTCTTCATCATGTGGAAGGCGATGCCGCTTTTCCACCGCGTCTTTAAGAAATACGATAATTTGAACGAATCCATTCAGGAGAACGTGAAGGGGATCCGCGTCGTCAAGTCTTATGTGCGCGAAGAGCATGAAAAGGAGAAGTTCGACCGCGCCGCGACCGACGTGCAGATCGACTTCACCAAGGCGGAGCGCATCCTCGCGTGGAACAACCCCGCCATGCAGCTTTGCTTCTACGGCGTGCTTTCTTCCATACTCTTTATCGGTTCTTATCTGATTTTGAAAGCGGCAAATGTCGATCTCATTCTCGCCGCAGACCCTAATGCGCTCACGGTCGGTAAGGTTTCGCAGCTCATCGTCTACGGCATGCAAATTCTCATGTCGCTCATGATGTTCTCCATGATCTTTGCCATGGTCACGATGTCCATCGAGAGCGCGCGGCGTATCTGCGAAGTGTTGCAGGAAGAACCGACGCTGCACAGCCCCGAAAATGCCATTCATGAGGTGGCGGACGGGTCCATTGACTTCTGCGACGTGAGTTTCAAATATTCCGCTACCGCAGAAAGGAACGTGCTCGAAGACATCGAACTGCACATTCAATCGGGGGAGACGATCGGGATCATCGGCGGAACGGGCTCTTCCAAGACCTCGCTCGTCAACCTCATTTCCCGCCTGTATGACGTGACGAAAGGGCGCGTAAAGGTGGGCGGACACGATGTGCGCGAGTACGACCTCGAATCGCTCCGCAACCAGGTCGCCGTCGTGCTGCAAAAGAACGAACTCTTTTCCGGCACCATCAAAGACAACTTGCGGTGGGGGAACCCGGACGCGACTGACGAGGAACTCGTCGAGGCATGCAAACTCGCGCAGGCGGACGAATTTATCCAGAGTTTCCCCGATAAATACGACACCCGCATCGAACAGGGGGGCACCAACGTCTCGGGCGGGCAGAAGCAGCGGCTCTGTATTGCCCGCGCCCTTTTGAAAAAGCCCAAAATTTTGATTTTGGACGATTCGACGAGCGCCGTCGACACCCACACGGACGCGCTCATCCGCAAGGCATTCCGCGAGTATATCCCCTCGACGACGAAGATCATCATTGCGCAGCGCACCTCTTCGGTGGAAGATGCGGACCGCATCGTCATCATGGAGGCGGGTCGGATTGTTGCAGTCGGGACGCATGACGAGCTCCTGTATCACAACCCGATCTACACCGAGGTTTATACCACCCAAAATAAGGGCGGCAAGGCGATCTCATCGCTGGACCAGATGAACGAGGAAAAAGGAGGGGACGACAATGGCTAAAATGTCGATGTCCCGCCCGCAGCAACGCGGCGCTTCTATGACCGCGCCCAAGGGGACGTTCAAACGCATTCTGAAATCGGTATTCGGCTTCTATCCCCACTTGATGCCGTTTACGCTCTCGCTCATTATTTTTAACGCCGTTGTTTCCGCAATGCCTTCCATCTTCATGGAGCGCATCTTTACGGTGATCGAAAACGCCCTTGACGGCAGTACGCCGTCCGCTCTGCTTTGGGCGACGTTCGGGAAGGAGATTACGGCGTATATGCTCACGCTCATCGGGCTGTATGTGCTCTCCCTGATTGCAGGTGCAATCAACAAACAGCTCATGGCGATCATCACGCAGGGGTATCTCAAAAAGATGCGGGGACAGATGTTCAACGGCATGCAGGATTTGCCCATCCGCTATTTCGATACCCACAGCCACGGCAACATTATGAGCTATTATACCAACGATATCGATACGCTCCGCCAGCTCATTTCCGAGTCCTTGCCGCAGCTCTTAACGTCCGGTATCATGGTGGTCACGCTGTTCTTCATCATGCTCTATTACAGCGCCTATCTGCTTCTCATCGTGCTCGGCTGTATCGTCGTCATTCTGTTTGTGACAAAGACGGTAGGGGGCGGCGCAGGGAAATACTTCCTCGCAACGCAGCGCGCGGTCGCCCGTACCGAGGGCTATGTCGAAGAGATGATGAACGGGCAGAAGGTCGTCAAAGTGTTCTGCCACGAGGAAGCGGCAAAGCGCGACTTCGACGCAGTCAACGACGATCTTTGCGATAAGTCTACCAAAGCGAATGCCTATGCGAACATGCTCATGCCCATTTTAGGCAATATCGGGCATGTG
>CANRLK010000055.1 GCA_947631465.1 uncultured Clostridia bacterium
AAATGGAAAGCTACGAACCCAAAAAACTGCTCATCCTGCGCATTCTCGAAATTCTGACGGAATATTCGGACGCCGAGCACAGACTTCATCAGGGCGATATCATCAGTCTGCTCAAAGTCGTCTATGGCATCGAGTGCGAGAGGAAGGCGGTCGCGCGGAATATCGAATATTTGCAGGACGCGGGCTATGAGATCATCTCCGATAAGTTGGGCGTGTATCTTGCCGAAAAGAAGTTCGAGGTGGGGGAGCTCAGGCTTCTTGTCGATTCGGTGCTGGCAAGCCGCAACATCTGCAAGGCGCATACGAAGAAGCTCATCGAAAAGCTCGTCAAGGAGGGCGGGAAGTACTTCAAAAATTATGCCCGCCACGTCGTCAACCTCGACGATTATATCAAATCGGACGGGCGGGAGTTCTTCCTTTCCGTCGAACTTCTCGCCGAGGCGATCGCCGCCAAACGGCAGGTGCGCTTTATCTATCAGGATTACGGCGCCGACAAAAAGCTCCACCCGCGGCGGGAAACGCCGTATACGGCGAGCCCCTTTCAGCTCTTTTTGAAGAACGGCGGATACTATCTTGCCTGCGCCTTCGAGGGGCATGATGACTTGGCGTTCGTCCGCGTTGACCGCATGACGGAGGTTGACGTCTCGGAAGAGCGCGCCCGCCCCGTCACCTCAATAAAGGGCTGTGAAAACGGGCTGAATTTGGGGAAACTGCAGAGCCGCCTCCCCAATCTCTACTGCGACGAGCCGCAGAAAATTGTCTTTGAGACGCGCAACTCTCCCCAAAATATCCCCGACTACGTGTTCGATACGTTTGGGAAAGAGGCGGACCTCGAGCCCCTTCCCTCGGGGGAATACCGTGTGTGCGTCACCGCTTCTCCCCGCGCCATGCGGTTTTGGCTCTTGAGCTATGGGAAGTATGTGAAAGTGCTCTCCCCGCAGTCTTTGGCCGATAAGATCAAAGACGACATCGAAGAGATGCGGAAAAATTATGAGGAATAACAAAAGGAGGAAATCATGACCGACGGAAACAAAGCGTATTGCAATCGTGGGGACACTTCGGAGGCCGTCCTTCTCGATATCGAAACGAGCGGTCTAAACGAAACCCGTGACCGCGTCATCCGCGTTTCGGCAGAAAAATTCTTGGGCGGGAAGGCTGCGGAGAACTTTTTCTCCTTTGTTGCCCTTGACGGGGCGCTCTCGCGCGAGGTCGAAGCGCTTACGGGAATAAGCAATGAAATGCTTGCGGGCGCGCCCGACCTCGATACCGTCATGAAAGACCTCAAGGCGTTCTGCGGCGACCTCCCCGTCTATGCCGACAATGCGCCGTTTGTTCGGAAATTCCTGAAGAAGTACGACCTTAAGATCCTCGAACGGGAGCATAGCCCCGTTTCGCAGCGCCGTTTCGACACCTTGATCGACGGGGCGGCGGATCCTCTCATCGCGCTCTGTGCGGCAGACGTCGAGCACATTCGGGAAATGTATTCGTTCTGCGAAATGAAGATCGTCCGCGCGGGAGAAGGGGCGGAGCTCGTCTCGAGAATCGGCGAAGTCGCCGCCGAGCCGTACGATGCCTTTGTGATTCTGCTCCGCATTCCGCGGGACGCGCTCGAAGAGACCGTTCGGCAAATCGAGGTTTACGGCAAAACGGCGCTTCTCGGCGCAGTCGAGGCCGATCGCTTCGAAGCCGTCGTCGGCTGCTATAAGGCAAGAGAAACAAAAGGAGAAGGAAAATGACGCAAAACTTGGAAAATATCGTAAAAGAACTTCATAAGCTCAATTTCGGAAAGGGCGGACTCATCGAGTTCGCACCCGACGGCTCCGACTACGATTTCAAAAGGCTTGAAGACGGCAAACATAAATTTGACACCGAACCCGATCTTTGCACCCTTTGCGACGGCTGCGATCTCGTTCAAGAGGATGGCACCAAGTGCGTATTCACGCGCATTACGCACGGCACGCACACCTTCGACTTTTTGGACGCACACGGGGTCGATCACAAAGAGACCGCAGGGTGGTCGCAAAAGCCCGTCCTTTTCGTCATGGAAAACCCGGGCGCCATCGAAGAAAAAAGAGATCGGAAAGTCGGGACAAGGTATGTGAGTCGGCTGTGGTATTGGGTCATGGGGCAGTATGAAAGGCCGAACGACAAATTTATCTATCCGAATTTCTTCGT
This sequence comes from uncultured Clostridia bacterium, assembly GCA_947631465.1. GTDB lineage: Bacteria > Bacillota > Clostridia > Christensenellales > Borkfalkiaceae > Gallimonas. The sequence goes on from CANRLK010000055.1 coordinate 2,176, forward strand.
TCAAAAGGAATACGGCTGGATGATTTATTCCGCGATCCGCACCTTCCAAATGGCAAACGCCTATGTGACGAATATGGTCAAGTGCGGCATGAAAATCGAAGAGGAAAAGGATAAGAAGAGCTACCTCACGACGGACGAATATCCCTCCAAGATTGTCGATACGTGTATCGCAGAGCGTTTGAAAGCGGAGCTCGATTGTCTGCGCGGGGAAAATGGCGAAGAAAACGTCATCGTCTTTGCCCTCGGCGAGAGGGCGTATTATCATTTGAAAAAGGAGCTTAAAGAGGGGCTGAAGGATGAAAAAGTATCGCTGTATCTTCTCCCTCATCCCGCCAATCGCCTTGCCAACGATTATCGGAAATATGTCCTTTTCGGTAAGATTTTGCGTGCTCTTGTTCAAAATCATTTTTATAAGGGCGTCGAAAAGCCCGATTTCGAAGCAATTTTAGCCGCCGATGCCGAAGAGACGGAACCGAGGATGAGCCGCAAAGAGTTCTGCATACAATTTTTGAAGGATAAAGGAATTAAGAAGAGCAAAGAGTACCCCGAGACGATCGGGTATGAAATTATCCAAGCAAAAGATTCAAACGGCGCTGTCGCGGATGAGCCCGAGGCGGTCGTGCTGCGTCAAAAAGTAAACGGACCCGATATCCCGCGGGAAGAAGAGAACTACCCCGTCCAAAGGGTTTGGGTAAAGTACACATTTTCCACCCATCGCATCGAATTTTCCGTCAGCAAATATTCAAGCGGTGCCACAGAGAGTAAATGGATCTATCCGAAAGATGAAGACATTTTGAAGAAATTCCAACCATATATAACCATAAAAGAAATGGCAGAAGCATACCGAAAAGAATACGAACCGTCAAATAAGTCCGATCAAGAATCAAGAGAGGAATAAGTAGAAAACGACGTCGAAAAATCACAGCGAAATATATTCTGAACCAAGAAAACCCGCCATGCGATTTTCGCAGGGCGGGAACGTTATGCAAGGACGTTTTTGACCTTTAAGATAATGCCTTCGCGGCGGCGGACGCGTTCGACAAAGTCCCAAACGCCCGTAAGTTTGGTCTCAAACCCCATTCCCGAGAGGAACTTCTGGTCGCGGCTGTGGAGGTCCGATCCGCCGATCTCCGCCTTCCCGTACTCCTTTGCGTAGAATTCGCCGAGGCGGTTGCACCGATCCGAGCGCGCCGCTATGCAATACCCCTTCGCTAAGAAGGGCGATTTTTTGGCAAAATCGTAGCCCCTAAATCGAAGATTTCATCAAAATTTCTTATTTGACCTGTGGCAAACAGCTGAAATGGTGCTTTCGCTCCTCAACAAGCGGGAAACCCGTCTTTAGCTTTTTCCCCTACAATTGGTAGGCAAGTAACGAGCCCGATTGTTGCCGCTTTCCAAAAAATTTCCGTGATATTTCACAAAAGATAAGAGGGCCGAATTGCTTCGACTCTCCGTTTTTGTTCGAGGCGCAAACGCCGCCTCACGTGGAGGCTTTCATTTCTCGGTGTCATCCGTGCTCTTGCGCTTCCTGACGGTGTGCTCGTCTGCATCGTCGAGAGTTCGTCGTAGAATTTCTATCCCGTGACCTCAAAATTGATTTTACGTTTTTGAATTACGAAAAAAACTCCATCCGAGTAAATCAGTTGACAAATCAACTAAAAACAGATATACTATTAGTTGACAAATCAACCAAGAGGCTTGTTATGGAAGATTTATTCGTAGATTTTACGCTATCGATTCTGCGGCTGAATAAGCTCGTTCAGAAGATCAAGACATTTGAGATCGAAAAATTCGGCTTAAAACCCATTCATGTGTTGTGCGGTTACTATCTCAACAAGAATCCGCAGGGACTTACGGCAAAAGAGCTCTCGGAACTGACGCTCGAAGATAAGGCGGCAATTTCGCGCGCGCTGAAGATGATGCAGGAAAAGGGTTATGTCATCTATGACCCCAATCGGCGCAATTCGACCATCAAGCTGACGGAGGAGGGAAAACAATTCACGAACGTGATCTGTACGCGTGCGGAGAAGGCTGTTGCCGCGGGCAGTATGGATTTTACCGAAGCAGAGAGAATTTTCTTTTATCGATCTCTCGGCGTGATCAATGAAAATTTAAGAACATATTATAAGGAATTGATAAAAAACGAGAAATAAAGTTTTCGGAAAAGGAGTAAAAATTTATGACAAAAACCAAAAAAATCGTGTTGCGGATCCTATGCATCGTGCTTGCAGTCATTCTATTGCTTGCGATCGTTCTCGTGTCGGTATTCTTCGGAATTTGGCACAACGAGTTTTCTTCTGTTACGAGTTTCACCATGCTTCGTGACCGCAACGACGCGCACAAGGACGGTGCGGTTTACAGCATGAAGGTGAGCGGCGGGTTCTATTTTGATGATTTCCTCGAACAGGGCGGCGCGAAGAAGGACTCGGACCTCATCGCGTTCATCTCGAACAGAATCACCCGCGGACTTATGGATATGGGGATCAAGGAGAGCGACATCGGCTGCGCCTCTTTTACGGCGACGACCGTGAGCGGGGACAAGCTCTTTGCCCGCAACTACGACTTTGACAAGACCAACGTCTGCCTGACCATCACAAATCCCGGCGGCGGCAGACACGCATCTTTCTCGACAGTTGATTTGAATTATGTCGGCATGAGCACAGAGAAAAATGTGGAAGGACTGATGAACAAGATCACCTGCCTTGCCGCTCCGTATGCGCCTCTCGACGGCATCAACGACGCGGGGGTGAGTTGCGGCATCTACATGACATACCAGGGCGAACCCGAAGACAACAATGCCGTAGCGACCGATCAAAACGATCCGGATAAGCCAAACATCACCTCGACAACCATGCTCCGCCTGATCCTCGATTATGCGGACGACGTGGACGAGGCGGTCGAGCTGATCGAAAAATACAATCTCCACGACTCGGCGAACACCTCTTTCCACTACATGGTCGCAGACAGCACGGGCAAAAGCGCCATCCTCGAATGGGTCCCCGAAAACGGCACGGACAAGACGGACAACGACGGCTCCGCCCGAAAGCTCGTCGTCACCTATAACACGGGAGATGAGAATATTGGCACAGAAGAGGGAGAAAGTGACTTCCAATGGGTCACCAACTTCATCATTCAGCCGAAATATTATGAAAAGTCCGAGGACAAGGCGGGGCTCGACAGGTACGAGCAGATCTATTCCGACCTCTCCAATACGGACGGCGTCGTACAGGACGAATGGGCGGCGATGAAGATCCTCGAAACCGTCGGCAGGAGGAATTGGAAGGAAGGAAACGGCTGTACCGTACATAGCGTCATTTATAACCTGACGAAAAAGACGGTGCTTTGGGTGTCAAATGAAAACTTCAATGACTCCACGGCGATTTATGAGTATTCTTTTTCGACGGGAGAATTGAAAACGGTTGTGAAATAATCATCGAAGAGTTAGACAGGAAAGCAAAAAATGAAAAAAACAGTTTATCTATTGAATTTTTTATTGTTAACAGCCCTTGTGACGTTTGACATTATGCTGATTTTAAGCCCTGCGCTTTGGCTGAAAAGCGCAGCAAGCGCGTGCTTTGCGGCGGTCGCACTCGTGAACTGCTTTTATGCGTTCAAGAATAAGGCGAAGAAAACTTTCCCGATCCTTATGCCGATCGGCTGCCTCTTTGCAATGGCGGGGGATATCATCAATTACAACTCGGCAGAAATATGGTTTATAATCGGCACGGCGCTGTTTGCAGTGGCGCACATAATCTATGCCGCGGCATATTATTTTACTTTCGGGTTCCGTCCCGCCGACCTCATCGTCTCCGCCGTGATTTTTGTGCCGTCGGCCCTTTTCATCACGCTTGCCCCGATCTTCGACTTCGGCGGAATGCTCATGGAGATCGTGTGCGTCATCTATGCGCTCATTCTGTCGCTCATGGTGGGAAAGGCGATTGCCGACATAAGAACGGGGACCGCGCTCGCCGCCTTGCTTGCAATCGGCAGCGTGCTTTTCTATGTTTCCGATCTGATGCTGCTTCTCAATATGTTCGGCGCGGTACATACGCTTCCCCGCATTTTGTGCCTTGCAACCTATTACCCCGCACAATTCCTGTTGGCGTTTTCCCTGATCCTGCACGCCGAAAAAGGCGTTAACTTCTTCAAGAGACTGTACTGCCGCATTTTTCAGAGTGTGCTGAAACTTGCTCTCCCGCTGCTACCTTATAAAGACCCCAAAATTATAGAAAAAATAACCGAAGTGCCGGCGGTTTTGAAATCCAATAAAAAAACACACGCTTTGATCGTTACCGACAAGACAATTTACGGACTCGGACTTACACAGCCGCTTCAAAATGCCTTAAAGGAGGCGGGTGTTGCTTGCACCGTCTATCACGGCGCAGTCGCCAACCCCACGACGGACAACGCCGAGGAAGCGTTGAAAATTTACAAGAGCGAGGGGTGCGACTGTCTGATAGGTTTCGGAGGCGGCTCTCCGATGGACTGTGCGAAATGCGTCGGCGCGCTTATCGCCTGTCCCAAAAAATCGCTCGGCAAAATGAGCGGAATTTTGAAGGTGCGAAAGGCGATTCCCCTGCTGGT
>CANRLK010000056.1 GCA_947631465.1 uncultured Clostridia bacterium
ACTTGTGCGCCGCCTGTATCGATTAGGGCTATGCCCGAAAATGAAATACCACCCGCTATGCGGGTGGATTTTTATTGTATTTTTGACGCCGACGATAGGCGGCATTTTTCTGCTTGTGCTTTCCGCCGCGCTTCTTGTCGCCGTTGCGGTCTTACTTTTGAAATTTTTGAAAAGAAAATAATTCACAACGGCTTACAATTCCTTCCCAAATAGGCATTTGACATATGGAAATTTTTGGTGTATCATAATGTCGTGGAAAATTCCGCAAAAATCATCAATCGTGAGGTGAGTGCATGAAGGTTTTACTCTTTAACGGAAGTCCTCGGCAAAACGGCTGTACGTTTACGGCGCTTTCCGTGATCGCAAGCGGTCTGAACGAGCAGGACATCGAGACGGAAATTTTGCAGATCGGTAACCAGCCCGTGCAGGATTGTATCGGCTGCGGCGGCTGTCGGGGGACGGGACGCTGCGTCTTTACAGACGACCCCGTCAACGAATGGCTCGACAAAGCGGCGCATGCCGACGGGTTCGTGTTCGGAACGCCCGTCTACTACGCGCACCCGACGGGGCGCATTCTCTCCGCGATGGACAGAATGTTCTACGCGGGCGGGCAGAACTTTTATCATAAGCCTGCCGCAGTGATTGCCTCCGCAAGACGGGCGGGCACGACCGCAAGCCTCGACGTGATGTCCAAGTTCCTCGGCATTTCCGAAATGCCCGTCGTCTCTTCCACTTATTGGAACATGGTCCACGGCAGCGCGCCCGAGGACGTTTCAAAAGACCTCGAAGGCATGCAGACCATGAAAAATATCGCGCGCAACATGGCGTGGCTGTTGAAATGTATCGACGCGGGCAAACGCGAGGGGATCCTTTCTCCCGCAACGCAAAAGACCGTGTGGACCAATTTCATCCGATAATTTTTTGAAAGAGAGGAGATAAAGATCATGGAAGAATTGAATTTGACCAAAGAGTGGGACAAAGTGTTCCCCAAGAGCGAACAAGTCGATCACGAGAAGGCGACCTTTCATAACCGTTACGGTATCACCCTCGCCTGCGACGTGTATAAGCCGAAGGGGGCGAGCGGCAAGCTCGCCGCGATCGCTGTTTGCGGACCGTTCGGCGCGGTCAAAGAGCAGTCGTCGGGGCTGTATGCGCAGGAACTTGCAAAGCGCGGCTTTTTAACCATCGCCTTCGACCCGTCCTTTACGGGCGAGAGCGGGGGAACGCCCCGCTATGTCGCCTCGCCCGACATCAACACCGAGGACTTCTCGGCAGCCGTCGATTATCTCTCCTGCCGCGAGGACGTCGATGCGGATAAAATCGGCATCTTGGGCATCTGCGGCTGGGGCGGAATGGCGCTCAACGCCGCCGCAATGGATACAAGAATCAAGGCGACTGTTGCCTCGACCATGTACGATATGACGCGCGTGAACGCTAAGGGCTATTTTGACGCGGCGGACAGCGAAGAAGCGCGCTTTGAGGCGAAACAAGCCCTCAATCAGCAGCGCACCGTCGATTACAAAAACGGCGATTACGAGCTCGGCGGCGGGGTCGTTGATCCATTACCCGACGACGCGCCGTTCTTTGTCAAAGACTATTACGACTACTATAAGACCAAGCGCGGCTATCATGCCCGCAGTCTCAACAGCAACGGCGGGTGGAACAAGACTTCCTCGCTCTCGTTCATGAATATGCCCATTTTGGCGTATAGCAACGAAATAAGAAGCGCCGTTCTCATCATTCACGGCGAAAAGGCGCACTCCTGTTATTTTTCGAAGGACGCCTACGCCGCGATGACGAAGGACAGCAAATATGCGGCAAACAAGGAACTTCTCATGATCCCGAACGCCGTGCATACCGACCTCTACGACAGGCTCGATATGATTCCGTTCGACAAGATCGAGAGTTTCTTCAAAAAGAATCTATAACGCGATGAAAAGATTTCTTGCAATTCTTTTGACGTTCGCGCTCGCGATCATGCTCCCGGCATGTGCCTCGAAGCTGGACGAAGAGTCGGTCTTGCCGCCCATCTCCGAGCCGACTCAGCCGACCAAACCCGATGAGCCGTCCAAGCCCGACGAGCCGACAGAGCCGACAGAGCCGACAGAGCCGACTGAGCCCGACGAGCCGTCCGACTCATCGCCCGAAGAAAAGTCATACACGATGAGCGAGGATGGCAAGACGGTGTATTTCGGGCGCTATCCGACGGTGCAGGTGCAAGATACAGAGCTTCTCGAAGCGCTCAATGCGGCGAGCGGGGAGAGCGATTGGGTCTCGTTTGAATACTATCTTTCTGGCGAGCGGAAGGACTTCATGTTCTATCAAGACGTTGTGTATGAATCCGAAACTTACCGAGGGGTCTATTTTACGGAGTATCGGCCCAATGACGTGAGGCGCGAGGGGAGCGAAGCGCAAAGTTTTGTCGATGACAACGGCTTTGAGCCAAACACGGTCTATTGGTTTCGGTTCGAGACCCTCTCCTGGCGCGTCCTCGAAAGGGGGGAGGATTCCGCATTGATCGTGAGCGAGAAAGTGCTCGACAGCCATGAATTTTTCCCCGCCGCCAAGGGCGAGGGGGGAACAAAGGCGAACGACTATCAAGCAAGCTCGATCCGCGCCTTTTTGAACGGAGCGTTCTACGAAACGGCGTTTTCCGATGCCGAACGCACAAATTTCGCGGGCGACGGCGACAAGCTCTTTCTTCTTCGCGAAGAGGACGTGTCAAACCCCGACTTGGGGTTCTCTTCGGACGCAGACCGAGCGTTTGAGGCGACGGACTATGCGCGTTTGCAGGGGCTCAACATGAGCGGCGGCGCGCGCTGGTGGTTGGGTTCGGGAAATGACATCTATGACTTCTATGCCCGCTATGTGGACGGAAGCGGCTATGCGGGGTACAATCAATACGTCTATTTTACGTCGCTCGGAGTCGTTCCCGCGCTTAAAATCAAATTATTAGATGAATCTACCCAGCCCATAGAAGAGGAAAAAACCGATCAAAAGGAGGAAGAGGTGAAGGGCGAAATTTTTCTTTCCATCAACGGACACAAGATCTCCGTCAAGCTCGAAGAGAACGAGGCGACGAAGGCATTGATCGAGCTTTTGAAGGCGGGCGACATCACCTACCGAGCAAGAGACTACGGCGGGTTCGAAAAGGTCGGCGAGCTCGGGCACACTCTGCCGCGGAGCGAAACGCAAATGACGACCGAGGCGGGCGACGTCATTTTATACTCGGGAAATCAAATCGTGCTGTTTTATGGCAGCAATTCTTGGGCTTATACGAAACTCGGAACGGTGCAGGGCATTTCCGCAAAGGAGTGGAGAGACATCCTCACCGAAAGCGATCCCATCACAGTGACGATCAGTCTGCGCTAAGGCGTCGATCGCGCGAAGGAGAAAGGGATGAAGGAATTTTTGAAGACCCATCGCGGGGCGAAGATCGCACTTTGCATCTTGCTCGCCCTTTTGATTTTTATTGTCGTGATCGTCTTGATCGCGCTGCTCTTCATCAATTTTTATCCCTCGTTCGGCGGGAACGCGAGCAGGGCGAAGAAAGAGGAATACGCCTTACGCGCCCAAAATTACTATGACGGCGCGTTTCATAACGTCGGCGAGTTCTCGCTCATGACCGAGGCGGACGACCCGTTCAAGGACAGGTCGAGCGGAAAGGGGACGATCCCGAGCGGAAAACTTCCGACCGTGACGCCGTCCTTTTTGCAAGATCCCTCCAAAGATGATCTTTCGATCACTTGGTTCGGGCATTCGACCGTTCTCTTGCAAATGCAGGGAATGAATATTCTCTTTGACCCCGTTTTCAGCGAGATCTCTTCGCCCGTCTCGTTTGTGGGCTCTCGCCGTTTCAGCGACCTTGCGATGACGGCGGAAGAGCTTCCCGACATCGACCTTGTGATCGTCTCCCACGACCATTACGATCACCTCGACTACCCGACCATTCGAAAGCTCGACGGCAAGGTCGGAAGATATGTCGTGCCGCTCGGCGTTGAAAACCACTTGAAACGGTGGGGGGTGTCGGAAGGGAAGATCACGACCCTTGCTTGGTGGGAAGAAGTCACTTTGAACGGGCTTACCGTCGTCTGTACGCCGTCGCGGCATTATTCGGGACGGAAGCTCATCGACCAAAACGCGACGCTCTGGGCTTCCTGGGTCTTGAAAAATGAGCAGTTTCAGGTGTTTGAAAGCGGAGACACGGGTTTCGGCGACCAGTTTGAAGAAATTTATGAAAAATTTGGGGCGTTTGATCTTGCCCTCATGGACTGCGCGCAGTACTCGACTCGGTGGCACGACGTGCACATGTTCCCCGAGGAAGCGGTGACGGCAGCGGAGATCTTGCACGCCAAGGCGGCAGTTCCCATCCATTGGGGGGCGTTTCGGCTGTCCGATCACGCCTGGGACGACCCCGCCGAGCGATTCACCCTGCGCGGCGAAGAAACGGGGTTTACGGTCGTCACGCCGAGGCTCGGAGAAACGGCGGAATGGACTCGCCTGACCGATTATACAAAGCGGTGGTGGCGGGAAATTCAATAAATCAAAATCATAAGGAGAAAACGCATGAAGAAGGTCTTGATCATTTCGTCGAGTTTTCGGACGAAGGGCAATTCGGCGCGGCTTGCCGAGGAATTTTCAAAGGGAGCAAAAGAGGCGGGAAACGAGGTCGAGTTTATCTCCCTGCATGACAAAAAAATCGCCTTTTGCAGGGGATGCCTTGCCTGCCAAGAGACAAAACGGTGCGCGATTTTGGACGACGCGGACGTTCTCCGCGAAAAAATGCTCCATGCGGACGTCTTGGTCTTTGCGACCCCCGTTTATTATTATGGATTGAGCGGACAGCTCAAAACCCTGCTCGACCGCTGCAACCCGCTCTACTGCTCGGACTATCGCTTCCGCGAGATCTATCTGCTCTTTGCAGCTGCCGAGGACGACAAGGACGTCGCGGACAGAACGCTGAATAATTTCGACGGCTGGCTCGTCTGCTATCCCGAGGCGCGCTTGAAGGGCTATGTCTATTGCGGCGGCGTGAACGACGTCGACGACATTGAGAACAGCCCCAAGCTCCTCGAAGCCTTTGAAATGGGAAAATCGGTCTGAAACAGTATTTGATCGCTATCAAAGAGGGCTTTTCGCACGCCGAAAGCCCTTTTTTGCAGAAAGAAAACCGCGCGATCGTCGCGTGGTTTAAGAAAGGCGAATGCTGATCATAGCTTAACCGTTGGCGGAGGGCAATGCTCCAACTCTTAAAGGAGGCAACAGAGAACGGGGAGGCATCCGCCCCCCTTGGCTCCCCCTTTGAGGGGGAGCTGTCACGCAATGCGTGACTGAGGGGGTGTCTCCTTATTATAATGCGCAGTCGTTGCACACCCCTTTCCTCCTCGCTATGCTCGGAGACTTTCCCCTCATAGGGGACAGCAAGAGCTCGTCCGGTGAATATTTATTCGCATAAAAAAAGCATTTTTCGGCGTTTGAAAAATTTGGAAAATTCTCGGAAAAATCTTCGTTAAAACACTTGACAAGCGGCGCGGAATATACTATCATTATGATATCAAAATAATATCACTTTTCGGAGGAATGGAAAATGGAAAATGACGAAAAAAGCGGGCTGAGGTTCGTCGATTCGGTGGATGAAAGGAGCGCGCGCGAAAAGAACGGTTGGGCGATGCTCTTTCTGGTCATCTTGATGTTTATTGCGGCGATCGCGTCGTTTGGGGTCGGGATCGCGTTCGGCGTGGACGAAGGGGGATCGAAGGGATTCGTTCTTCTCATCCCCGTCGGGCTCGTGCTGTTTTTCACGGCGATCGTCCTTTGCGGGGGCTTTAAGCTCTTACAGCCCAA
>CANRLK010000057.1 GCA_947631465.1 uncultured Clostridia bacterium
AACATTTTCAGCTCTTTGTATTCTTGCTCCGAGATGTCGTCATATTTCAGCAAGTATTGGCTGATATATCGATTATCTGTGTTGTACGAGACATTAACAAGATTATACAGCTCGGTTTCCTTTCCTTCATAGATATAAGTAAGGGCATTTATTTCAACATCGGTCGTTTTCAGTTCTTCAACGTCAAAACCTTCGCTCTCCAAAAATGTGTATGGAATTTGACCGAACACATTATTGGCGATTGAGTACCCGTTGACTATGCCGAACTGTCCGTTTTTCGCCCGGCTTATCTGCTTATTGTAGTAATTGCTTTTCAGCACGGCTTGCAGGGTGGGGCTGTATTTTGCGTACGGGTCGTCCGTTCCGGGATCCGTCCCCGGATTCGACGGCTCCGTTCCGGGATTTGTTCCGGGGTTCGTGCTCGGGTTCGTACCCGGACCCGTCGGCTCGTTTGTGCCGGGGGTTTCAACCGAAGAACCCGTTCCCCCGCTATTCGGGGCGCAAGCGGCAAAAGAGAGAGCCATCGCCGCCGACAGTGCGACCGCGGCAAGCGATTTCAGAATTTTGCCCATGCCCGCAGCCCCCGTATGCTTTTGTTTTTCGCCGAAGTTGTTCATTTCCTCTCCTTTGCGGAACGTCTGCGCGATATCGTTTCACGCTCCCTGTTTTCCACTATTTTAATACAATCGGAGAAGAAAGTAAAGGGGCAGACGAAAAGTTTTTCGAAAAAATGTCGATTTTTTAACCGCTTTGCGCGTATACGGGCTTGTTTCCCGCCATTGAGTTCAAAGCACTTTCGAAAGAAAGGCTTTCAGCCGTTCGTCCTTGGGCGCGCCGAAGATCTCCTCGGGCGGACCTTCCGCCGCAATCTTTCCGCCGTCCATAAACAGCACCCGTGTGGCGACTTCCCGCGCAAACCGCATCTCGTGGGTGACGACGATCATCGTCATGCCCTCGTCGGCGAGTTCCTTCATGAGCGAGAGCACTTCGCCCACCATTTCGGGGTCGAGGGCGGAAGTGGGCTCATCGAAGAGCATCACTTTGGGATTCATGGCGAGCGCCCGCACAATTGCAATGCGCTGTTTCTGTCCGCCCGAGAGAGTGGAAGGATAGGCGTCCGCCTTGTCTTCCAGCCCGATGCGCGCAAGCAACTTCATCGCGCGCTCGTTTTCCTCGGCGACGATCTGTTTTTTGGAAATTTTCAGCTTCCGCTTTTTGCGCTCCTGCAAGCGCGCTTCCACCGCGGCGAGGGTCACGTTTTTCAATACGGTGAGGTGGGGGAAGAGGTTAAAGTGCTGGAACACCATTCCCATTTTTTTGCGGTGCTCTTCGAGGTCGGTCGAATGGGTGAGTTCTTCTCCCCCGAAATAAATCGCCCCGTCCGTCGGCGTTTCGAGCAAGTTCAAACAGCGCAGAAAGGTGGATTTCCCGCTCCCGGAAGGACCGATGACGACAACCTTTTCGCCTTCGTAAATTTCCGTCGAAATCCCGTTCAATACGCAAGTATCGCCGAAGGTCTTTTTGAGTTCCACCGTTTTCAGGAGCGGTTCTTGCATTTTTTTCTGCCTCCCGTAATGATTTTTTTGCCGCCGTCCCTGTCGCTCTTCGAAAGTTGTTTTTCGATGAATTTTTCAATAATTGTGAGAAGATACACCACCACAAGGTACAAAAGGGAGGCAAAGAGCAGGGGAAAGAGATAGTCGAAGGTGCGCGATTGGATGAGCCCGGGCACCTTTCCGAGGTCGAGGATGCCCACATAGCCCGCAACGGAGGTCTCCTTCACGAGGGCGATAAATTCGTTGAAGAGGGCGGGGATGATGTTGCGGAACGCCTGCGGCAGAATAATTTTGAACATCGTCTTGGAGTAGGAGAGCCCGAGCGACCGCCCCGCCTCCATCTGTCCCTCGTCCACCGATTCGAGCCCCGCGCGCGCCACTTCGGCAACATAGGCGGCGCTGTTGAGCCCAAAGGTCACCGACCCCACCACAATGCCGTTCTTCACCGAAACGAGCACGATGAAGTACATGATGAACAGTTGCAGCACGACGGGCGTGCCGCGGATCACGGTCACATACACTTTGCAGATCGCCGCAAGGATTTTTGCCTTTCCCGTTTTCTTTTCGGTATAGATGATCGCGCCCAGAATAACTCCGAGCGCTACGCCGATGCACACCGCAAAGAGGGACATGAGGAGGGTATTCCCCAGCCCTTGGAAGTATAAGAGCCACCTGTTTTCAACGACAAACGCCGACCGAAGCCGTTCGGTCAGCGTTTTCGCATTGAGAAGATTGATGTCCATAGTCCGTCAGATATTTTTGATGAGAAGCTGCGCGGGGACTTTGTCCATAAATATCACGTCGATTTTGCCCGCTTGCAGCGCGGCAAGCGCCGCCGCATAAGATTTGAACGCCATAACTTCGGTTTTATCCGAGGTCAGTTTTATCGTGGCAGTCACGTCCTCTTTTCCGTCCTCGCCCTCTTCCACAACATAGGTATATCCCTCTGCGCTTTTGGCGGCAGAAGCGATGAGATCGCCGCTCGTGCCTTCCTGCACGCCGATGATGAGCCCGTCGAGGTCTTTCAGCTGCGTGTAATTTTTCGCCTTATCGCAGACGATGGAGAGCGTGGACGAGGAATAGATGCTGCTGAAATCCACTTCGCTTGCGCGTTCCTCGTTGATGGTAAGCCCCGCCGCGGCGAGCGCCTTTCCGTCCGAGCCGTTGAGATGGGTGATGATGGTGTCAAAATCAACGTCGTGGATCACGAGTTTGCAGTTGAGGTTTTCCGCCACCTGGCAGGCAATGGCAACGTCGATGCCCGCAACCGAATATGCGCCTTCCTGCTTGCTGCCGTCGGAAACGGCATAGCCGCTTGCATGCACAAATTCATAGGGGGCAAAGCCCGACTCGGTGTACATGTCGAGGACCTCGGTGTTCGCGCTCAAATCCCACGAAAGTTTGAGCCCTTGGGGAGCGGTGGGGGAGGCGGTTTCATCGGCAAGTTCGGAGTAATAGCCGAAGTATTTATCCATCGTGCCGTCATTCACCCATTGATCGACGACCGCGTCCACCGCGGCTTTCATCTCGGCGTCGCCCTTTTTCACGGCAACGCCGAAGTCCTCCTGCAAAAGGTCGGTCGCGTCGTTGGCAACAAATTCGACCGTGCTGCCGCATGCGGCGCCGAACACAAGGCATGCCGCAAGAAACACGGCGGAGCAAAGGAACGTAATTTTTTTCATAACAGGGTACCATCCTAAAAAATTTTATACAAATTATTCATTTGAACGGAATATTTATTCGCATTCAAAAACGCTCTCATCATAGCACAACCGCGCGGAGAAAGCAAGCATTTTTCATGTAAAAATAAATATTTTTCATAAAATTTTCCGAAAAACCTCGAAAAAAGATTGTATTTATGCATAATTTTTGAATATTTTCATTTTTCACGCAAAGGGCTTGGTACGCATTTGCCTCGCGCGCATATTTGAAACCTATAAAAATCCCGCGCGCGTGCCGCTTGCGCCCATAATATTTTTTATTTCGAAAAATGTCGAAATACCATTGACAAAAACCGGCGGATATGGTAATATTATTTTGATGAAGTTCTAAATACGGGAGAAGAAGGGCATGAGGGACGTTTGGAGCGCGCTTACGGATAAAACGCGGAGAGAAATTCTCTCCCTTTTGAAAGGCAGACCGCACACCGCGGGGGAGATCTGCGACCAGTTCGATCTGACCGCCGCCACCGTCTCGCACCACCTTTCCGTCCTCAAAGAGGCGGACCTCGTAAAGACCAGCCGCCGCGCGCAGACCATCATCTATTCCTTAAACACCACCGTCTTGCAGGACATGCTCGTCTATCTCATGCGCATCGCCCGGAAATAGGAGGAAATATGAAGACCGCGATCATTTATACTGTGTTATCTCTTTTGAATCTCGTCGGATTTGCCGTGGGAGTGAGTTTTCTGCCCGCGGAAGTGCCCATCCATTTCGACGCGACGATGACGGCGGACGCGCTCGGCTCGCCGTGGGTCTATCTTGCGCTTCCCGGCGCTGCTGCGCTCATTTCGGCTGGGCTTTGGGCTTCCCTCGTGCAGAAAAAGAACCGCGCGGTCACGGCGGGGCTTCTTTCCGCGCTCGGCGTCGTCTTTGCCACCATCGGCTGGGTATTTTTCGCGCTCGTTTCAAGCGGGGTGAAGGTCGGCGAAAAGACGGACTTCCCGCTCATGCTCGTGATCGTACTTCCGCTCTCTCTCCTCATCGCCTGGTTCGGGAACTATTTGCCCCGCATCGAACCCAACCGCGTGATCGGCATTCGCACGGGCGCAACGCTCGGGAGCGAGGAAGTATGGCGCAAGACCCACCGCCTCGGCGGCTATCTCTTCTTTGCGGCGGGCGTATTTTCCACGGTCGCCGCGGTCGTATTCGGCGCCGTGCCCGCACTGAAAGGGGTGCAGTATGTCGCCGTCATCCTTGCGGTCGCTTTCGTCCTCATCGCGGCAGTCGCAAGCGTCGTGTATGCGCATGTTCTCGGCAAGGCGCCGCGGGAGAGCGAAGAACATTCATAAAAAATTTCATAAAACGATGAGAGGGTAGAAAAACCCTCTTTTTTCTTACAAAATTTTCTCTCAAAGTCTTTCTTTTTTCAAAAGAATATGCTATGATAAGAAATGAAGCTCCGCAAACCGGGCGGAGCGGCATTTTTCGGGGAATTTATGAAGCAACGGCTCAACAATCCGCGGGGCAAGCTGGATCCGCACAAAAAGGCGGATAAAAGCTGGTACCTATCTCTTCTCGACGGGGAGCAACAGCAGACATATGAGGAAGAGCGGCTTTCGGCTGCGCTCGTCATGCTCAAAGTCTGCTATCTTTCCCGCTACCGCGACCGCATCCGCGAGGCGAAGCGGGAGATCGAGGCGCTCAAAAAGAAAGAGGAATACGCCGCCGAAGATTATCGGCGCATTTTGGAGCTCGGCGCGGAGATCGACGCGCTGACCAAAAAACTCAATACGTACAAATGTTATTTTACCGAAACCTATTTCGCCCGCATGGACGTTGTGGACGACAAGGAGGGGTATAACAGTTACTATATCGGAAAGCGGGGGGACGTAAATCTGGAAATCGTCGATTGGCGGGCTCCGCTTGCCGTGCGCTATTACCAGAAGAGCCGCGTCAATTTCCGGATCAACGACTACGATTACCGAACGGTGCTCCGCCGTTCTCTCTCCGTAAAAAACGGCAAAGTGCTCGGGTTCAAAAACGAGTATCTCTCTGTGCGGGACGTTTTAACGCCCGAGGAGATCGCCGGACGAGACGAGGAGATCTTGTTCGATC
>CANRLK010000058.1 GCA_947631465.1 uncultured Clostridia bacterium
CCCCTGCCGTTCAAGCCCTTTTTGCAGTCGGTCTCGAAGATATGCCCCGCAGTCACATAGCTTGCGCCCGCGCTCTCCGCTGCCTTTGCTTCATCAAGGCTATGGCAGGATACGCCGAAGGCGGGAAGCCCTTTCATCTGCCCCTTTTCAATCGTTTGCAAAAGCGTTGCAGGCAAATGCAGCGGGCAATTCAGCATTCGCGCGGCGTATATAAATGTATGAAGAATACACGGAACGTCTTGCTCTTTGCAAATTTTGATGATCTCTTTTGCAAGGCAAAGGTACTCTTGTTCAGGGAGATCTTTCTCGCGAAGGAGGATCGCCGACGGGTGTGCCCGTGCGATCTTCTCGATCCGCGTCAAAAAATCCTCTTGGCAGAGCTTTCGGTTGGTGACGCAGACGATCTCAAACATTTCGAAAAATACTCCCTCAAACGTATAAATAATCGTTCAAGACGGGTTGAAGTCCCTCGTCCTCGATGTCGCGATAGGCGGTTTGAAGGCTTCTTCCGTCTGCAATCTCAAACTGTTCGTCGCCCTCTTCGCCGTCCTGCTTGCCGCTGTATTTTTTCTCGTGGTCGCCGACCCCCGTCGAAACCCCTGCCGAGATCTTGGTCGCGGCGATCTTGACGATCCCGTTCCGAAACGACGCGCTCTCCCTTGAAGAGACCGTGATGCCCGCATAGGGCAAGAAAATCCGTTCGGCGCAGAGGATCTGGCAAAGCTGTTTTTCATGCACGTCCATGGGGTCGATCTTATCGTTATTGATGATGGGTCTAAGGCGCGGGCAGGAAAGCGAGATCTCCGCATGCGGGTATTTGCGCTGGATAAAATAGGCGTGGAGCGCCGTCGCAAGCGCGTCTTTTCGAAAGTCCGAAAGTCCCAAGAGCGCCGCAAACGCGACCCCGCGCATGCCGCCTCGAAGCGCACGCTCCTGCGCGTCGAACCGATAGCGATACACCCGCTTATGCCCCAAGAGATGAAGCGTCTCGTACTTTTTTGCGTCGTAGGTCTCCTGAAAGACGGTCACATAGTCCGCGCCGCGCTCGTGAAGGTAGCGGTATTCGTCGGAATTGACGGGATAGATTTCGAGCCCGACGTTCCGAAAATACTTTTTGGCGAGTTCGCACGCCCGCCCGATGTATTCGAGGCTGCTCTTTGTTCGGCTTTCCCCCGTCAGAATGAGCACCTCTTCCATGCCGCTCTGCGCGATGATCTGCATTTCGTGCTCGATCTGCGTTTCGTCCATCTTCATGCGTTTGATGTGGTTATAGCAGTTGAATCCGCAATAAATGCAGTAGTTTTCGCAATAATTGGCGATATAGAGCGGCGTAAAGAGATAGACGGTATTGCCGAAATGCTTGCCCGTCTCGCTCCTTGCGCGCTCGGCGAGCCGCTCCAAGTGCGGCTCTGCGGCGGGAGACAGCAGCGCTTTGAGATCTTCGATCGAACAGCGTTCATGTTCGAGCGCGGCAAAGACGTCCTTCTCCGTATAGGAAAGCGGGTCGAAACGCTGCACTTCCCCCATCACTTTTTCATAGATGTCCGAAGAGATCTTCTCCATTTCGGGGAAGAACTTCTCGGGGTCGGAGCGCGCGGAGGGATCGTTTTCAAGGCGATGTTTTTTTTCGAGCGCGTCCTTGGATAGGAACTTGGAATCGACAAGAAATTGGTTTTCCATGATTTAATCCTGCAAAAAGCCCGTGAGCGGGTCGGATGCGGAAGCCCCGCGCGAAAGCACTCTTCCGAGCCCCGAACGGTAGGCGAGCCTTCCCGCCTCGATCGCCAGCCGAAACGCCTGCGCCATGCGGGGAAGATCCCCCGCCGTTGCGAGCGCGGTATTCGCCATGATCGCCGCCGCCCCCATCTCCATTGCCTCGCATGCCTGCGACGGCTTGCCGATCCCCGCGTCCACAATGACGGGAAGATCGATCTCCTCGATCAGGATCTTGATGAACTCGCGCGTCGAAAGTCCGCGGTTGGAACCGATCGGCGCCGCCAAGGGCATGACCGCCGCCGCCCCCGCGCTCACAAGATCGCGCGCCGCATAGAGGTCGGGATACATATAGGGCAGCACGACAAACCCCTCGCCCGCCAAAATTTCGCAGGCGCGGACGGTCTCCCTGTTGTCGGGAAGAAGATATTTGGAGTCCCGCATGATCTCGATCTTGACAAAGTCCCCGCAGCCGAGCTCCCGCGCAAGACGGGCGATCCGTACCGCCTCTTCGGCATTGCGCGCCCCGCTCGTGTTGGGAAGAAGGGTGACCCCCTTCGGGATAAAGTCGAGAATGTTCTCCCGCTTTGTCGTATTGGCACGGCGCACCGCGACCGTGACGATCTCAGCCCCCGCGTCCTTGACGGCGGATTCAATCAAATTGAGCGAATACTTGCCCGAACCGAGGATAAAGCGGGAAGAAAACTCCCGTCCGCCGAGCACAAGTTTGTCCTGTTCATCGATCATTGTTTGGTATCTCCTTGAACATTTTCGCATGCCGCGTGATATTCTTTTGCATTTTCCGAAAGATCTTTGATCCTCGGATGCTCTCCGCACACCGCACAGTCGGGGTCTCTGCCCGAAAACGGGACGACTTTTGTCTCAAACGAGAGCCCGTCAAAATAAAACACTCTTCCCGTGAGCAGCCGCCCGATGTTGAGCAAGAATTTTACGGTCTCCAAGGCTTGAACGCTCCCCAAGACCCCGACCGCCGCCCCGAGCACCCCGACGCTTTGACAGGTCGCCCCGTTCGGCGCGGTTTGCAAAAGGCAGCGAAGGCAAGGTCCTTTGTCGGGAACATAGGTCATCGCCTGCCCCTGAAAGCGCACCGCTCCCGCATGGGAATAGGGCTTTTTCATGAGTACGCAGGCGTCGTTGATCAAAAATTTGGTCTCAAAACGGTCCACACAGTCGAGCACGAAGTCATAGCCCGAAATGAGGTCGCAAATGTTGTGCTCATCGACGAAAAGCGGGTGCAAATGGACGTTGATGTCTCGATCTCGCGCCCGAACAAACTCCCCCGCCGAGATCGCCTTATTGGTATGAAGCGCGGCAAACGTGTGCAGAAACTGCCGTTGCAGATTGGAGAGCTCCACGATGTCGCCGTCGGCAATGCCGATCGTCCCAACGCCCGCAGAGGCAAGATGAGCGATCGCGCTCGACGCGAGCCCCCCCGCCCCGATGACGAGAACCTTGGAAGAGAGCAGAACTTCCTGACCCTTTTCCCCGATCTCCTTTAAGACGAGATGGCGCGCATAGCGTAGTTTTTGAAAAGTTGAAAGCGGCATAAGCTCAGCCCCCGCCGACAAAACTGACGATCTCGACGCTGTCCCCGTCCGCGAGAATGCAGGAATCATACTGCGATCTCGGGACGATCGTGCCGTTTTTCTCCACCGCGATGAAGGAAAGAGAATAGGACGCGGACGAAAGATAGTCCGATAACCGCATGCCCGCAAGATCGAGCGGTTCGCCGTTGACTTTCACCATAAGCTCTCCCGAAAAAAACGGGCTTCCCTTTCGGAAACCCGCGACATCTGTATTGCTCCTTACGTTGGGATTATCCAAATCAAGTTTCAGGTCGAAGGTCTCACCTTCCTCTCAGCCTGTGACACAAGCTCCCCTGCAATTTCTCTGTTTTTCTCTATTATAACAACCGTTGCAAAAAAAAGCAAGCCTTTTGCGCACTTTGTAAAAAATTTCTTCCCCCGCCCTCGCCTTTGAGATTTCCTTGACTTTTTTGCCGCTTTGTAGTATCCTTGACGCAAAAGGAAATCGTTATATGAAAAACCCCATTCCCCAAACTTGGAAGCTGTTTTGGAGCGTGTTATTTATAAGTTGCCTTCTCGGCGGGCTGACTCTTGCGCTCTGCATGTTCCTGCTTCCGCACCGCGACGAAGCCGAGCGCACCGCAGCGATCGTGCTTTGCGCGCTGTATGCGTTCTTTCTCCTGCCCGATCTCATGCTGGCGGTCGAATACTTCGCTTCGAGAGCGGACCGCATCTCCCCGCAAAGCAGCTTTTGGGTCGGATACATCTTCGGCGACCTCATCGCGATCGTTCTCTTCCTCGTCGCCCCCGTCTCGGGTTTTTTGTGGTATCTTCTCACCTTGATCAAACTGTTCCGTGCCCGCCGTGGGCGCGAGCAAAACGATATATTTCAAGATTTGTGATAAAAAATATTTTATAGAAAGGAGTCCAAAAATGATTGATTTCAGCAAAATTGAAGAGGAAAAGATTCCGAACATGCGGGGCGGCGAAGGGGTCGCGCGCGTCAAGAGATATGCGGACGAGCGCGTGAAGATCATGCAGATCACGTTGGAAAAGGGCTGCTCGATCGGACTGCATCGGCATGAGAGCGACTTGGAAGTGATCTATGCGATCTCGGGCGAGGCGGTCTGCACG
>CANRLK010000059.1 GCA_947631465.1 uncultured Clostridia bacterium
GAAAAGTATTCGGAAGAGGAGTTTTTGGAAAAACTCGACAAAATGTCCGAGGACGCGTTCGACGACCAGTGCACGGGCGCGAACCCGCGCTATCCCCTGATCGAAGAGATCAAAACCATGTATTTGAACGCCTACTACGGCGGAAAACGCGGAAAATAAGCAAAAAACGAACGCCACTTCTCAAAAATCGGGCGTTAGCATAGTACTATGTCTGACATAGTACCCCCAAAAAGACATGAAAAAAGGGCGCAGCTTAGGGAATTTTGCTGCGCTCTTTGTTTTTTGGGAAAAGGTTAAGTAAGGGGGACGACGGCGACTTTGATCTTGGCGGTAACGCCTTCCATGAGGCGCACTTCCGCGTCGTACTCGCCGACGTTTTTGAGGGGCTCTTTGGTCGAGATACGTTTTTTGTCGACGGAAAAGCCGAGCTCCGAAAGACAGGCTGCGATCTTTTCCGAGGTGACCGAGCCGAACACCTTGCCGTTCTCGCCCGTGCGGATGGGGACGGTGACTTTTGTGCCCGAAAGTTTGTCGCAAAGTTCTCTTTGCGCCTTGACGTATTCCGCCTTGTGGAACGCGTCCGCTTTTTTCTTCTGTTCGATCTCGTTGAGCCCGCTCGACGTTGCGATCTCGGCGAGTCCTTTTTTGAGCAGGAAATTCTTGGCGTAGCCGTCGGACACTTCCAACACGTCGCCCTTTTTCCCGCTGCCCTTTACGTCTGTTTTTAAGATGACTTTCATTGATCTGCTCCTTGTATCCTATCTATTGTAACAAAAGCGCGCGGGGTTTGTCAAACGTTTGATAGGATTTTCTTTTTTGCGCATAATGAGGAAAGAGGAGGGGAAAAGATGGACAACAACATGAACAGCGGCGTATCCTGCGGCGTGACGAAGTGCCGTTATAACCAAGACGGCATGCATTGCGAGCTCAACAAGATCCACGTCGGGAACATCTGCGAAGGCGAACACTGCACTTGCTGTGACAGTTTCCAAAACAGAGGTTAAAGGTATAGACCCGTAAAAAGCGCACATGCTGTCTAAGGCGGGAAACCGCTTTCAGATAGAGTTTTTATGGGAACATCCTATAAAAACGCGTGGGGGACGCCGCAAGGCGTCCCCTTGAATCGTTCTAAACAAATTTCTTCCTTCATAAGATTAGCGTGTGAAAGACAAGCTCAAAGTTTTTATCCGCAAATATTCTGTCTCCGCGCTCTGTTTTTTGCTCGCGGGCGCGGTGATCGTCTCCGTTTTTTGTTTTCCCAAGGATAAAGAACAGGCTTCGGCGCAAAAGCGGGTCGTTCGGGTCTGGAACGTCGATACCTTCGAAGGCGGCAAGGGCTCGCGGACTTCCTATCTCAAAAATGCGGCACGGCGGGTCGAAAAAAAGCGCGAGGGCGTGTATTTTCTCGTCACGTCCTATACGGCGGAAGGGGCGAGAGAGGCGGTCGGCGAGGGCAATTTCCCCGACGCGCTCTCCTTCGGCGTGGGGCTTTCCGACTTCTTGGAACGCTCCCTGCCCGTTTTTCCCTACTTTTCGGGCGGCGAAGCGGGCGGCAAGACCTACGCCTATCCCTGGTGCCGCGGCGGCTATGCGCTCTTCTCGCTTTCCGATTCCTTCGAAGAAGCGGGCGAGATCGTCGTCTCCTGCGGCGGGTCCAATCTTGCGGAAGTCGCCGCTCTTCTTTCGGGGCATACGGGGCAAGCGCTACCGTCTAATCTCGCCTATACCAAGTTTTTGAGCGGAGAGTTCCGCTATCTTTTCGGCACGCAGCGCGACCTTTGCAGGTTTGCGGCGCGCGGGAAAGAAGTCTTTTACCGCCCGATCGAGGAGTTTTGCGATCTCTTTCAATATTTTTCCGTCCTCTCCGAAGAAAAGAAAGAGGACTGCCTCGCCCTCTTCGAAGAGCTTTCGGCAAACGAAGAGGAACTTTCCAAGATCGGCATGTATCCCGCCTTGAAAGAGGGGGATTTTTGCAAAAAGCCCAAACTCGGCGTGAGCGTCTTTTCGTCCAACGAGACCCTCTCCACCCTTTTGGATGCGGCAAAGCGCGGGGACGAAAAAAATCTGAGGAAATATTTGAAAACCGTTTGAATTTCGGGGCAAACTGTGGTAGAATAAAGGAGTCTTTCATTTGAATTTTCATCGGCTGCTTTCGTCGCGCCTTCGCGGGCTCGAACTCATAGAACATTTTTCCTTCAAACGGCATACGTCGATCGGCTGCGGCGGCACGGCGAGCGTGTGCGCCTGCCCCTTGAACCTTGGATCTGCCGTCGCTCTTCTCAAATTTTTGGAAGAGGAGAGCATTCCGCACCTTTTTTTGGGCGCGGGGGCAAACGTTCTGCCCGCCGACGGGGAGTACAAGGGCGTCGTCGTGCGCTTTCCCTATTTCTCCGACCTCTTTTTCTCGGACGGGACGATCGTCGCGGGCGCGGGGGTTACGGGCGGCGCGCTCTGCCGCTTTGCGCGGACGCGGGGGATCGGCGGCTTTGAACCCTTCACGGGCATCCCCATGACCGTCGGCGGCGGCATTGTCATGAACGCGGGCGTAAAAGAGGGGCATTTCTCGGACGTCACCCAAAAGGTCGCCGCCTTTTTGGACGGAAAGTTCGAGATCTTATCCGCAGACGAATGCGGGTTCTCCGAAAAGCGCAGTCTCTTTCAAAACGGCGGCGCGGTGCTCGGGGCGGTTTTTTCGGCAAAGGAGCGTCCCCGCGAGGAGATCGAAAAAAAGACGAAGGATTTTCGTATGCGGCGGGAACATCTTCCCAAGGGCAGGAGCATGGGCTGTTGCTTTGTGAATCCCGCGGGGGACTCGGCGGGAAAGCTCATCGACGAGTGCGGGCTCAAAGGGTATTCTTCGGGGAAGTGCTATGTCTCCCCGCTGCATGGGAATTTTATCATCAACGAGGGCGCGACGGCTCGGGACATTGCAAGCCTTTTGGAGTTTGTCGCGCGCACGGTCAAGGCGAGAAAGGGGGTAACGCTTCGCGAGGAGATCCGTCGCCTTGCCTTTGATACATAGGACGAGAAATGGAGCTTACGGCTGATTATCATACGCATACAAAATTTTCGGACGCGCACTGCACGGCGCTCGAAAATGCCCGCCGCGCCAAGGAATTGGGGCTTTCGGAGATCGCCATCACCGATCACGGCTTCACGCACGTCGTGTTCGGGCTCAAACGCAGGGAGAAGGCGAAATATCTTCAAGAGATCGAACGGGCGCGCAAAGAGACGGGGGTAAACGTCCTCGTCGGCATCGAGGGCAACATCCTGGGCAGAGAGGGCGGGAGCGATCTCAAAGACGAGGATCTCGCCGATTTCGACGTGTATCTCGCGGGCTTCCATGTATTCAGCCACCATGAGACCTTCCGCGACTTCTCCGACGCTTGGCGGGGGTATCTCGGCTATAATTTGCACCTCAAACCGTCCCAGCGCGTCAAAAAAGACCAGACGCTCGCCTATCTTCGCGCCGTCGAGCGCAACCCGATCGACGTCTTGACGCACGTCAATTTCCAATGCTATGCGGACAGCGTGGAAGTCGCAAAATGTTGCAGAGACTATGGGACGTATTTGGAGCTCAGCGGCAAAAAGACCCATTTCACCGACGACGAACTCGACAAGATCGTCCAAACGGGGGTGCGTTTTGTCGTCAATTCGGACGCGCATTCGCCGGGGCGCATCGGGGACGTGAAACTCGCCGAAGAGCAGATCGCGCGCGTGGGCGTGCCGCTCGACCGCATCGACAACATCGAAGGACGGCTTCCCGCCTTTCGGTTTGCGGCATATAAAAGGGAACATCTTTAAGGATATGAACTTTACGAGGGAGATCAAGCGGGAGCTTATCAGAAAAGTTCCGTCGGCGCGGGAGGAAAAACTCGCGCTCCTTTGCGGCGCGCTCTCCTCTTGCGGGGAGCTCATCGGCTCGGAAGAAGCGCCAATCGGCTTTTGCTTTTCGGGAGAGAGCGAAGAGACCGCAGAATACCTCTTGGGGCTCGTCGAAGCCCTGTTCGGCGTGGAGATGATGCTGTCGAGCGTCTCCCGCGGCATGCGGCAGGGACGCAGTACCCTCACCTTCTCCTATACGGGCGAAAACGGCGGAACTTATGCGAGCGAGATCTTCTCTTTTTCCGAAGAGAACGGCATGCGGTATGCCGAGAGCTTTTTGAAGGGCGCGTTCCTCGGCGGCGGGAGCTGTACTCTGCCCAAAGAGGG
>CANRLK010000060.1 GCA_947631465.1 uncultured Clostridia bacterium
CAAAGACGCGTCATAACTCGCTTCAAAGTAAGCCCTCACTACAATGCCGTTTACCGTAAAATATCCATAAGCGCTGAAATCGCTCAACGTAGAAGTAAAGCCGCACTTTTTATCTTCGGAGTACCATTCGATGTAGTCCTCTTCAAAGAGATCGAGCCACACGGCACAGGAAGTGAAAGGCACAAAAGCCGCGCATAGAATGATCGCGCATATCATTTTTAAGCGATTTCTAATTTTCTTCCTCATACTCTTTTCTCAAAATGGAAAATTTTTTCTCTTGCCCGATATGAAAAATAAACGGCTTGCCTTTCCGCAAAACCGCTTATTTGATTCCTTAACTGAATTTTATTCTTCGCTGTGATCTTCGTTCGTCTCGGGCGTCACGCCTTCGCCGTCGTCGCGGGAATTTCCGAGATATGTCCCGAAAAATCCGCTGAATCCCCCTTTGCGGAAGCCGCTCGTCCCGCCGCCGCGGTTCAAGCTCGTGCCCGTCGTCTGCGGCGTGCCGTCCTTCGGAAGCTCGCGCTTTTGATAGGGCTTCTTGTCCTTGTCATGGAAACGGTTGTCCTTGCGGTCTCTGTTGTTGTCGCCGCCCTTGCGGAATGACCGATTGTCGCGCCCGCGTCCACGGTCGTTCCCCCGTCCCATGCGGTCCTTTCTGTCAAAGGACTTCAAGTTATTCGGGATGATCACGACAAACCGCGTCGGTTCTTTTCCTTCGCTCTTTGTGGTGACGTCTGGGCTGTCGACGAGCGCGGCATGGATGATCCTGCGCTCATACGGGTTCATGGGTTCAAGGCGCACGCGCTTCCCGAGCCGCACCGCCTTTGCCGCCATCTTTTCGGCGACGTGCTTCAAGGTGTTCTCGCGCTCTTCGCGGTATCCGCCGTGGTCCACGACGACCCGCACATACTGTTCCCGTCCGATGTTCGCGACCGCCCCCGCAAGCGTTTGAAGGGAATCGATCACCTCGCCGCGGCGTCCGATCAAGCTGCGATCGCTTCCCGAAAGGTCGATCGCGATCTTTTCGTCCTCTTCCAAAAGCGTGACTTCCGTGTCCTGTCCGAGCAGGCGGATGAGCCCTTCGAGAAATTCCACGGCGCGTTCGCCGTCCGTCTTTTTCACGACGGGCGTGAGGCGCACTTGCGCGGGTATCGACCCGAACAGCTTGCGTTTCCCCTCTTCAAGCACTTCGATCTGCACCTCTTCGCGCTTCAATCCGAGCTCTTGAAGCCCCGCTTCGACGGCTTCTTCCGCCGTCTTTCCGCTAAATACATAATCCGTCATATTTTGATAGCCCCTTTTATTAGAGTATTATTTTTTCTTTTTGTCTTTCTTCCCGTTTTCGGAAGATTCCGTCTTCCACGGCACGGTGCGCGTATAGCGCGCCTTGATCGCTTCCTCTTCCTTCTTGCGGAATACGCGGTCGAGCACGACGTTCGTCACAAGCGTGATCACAATCCCAAAGACGGAGCTCACGGCGATATAAATGGAGAACGCCGCCGTCCATAAAAAGCCCGTGATCGCGTAGATGAGCGGCATGATGACGAGCATCATCTTCTGCGTTGCCGCGCCCTGCCCGTCCACCGTCTGGTAGCGGTTGGATTCCTTTTGGCTCTTCATCATGATGAGCTGCGAGAGAACCATGAGCCCGATCGTGAGGATGATGAGGATATAATAGCCGTTCGCCTGCTCTTTTTCGTTGGAGAGCAGTGCGGTCATATCGTTGTATTGCGCCTCGGAAAAGACGTCCTGCACCGTACTTTCCCTGCCGTGGGCGTCAACGATGTCCGCCGAGATCGAACTTACGAAACTGCTGTAATCCTGGATGGGATGTTTATAGCTGACGTCGGGATACCAGACGTTTTTGATCCATAAAAAGCTGGGGTTTTCGGTCGTGCGGAAATGCTCCGCCGCCGCCTTTGCCCCCTCGTTTTTGAACCAGGCGTTGCAGCTGAGCTCCAAGTCCGTTGATTCGTACCCCTCTTGCCGCCGCATTTCTTCAAACGTTGCAATAAACTCCGCAACTTCCGCTTTGAAGGCGGCGTCTTTTTGTTCGGTGTAGAATTTGTCGATCAGAATATAATAGTTTTTCTCCGCTGTCGAAGGGTCGTTATCGTACTCCGATCTGAGACAGGTATAATAGAGATAGCACCCGTCCGCGGAAGATTCAACGCGAACGCGCGCCTCGCCCGACACTTCGTCGGTGTAGTCGGTGACGGTGACCGTCGAAGGGTCCTGCGTTTCGGGCGCGTATTCGAGCACGGCGGCATTATAGCTTTGCGCCATGCCTTGATACATTGACAAATTCGCGTAGTTTGCGTACGATTGGAACGCCGTGACCGCGATGATGAGGATTGCAAACGAGATGATCATCGGAAGGCAGGCGGAAAAGAGACTGATGCCGTTCTTCTTTTGAAGTTCGAGCATTTTGCGGCTGTAAGCGTCCTTGTCGTTCGCATACTGTTTTTGCAATTTTTCGAGATCTTCCTGCATGCTGCGCATGACGAGGGTCTGCTTGCGCATTTTGACGCGCTGATAGATGTCGAACGGCGTGGTGACCGCCTTTAAGATCAAGGTAAAGACAATGACCCCCCAACCGACGACGCCGACGCCCTCGATGATGATCTTGACGAAATTCGCAAGCCAGCCCAAATCGATGTTGAAGCTGTTTTGCATGGTAAATTGCGTGACTAAGGCAAGCAGAGATGACATATCCATGTTTCCTGTCCGCGAAGCTCAGACGAGCCAGCGGAGCTTCCAAAAGACTTCGGGCGCGGGGTCGACGCCCCCCTTCGAGAAGGGGTTGCAACGAATGATTCGACAGAGCCCGAGAATGATCCCGACGATCACGCCCCAATTGTTGATGCACCGTTTGGTGTATTCCGAGCAAGTGGGCGTGTAAAGGCAGGTATGGCGGGAAAGCCGCCTTTGATAAAAGGCGATGAGAAAGATCGACAGCGCTTTGAGCGGATTTTTGAGCCTTCGCCTGATGAGCTTGAAATTTTCCCGGACCAAGCGGGAGAGCGAAGGCATGTCAATGCCGCAATTTGGATAGGGCAAGGGCAAGATCGCGTCTGAATTTCTCATAGGAATACTCCTTGGCGGGCTTTGGAATGAGCAATACGGAAAAAGGCGCGTCCAAGAGGGGCGATTCCGAGCGGAACGCCTCGCGGAGCAGCCGTTTCAAACGATTGCGCTGTACGCTTTTGCCGAATTTCTTTCCGACGCAGACGGCAAAGCGCGTCTCTTCCCCCCTTAAAAAGACCGCCGTCAGGGTTGCGGTATACACCCGTTTCCCCGTTTTGAGTACGGTGACGATCTCCTTTTGTTTTTTCAGGGACTTGACTTTCATGCGCCCCCCAAAATGTTATGCGGAGATATGCTTTCTTCCCTTATTTCTTCTTCTTTTGAGCACCTTTCTTCCCGCGGTCGTGCTCATTCTCTTGCGGAAGCCGTGGACTTTGCTTCTCTGTCTTTTCTTGGGCTGGTAAGTTCTCTTCATTTTTTTTACTCCTAAGATTTCTTCACTGCTTGATTATAAAGAATTTCCCCGTTTTCGTCAAGCAATTATTGTGCGTTTCTGACGGGTAAAATTAAATATAAACTGTCTTTTCTCTCTTTATTTTGTAAAATGAAGGGAGAGATCGCGCCGTTGAAGGACAAAACGACCTGTTCTTCGTCGAGCGCATGCAGCGCGTCGAGCAAAAATTTCGCGTTCATCGAGATCGTGAGATCTTTGCCTTCCACTATCGCTTCGATGGGCTCGTTGACCTTTCCCGCATCGGATACGGAGTTGATCTTAACGCAGTTTGCGAAGATCTCCAAGGTGATGAGGTTGTTCTTGTCCCCGCGGTTCAAGATGGCGGCGCGCTCCGCGCTTGC
>CANRLK010000061.1 GCA_947631465.1 uncultured Clostridia bacterium
ATAGGCGGCGCTGTCGATCGAGAGTTCCCCCACCGAATCGCTCTCTGTTCTGAACTCTTTTTCCATAGTTTCTCCGCGGGCGTATGCCCGAAAAAGGTTGTTTTACTTATTATAAACCGCTCTACGCAAAATTGCAAGCAGTTTGCCTTTTTCTTTGAAAATTGTTTCCTTTCTTTGCAAAACGCCTCATCGGGAGGTTATCATTCGTCGAAAAAACTAACCTGAACGGCCTGTTTTTGCGGGGAAAGAGAGGACGGATCGCCGTCCCAACGGTCATCGATGGGAATCGCCCCCCTTTCGATCAGCTTCATATTCCCCGGATAGCGTTCGTTCGCCCAGCACAGTTCGCGGCACCAGCCGTTGGCGAGATTGTCGGTCGCGCCCTCCCAGGTCCCGCCCGTGTTGAGATCCGCCTTGACCACAACGGTCGCTTCCGACTGCGCATAGATAAACCGGTTGCGCATCATGGCGTTCCCCACGTGGAACCCCGCGTCGGGGTTGACGGCGGAAAGCAGCAGGAGCGCATTGTTTTGTATCGCCTTGACGATCTGGCCGGTCTTCATCCGCCTCGTCATGGAATCCGCCAAATATTCAATAACGACCGATCCGCGTTCGAGCGCAGACTGCCCCGCCGCGCCGTCGATCCCCTTTGCGCCGCCCGAAACGACGCCATAACCAAGCCCGACCGTCTTTTCGACCGTCCTTGCGGCAAACCCGCACGCCTCGTCCTCCGCCTTGCGGGAACCGACATAGCCGATCGTCGCGCGGCCGAGAATGCTCAGATCGCCCGCATAATAAAAGAGAGGCGGACACTTGTTGCCCAAAACTTGTTTGAGTTTGGCGGGATACTCCCTGTCGGCGCGGGTAACGATGCCGATGCCGATATTTCTGTACCGTTCAAGTTCGAACGCGATGCTCCCCCCGCGTTCGGCGAGGCGGACAAGCCGAAGAGCAAAGTCATGCCCGACCTGCAACTTGTCGCAGATCTCCGTTTCGGTGCAAGCCAAAAGTTGGGCGGGGGTTAGCTTTTTTTCCAAAAGCAATTTTGTAAGATCGCTCCATTCCTTCGGTTCAAGCGGAACGATCCCGTCTCCGCATGACAAATGACTGCAATAAAGAACGATCGCTTCGGAATTCTCATTCATCATCTATATCTCCATGTGTCCGCTATCCGCAAGCGCGAACGGGTAAACCTCGCAACAGCCGCTTTGCATCAGCAAAAAACCGCAAACGGTCATCGTCCACCGCGAATCGACGATGTCGTCCACCAGAATGACCCGCGGCGGCATCGCGCTTCCCGGAATGACCGAAAAAGACTTCTTGGCGTTCGCGCATTGGTGCGCGGTATTCTCCATGGCTTTTTGCGGTCGGGCGTCCGCTTTCAAAAGCAAAGGCACAAATTCAATGCCGCACCTTTCGGCAAGCCGCCTTGTAAAATCTTCCACGATGTCGCTCCTGAGCGAAGGGACGCAAGTGATATGCCCGATCCCCTTTTCTTCGATCAAAGGGAGCAATACTTCACGGCTCTTTTCGACGAGTTCCTCGCAAAAGCGTTTCTCCGCGGAGTACTTGTCCCGCTTTACAAGTTCGCCATAGCCTGCGTCGCCGTATTTCGAGAGACAGATCCCCGCTTGGTTGACAAATTCGATCCTCCCTCTCTCCGTCGCCGAAGAGAGCGGCCACATCTTTCTCGGCTCGATCTCCAGCAGAAGGCCGTTGATATATTGTGCCGCAAGATCCCGGTACTCAAACGCCACCTCGGGGGAAAAGGTATCCTCTTCCATACAATTCGCGCAGTGCCCGCAATCGCGTGCGGTAAAGTCGTCCAGACAATTCGCAATGAACTTACTGTAACATCCGTCCGTCTCCGTAAGCGCCTTCATTTCACGCGCTTCGCGTCTGCGCATCTCGGTGATGGCGTCATAATGCTCCTCGTCATAAACAAATTTTTTGGCGGTCGCATAGTATTTCCGCCCGTCCTTCATGACGAACCCATCGTTGATCAAAAAGTTCAACGTCTTTTCCAGGCGGGCGTTTCTCATGTTCATTCTTGCGCCGATCTGCATTTTTCCGATCCCGCCGCTCTCCAATATCAGGTCCATCACGTCCGTCATCTCCTGACGGGTCGGAAACGCCGTGTCGATAAAATATTCGATGACGTCGTTGTCCTCCTTCCCGCAGAGAAGAATGACGTCGGCGCGTTCGATGTTCCTTCCCGCGCGCCCGATCTGCTGGTAGTATGTCACGATGTCTTTGGGCATCTGATAATGGATGACGAATCCGACGTCCCCCTTGTCATAGCCCATTCCGAGTTTCACGGTGGCGACGATCGCTTTGATCTCATTTTCCTGGAACTTCTTCAATGCGTCGCGGTTGATCTCCTCGCCCTCTGCGCCGTCTTTGGAGTAGTAAGGCGCGGCCGTCACGCCGTTTGCGTTGAGAAAATCGGCGAGATGCACGCAGTCCATGCGCGTCAGACAATAGATGATGCCGCTACCGTGAAGCCGTCCCTCCCGAAAGTTTTGGAGGATCCACGCATAGCGGAGCGCCCTGCTCTCCATGTGATACACGCGGATATAGAGCGATTCTCTCGTCAAAGGCCCGCGGGAAACATACGCGCTCCCGCCCAACTGCAATTCAAGGTCCTTCACGACCCGTTCGTTCGCCGTTGCCGTTGTCGCAAGAATGGGTACGCTTGACGGAAAGGCGGGGATCAATTTTTTCAAGTTGCAATAATCGAGACGGAAATCGTGTCCCCAATCGGAAATGCAGTGCGCTTCGTCGATCACAAAGAAGCCGATGCGGATATTTCTGAGATGCGCCTGCACTTCCTCGCCGAAGAGCGTTTCGGGCGTCACGAGGACCAAATCGTACTTTTCGGCGGCGATCTCTTCCAAGAGGGCGTTCTTGTCGGGAACGGTACTGTTGAGCGCCGTGCAGGCAATGCCCAACTTTTCTGCCGCTTCGAGCTGATTTTGCATGAGTGCCAACAGCGGACTGACGACAAACGTCACCCCTCTTCTTTCCGAGCGGAGAAGTTTTGTGCAGATGAAATAGACGAGGCTCTTCCCCCATCCCGTCTTTTGGACGACGAGCACCCGTCGGTTCGTCATGACGGCTTCGATCGCTTCATACTGTCCCTCGCGGAACGCGGCGTTCTCGCCGTATAACGACCGAAGGATCCGCATCGCACGGCAAAACAGCCCCCGATCTTTTATCTCCATTGCCCCACCTTCCGAAAGGTTTTTTCCTTTCTTACAGATCGTTTGATTTCTATTATATCATAGCATAAACGGCGCTTTTTCGCAATACATTTTCGCTTTTCTTTTATTCCGACCGATTACTCCCGCAATTTTTCCCGCTTTTACCGCATGAAGCTTTAACATACACGCTCGTCCCTGCGTCATTCCGCCCCGCCCGCACGTTCTATGTTGTCGAAGGGCGGCACGAGGAGCTTGCGACGAAGTAGCCGCATCGAAAAAAACGAAGGCCCCAACAGAACCCCCTCCATTGGAGGGGGATTAAGGGGGTGGGTGAAATTCTCAAATGTCATTTCGAGCGAAGTTGAAACATCTTTACCACATTTTCTAATCTGTCATTTCGAGCTTGTCGAGAAATCTCTACCTTAGTTTCATAATGTGCGAGTTCTCCACATGCCGCAAAACGGCTTGGTAGCATATGCAATAGGCGGGGCGAGAGGGTTAAAGTTTGAACACCGCAAATACTTCAATTAAAGCAAAAAGCACTCTCATTATTGAGGGTGCTTTTTTACGACAATGCCCGCAACGCCGTTGACGAAAATGTACCTCGCCTCGGCGGTGTTCAAACTTTGTCGCTCTTGGCGGA
>CANRLK010000062.1 GCA_947631465.1 uncultured Clostridia bacterium
AGTTTCTTTGTCTACCTCATCGGCATTAGCCTCTCCTGAACCACGCGACGATCGCGTGGTTTTCTTTTAGACAAAAAGCGGCGCGCCGAAGGAATCTTCGGCGCGCCGCTTTTATCTTTATACAATATATCCTTACTCCTGCAAAAAGAGTTGGTTCAAGATCTCACGGCAGGCGAGTTTGCAGTGTTCATACGTCAGTCCCCCTTGGAAATAGGCAGTGTAGGGCTTTCTGATCGGCGCGTCGGCAGAGAGCTCGATGCTCGCCCCTTCGACAAACGTGCCCGCTGCCATGATCACCTTGCAATCATACCCCGGCATGTCCCACGCCTCACAGGCGGCAAAGGAATCCACGGGCGAGCAGCGCTGCACCGCGCGGATAAATTCCGTGAGCTGTTTCTCGCTGTCGAACCGAATCGCCCGCGTAATATCCGCGAGCGGTTTTCCGATCGGCGGGTAGTTCTCAAAGCCGAGCGCTTCCATGCACGCGCCGATCAAAAGCCCCCCTTTCAGCGCCTGCGCGGTCACATGCGGGGACAAAAAAAATCCCTCGAAATATGCCCGATAGCCCGCCGCATACGAGCCGATCTCCCCGCCGACGGAAGGCGCTGTCAGACGGTTCTCGCACGCCTTGACATACTTCTCCTTGCCCGCCAAATATCCGCCCGTGGGCGCGATCCCCCCGCCTGGATTCTTGATGAGCGAGCCCACGATCATGTCCGCCCCCACCTCAAGCGGCTCTCGCGTCTCGACAAACTCCCCATAGCAATTGTCGACGAAAATGCAGCCCTGAAATCCGCAGCCCCTGATAAATTCACACATCTCGCCGATCTCGTCCACCGAGAACGCGTCCCGCAGCTCATACCCGCGCGAACGCTGGATATAGACCATGCTCACCTTTTCAAGATGTAAAATGCTCTCCGCGGAATCGTAATCGGGCTTCCCGTTTTCAAGCAGCGGAAGATAGACATGCGTTACGCCAAAGTCTTTAAGCGAACCGTTCCCCTCGCCGTCCACGACCCCGCGCAGGGTATCATACGGCTCGCCCGTCAAAAACAGCACCTTGTCGTTTGGACGCAAGAGCCCGAACAGCGCGATCGTGAGCGCGTGCGTCCCCGATAAGATCGCAGGCGAGACGATCGCCCGCTCCGCTCCGAACGCCCTCGCATACACCCGCCCGAGCGCCGTCCTGCCCTCGTCCCCGTAGCCGTAGCCCGTCGACGGATTAAAATGCCGAAGCGCGATGCCCTCCGCCTGAAACGCTTTGAGCACCTTCTCTTGGTTGAAAAGCGCGATCTCGTCGATCTTCCGAAACTCCTTCAAAAGCCGCTTCTCCGCCGCCGCGATCATTCTATCTGCTTC
Source organism: uncultured Clostridia bacterium (assembly GCA_947631465.1). Classification (GTDB taxonomy): domain Bacteria; phylum Bacillota; class Clostridia; order Christensenellales; family Borkfalkiaceae; genus Gallimonas. The sequence continues at coordinate 1,360 of CANRLK010000062.1, forward strand.
CGTTCCCTTCATAAATATCACATACCTCCTGCGCCGCCAACCTCAGCTCCTTCGGTTCAAGCCAGGTCAAATTTTCCATCCGCTTGAAAAACGTCAGCTGCCGTTTGGCGTAATTGCGCGTGTTTTGCTTGATTTTTTGAGAAATTTCAAGTACTATGTCTGACATATTACTATGCAAATCGCGTTTTTTTAAGATTTCGATCACTTCTTTATATCCGATCCCCTGCATGCACTGCGCCGTTTCGGGTACGCCGCTTTTCAAAAGCTCCTCCACTTCCCCAATGAGTCCTGCCCCGATCATCTCGTCGACGCGGCGTTCGATCCGTTGATAGAGCTCCTCGCGCGGGTAGGAAAAGGCAAATGCCGAGAAGGGATAGCGCGGGATCTTTTCGTCGTGCTGGTCGGACTTTTTCCTGCCCGTCACCTCGTAAATTTCGAGCGCGCGCACGACGCGCTTTACATCGCTCACATGCAGTTTTTCCGCGCTCTCGGGGTCGACTTCTTCGAGCCGCCGATGCAGCGCGTCCTTCCCCTCTTCCAAGGCGAGCTTCTCGTACTTTGCTCGGACAGCTTCGTCCTTTCCCGTGCCGCCGAATCCGCTTCGATAGAGCACGGCGTTGATATAAAACCCCGTCCCGCCGCAGAGGATCGGGGTCTTTCCGCGGCTTGCGATCTCATCGATCAAAGGCAAGGCGCGTTCTTCAAAGTCGCACACCGAAAAATTCGCCGTCGCATCGACGACGTCGATCATGTGGTGGGCGATCCCCCCGCGCTCCTGCAAAGTGGGTTTTGCCGTGCCGATATTCAAGCCTCGATAGACGAGCAGTGCGTCCGCAGAGACGATCTCGCCGTTCAGCCGTTTTGCGCATTCCACGGCGAGGGCGGTCTTTCCCGTTGCGGTCGCACCGCAGATGACGAGCAGTTTCATACGATCCTCTTGAAGAGCTTTTCCATCTCTCCGCGCTTGACTTTGACGCACACGGGGCGCCCGTGCGGGCATTTGAGCCCCATGTCCCCGTCCATGTCGCGGATCAACTTCATCACCTCTTCCTCGGTGAGCTTTTCCCCGCCCTTCACCGCCGCCTTACACGCCATGCTCGCAAGTTTGTTCTTCAAAATATCCGCAAGCTTCACGGCGCGAAGGGTATCCAGCGAGGACAATACCTCTTCCAAGAATCCCTCGACGTCCATCCCGAACAGATCGACGGGGACGGCGGAGATCTTCACGCTCGACGTTCCGAATTCCTCGATCTCAAACCCGAACGAGCGCAAGATCGAAAAATTTTTGGCGAGAAAGGCGAACTCCTGCGGGTTGAGCGATCTCACGAGCGGCAAGAGCATGGGCTGGGAGAGCGGCGTCTTGTCCTCCAATCTTCGGTTGAGCCTGTCGAAGAGCAGCCGCTCATGCGCCGCATGCTGGTCGACGATGTATGCCTCGTCCCCCCGCTCATAGAACAAATACGTTTGGAACAGCTCCCCCTTGTAGACGAGCTCGCTCACGTCCACCCGCTCCTGCTTCGCCCGCTCTTCAAATTTCAGAAGGCTTCTGCGGTTCTCCTCGAACACGTCCTCATCCTCTTCCCTGACCGCCTCTTCCGCAGGAAAGGACGCATGGAGCGTCAATGTCTGCCGCGGCATATTCAACGGTCCGAGGATACTCCGCTCGGGAGAGATCTTCGGCACGTCGAATTTCAATTCCTTGCGCGCCGCTTCATAGTCCATTTGCGCGCCTTCTATCGCTCGCTCCGCGGGTTCGGACTGTACGGGCTTAGGCGATTCGAATTTCGGTTGCACGGCGGGTTCAGACATTTCCCGTTCGGGTTTTACAGGCTCGGGCAGTTCGATCTCCGTTTGTCTTGCGGGCTCGGGGGTTTTTGCGAGGTATTCGAGGGCGCGGGAATTGCCGTCGAGAATCGAAGAGATGATGGAATAGACGATGCCATACATCACTTGGTTGTCGGCAAAGCGGACGTCGGTCTTGTTGGGATGGACGTTCACATCGACGATCTCGGACGGGACTTCCAAAAAGAGCACATAGAAGGGGTATTGCCGCTTCATGAGGTAGCTCGAATAGGCGTTTGCGACGGCGGAGGAAAGGGTCTGGTTGACGACATACCTGCCGTTGACGAAGAAGCTCTGATAGCTTCGGTTGGGTTTTGCAAAGTCGGGGCTTCCGAGAAAACCATATAGACGCACGCCGTGTTTTTCGGCGTTGACTTCATAGCAATTTTCAATGCTCTTTGCCCCATAGACGACGGCTGCCGCGCTGCCCTGTCCGTCGCCGAAGGAGTGGTAGCGGGTCTTTCCGTTCACGAGGTAGAGAAAGGAAAT
>CANRLK010000063.1 GCA_947631465.1 uncultured Clostridia bacterium
CACTGCGATCGAATACGTCGTGCGGCCGACATGCACGACGGACGGGACCATGCGCTATGTCTGCCGCTACCATTGCGGAAGAAAGCAAGAGCCCGAAACGGCGCCCGCCCTCGGCCACGATTGGAAAGAACTCACACGCCTTCAAGAGCCGACCTGCACCGCTTCGGGGCTTCAAACGCGCCGCTGCCTGCGTTGCGACAAAACGGAAGACGATGTTCTTCCGCCGCTCGGACATCTCTATGAAGATTACGAGGTCAAAACGCCCGCCACACGTTCGTCCGAAGGCGTAAAGGTACTGCGCTGCGTCCGCTGTCAACACGAGGGAGAGACGGGCAGCATTCCCCGCATAACGGACAACGTCGAATACGAGTTCAGTTTGCGGCGGGTCTCGGGGCGCGACTATCAATATCCAAAAGAAGTCCGCTTTCATGTCTATCGGGGCGATCGAGAGCTGAATTCTTTCAATGCGGAGGGAGCCGTCACAAAAATCACTCTTCCCAAAGAAGCCGATCGGTTGACGGTCGAAGGACTGCGGGGCGGATTCCGAGCCGATCGGAACGAATATTCGCTTGAACCGAGCGGCCCTTTCGTGACGGTCAAGCTCACAGCGGGCGTAAGGCAAGAATCTCGCGCGGGAACTTCCCAAAAGGAAATAACGCCCGAAAGCGATCTTATTGACCTTGGCGAGCCCGTCTATGACTTCCTCGTCCGCGACTGCTACAACCGCGAAGACTACTCCGAGGACCGCTGGTTTTCAAACATCCTCAAAGGGAAGAAGCTCGTTATGTTCGATTTCTTCTGGACGGGATGTACCTCATGCACCGCCCTCATGGAGCAATTTTTGCAGGCATACGACAAAAAACTGCAGCCTTTCAAGAACCAAATACAGGTCATTATGGTGGACGTCATGAACGACGAGGACCGCGGCGCCGTCAGAAGATTTAAGGAAAGTAAGTACTATCCCAAAGAATTTATCGCTTGCGTCGGGAACGAGATAAGTGGGTTCAACTTCTTCCGTTGGTTTGACCTTGATAAGAATAACTTGCACGCGCCCCCTAATATCGTATTTGTAGACAGCGAGGGCGTCGTGATCAAGATAAACGGGATCGGAAACAGCAGCCAGTTCGAAGAATTTATCCTCGATTATTTCAACAATTACCGCGACCCCGCGAACGCGCAAAAAACTTCCGCCGCGGTTTCTTTCGGAGAGCGGACGGAAGCTCTGCCCGCACTCTCGATCCCGCAAAGCGCAAATCTCTCCGCGAGGCCGCAAGGAGGACCAAATGAAAAAAATCAAGACCGTGAGTTTGCTCTTAACCATCGCTTTTGCGGGAGGCGTTCTCTCCGCCTGCCAAAGCGCACAACAGCTCCCCGAAACGGAGAACTACACCGTCACCATTCTTAACCACTCCGCATGGGAGACGAAGGGAAACGCCGTATTTTACGATCTTACGGGGAAGAAAGCGGCGGAGGTCCCGATCGAATCGGGAAAAGCGACCGCCGAATTGGAGGAAGGCTCCTACCTCGTGCAGATTGCCGAAGCGCCCGAGACGGTCGATTACGGCATCGTACTTCTCACCGCCGCAAAAAAGCGGGACACGGTCGAGCTTACCGACGCCCAGCAGGGTGACCTCATGCCTCTTCTTCATGTCGCGGTCGCCGTAGTTCGGGAAGGACTGCCTTTGAGCGGATACCGAGTCTTTTTGTGTTACGAACCAGAGAGCGGCGAAGGCGGATACTGTCTTACGCCCGAGGTCACCGACGCGAACGGGCTGTTTTCGGAGACGGCCAACACAGGACGGTTCCATTTGACGGTGACGGCTCCCGAGGGCACGGAAGCGGCATACGATGGCTACGGCGAGATCTCACCCGACCGCCGCTTCCTCCTGGTAGAAATCGCTAAGTCATGATCGGAAAATGCCGTTAGCGGTATGGACCGCTTTTCTACACCTATGAGACTGTCACGATATATCAAAGCCACTTTTATGCAAAACGCGAAGAGTGGAGAATGCGAAGAGGATTCCGTCGAGCTAAATCAAAATTTATGGAAACAAGAGGAAATTTTCCTCGAAAAAGGGTCATAACTTATTGACATTCTCCCACGTCTTCATCAACGACCCGACGCGGGGATATGGCATTGGCATTGAAAAGATGATAGGGGAATAATGTAATAAGATGAAAGCGCAAAAGGCGGGTTGCATTGGCCCGCCTTTTTTAATAATTTACTCGGTTTTTGCATAAAATACTCTTGACATAGTAGACAAACTGTGCTACAATATGACTACCAAAAGGAGGAAACACCATGTCTATCGGAATATCCATCAGACCCTCGAAGGATCTCCGTACCAATTACGGGCAACTTTCCGCGCTGACGCGGCAGAACCCCGTTGCGATCACTGTCAACGGGAGGGAGGATACTGTCCTCATGAGCCATGAAGATTATCTTGCGCAACAGGCGGCTTTGGAAGAAATGAAAGAGCGGCTTGAACTGTATGCGCATTTGGCGCAATCGGAGGACGATGTTCGGCTCGGAAGAGTAAAACTCCTCGATACGGCGTTCGACGAGATCGTAAAGTCTATATCGGAGTGAGCCATGCGCTGTAACGTAGTGATGACCGAAACCGCGATCAGCGACTTTAAGAAGATCGCGCGGGATATTCTCGACATCTCAAAGGATGCCGATACCGCCGTGAAATTTGTCACGGAAATGAAAGCGGCATGTAACCGTCTTGCCGATTTTCCGCAATCCGGGGCGCTCCCGAACGACAGAAATCTTGTTTGCCAAGGATACCGCTTTCTCGTACACAAAGATTATCTCATTTTTTACACCTATAATGCCGGCGATGATACCGTTTACGTCAAAGCTGCTTTCAACGCGAAGCTCGACTATAAGCGCGTGATGCGAACAATAAAATAGACGGCGGCGAGGGAAATTTCCCTCGCCGTTTTTAAGTATCATTTTGTTTCGTCGTTGTTCTCGCCGCGCAGTTTCATATACATCGCTTTGAGTTTTTCTTTCCCCCATAAGACGGGGACGGGATAGAGAGGATTTGCCTCTTTTTCGGCGTAAGACGCAAGTTCTTCGATATCGCCGCCGCGAATTTCATGGAAGGTACTGCCGATGCCGAATGCGTCGTTCATTGCCTCAATTTTTCCGATCACAGCCGCCGCTCCCTGCTCATAGGACGCATTGTCATCGGCAAGCCCGCAGAAAAGGGCGATTTTCCATAGCTTTTTATGAACGGCTTTGCCGTATTCCCGCAAAACGACGGGCAGAATGACTGCGTTTGCAAGCCCGTGCGCGATATTGTATTTCCCGCCGAGCGGGTGCGCAAGCGCGTGAACATACCCGACATATGCTTTGCTGAACGCTCTTCC
>CANRLK010000064.1 GCA_947631465.1 uncultured Clostridia bacterium
GAGAGCGCGGGCGCAAGCTATGTGACTGCGGGGCATATCTTCGAGACCGACTGCAAAAAGGGCTTGAACGGCAGGGGGATTGCGTTTTTGAGCGAAATTACTTCGTCCGTCAACCTGCCCGTGCTTGCGATCGGCGGCATTCGTGCGGAGAACATCGCCCTTGTCAAGCGGGCGGGCGCGCGGGGCGCGTGCGTCATGAGCGGCGCGTTCGCCTGCGAGGATGTAAATAAATACTTTCATGAATTGAGAAATATATGAAGTTTTCGAAAGAACAACTGCTCGTCTATGCGATCACGGACCGAAAATACAGCCCGTTGCCGCTTGCGGAGCAGGTTCGGGCGGCGCTTTCTGGGGGCGCGACCATTGTGCAGCTGCGCGAAAAGAGCCTTCCGAAGGCGGAATTTTTGGCGGAAGCGATCGAGATCAAGAAAGTCTGTGCGGATTTCGGCGTACCGATGTTGATCGACGACGACGTCGAACTCGCGCTTAAATGCGGCGCGGACGGCGTGCATGTCGGAAGAGGGGATACCCCCGTTTGGCAGATAAGAAAGATTGCGCCCGAAAACTTTATCGTCGGCGCGACCGCAAAGACGGTGGAAGAGGCAAAAGCCGCCGAACAAGAGGGAGCGGATTATCTCGGCGTCGGGGCGGTCTTTCCCTCGCCGACAAAGCCCAACGCCGTACCCGTCACGAAAGAGGAGCTTCGCATGGTCGCCTCTTCCGTTCATATCCCGACCGTTGCCATTGGCGGCATCACCTATGCCAATATGGAAGAACTTCAAGGGAGCGGAGTCTGCGGCTTTGCGTTTGTCTCCGAGATCTTTGCACAGAGCGACATCGCGGCTTCGGCAAGACGGCTTCTTCAACGAGCCAAAGCCATCGTAAAATAGGGGAGAAATACTATGTGTTGTGTACTATGTCAGACATAATACACAACATGATGAGAGTGAAAGATGGAGATCCAAGCAAAAACGGCATTGACGATCGCGGGGAGCGACAGCATTGCGGGCGCGGGTGTGCAGGCGGACTTAAAGACGATGGCGGCGAACGGGGTATATGGGACGTGCGTGATCACCGTGCTCACCGCGCAGAACACGGCAGGGGTCTTGGATACGTTTGAGGTCTCGCCGAGCTTTTTGCGTTCGCAGCTCGATGCTGTATTTTGCGATTTGCCGCCGTGTGCCGTCAAGATCGGCATGGTCGGCTCGAAGCCGCTTATTTGCACGATCGCGGAACGGCTCAAATTCTATCGGGCGAAAAACATCGTCATCGACCCCGTCATGGTCTCGTCGAGCGGAGTTCGGCTCTTGAAAGAGGACGCTCTCGGCGCGCTTTCGGAAGAACTTTTCCCGCCTGCGACCCTCATAACGCCCAATCTCCCCGAGGCAGAGGTCTTATGCGGGCAAAAAATCCAATCGATTGAGGATACCGAGCGTGCGGCGCGCGAACTTTCGCAAAAATTCGGCTGCGGCGTGCTTTTGAAGGGGGGACACCGCGAAAACGACGCGAACGACTACCTGTTTTTCCGCGGGGTCGGGGAATGGCTTTGCGGGGAGCGCGTTCAAGGCGTGAACGTCCACGGCACGGGCTGTACGCTTTCAAGCGCGATCGCGTCCAATCTTGCAAAGGGCTATCCGCTCACCAAAGCGGTGAAGCGCGCCAAGGTATATTTGTCCCTTGCGCTGAAAGAGGGGACTCTCCTTGGAAAAGGTGCGGGGCTTCTCGATCACATGTTCGAGTCTTTCGGGGAGTTCCGAGAGTAATTAAAAATGGCAGATATTGTGTACTATGTCAGACATACTATACTAAATATTATATTTGAGGTGGCAAGATGAGAAATTACAAGACGCAAATGGAGGCGGCGAAAAAGGGGATTGTGACGCCCGAGATGGAGATCGTCGCAAAGAAAGAGGAGCTCGATCCCAAGGAGCTTTGCGAACGGGTCGCGCGCGGGGTCGTCGCCATTCCCTGCAATGTGCGGCATACGTCGATCTCGCCCGAGGGCATCGGCATGGGGCTCAAAACCAAGATCAACGTCAATCTCGGCATTTCGGGGGACTGCAAGGACTACGACGTCGAGATGAAGAAGGTGGATTTGGCGCTTTCGCTCGGCGCGGAGGCGATCATGGACCTGAGTAACTACGGCAAGACCAATACCTTCCGCCGCGAGCTCGTCAAAAAATCGACTGCGATGATCGGGACAGTCCCGATGTACGATGCGATCGGATATCTTGAAAAGGATCTTCTCGACATCAAGGCGGAGGATTTCTTGCGGGTCGTCCGCGCCCATGCGGAAGAGGGGGTGGACTTCATGACCATCCATGCGGGGATCAACCGCCGCGCCGTCGAAGCCTTCCGCCGCGACAAGCGCAGGATGAACATCGTCTCCCGCGGCGGGTCGCTTCTCTTCGCCTGGATGATGATGACGGGCAATGAGAACCCCTTCTATGAACACTATGACGAAGTTCTCGATATTTTGAATGAATATGATGTGACCATCAGCTTGGGGGATGCGCTTCGTCCCGGGTGTATCGACGACAGCACGGACGCGGGGCAAATTTCCGAGCTTATCGAGCTTGGCGCGCTCACCGAGCGGGCTTGGGAGAAGAACGTGCAGGTGCTTGTCGAAGGGCCTGGGCACATGGCGATGAACGAGATCGAGGCGAACATGAAGCTGCAAAAGCGGCTCTGCCACAACGCGCCGTTCTATGTGTTAGGACCGCTCGTGACCGACATTGCGCCAGGGTACGATCATATCACATCGGCGATCGGCGGGGCGATTGCGGCGATGAACGGGGCGGACTTCTTGTGCTATGTTACGCCCGCGGAGCATTTGCGGCTGCCCGATCTCGACGACGTGAAAGAGGGGATTATCGCGAGCAGGATCGCGGCGCATGCCGCCGACATTGCAAAGGGAGTGCCGCATGCACGGGAGCGCGACAACGAAATGTCCGACGCGCGCCATGCCCT
>CANRLK010000065.1 GCA_947631465.1 uncultured Clostridia bacterium
CTGCCGTCCGCGCCGCCGTACTCGTTGAGATACTTGTTCAGCGACTTGATGCCCATATTGCAGCCGTCCGTCAATAGGTCGGCGATCTCCTCGTCCGTCTCCTTGACCGCCATCATGACGTTGGTTTTGAGCCATACCATGCCCTTTGCAATCGGGCTTGGGTCTTTCCCCTCGTCGTGGTATTCGTGCAAGACCCCCTGCATCTCATTTTGAAGCTCGGCATATTCGCGCTGGAAATCGTCGAGCATCTTCCCAAATTCCGCGTTCTTCACATGGTCCTTGACTTCGTCGATCGCGGAGATCCCCATCTGGATGCCCGCGTCGCTCTCGCGTAAAAGTTCGATCGTATCGTGTTCGATCATGCGCACCTCCCGACAAGAAGTATGCGCCGACACGCCCATTTTTACACGGTCAAGGACGCTCTTTGTCCGAAAACCCCTTCAAAAACTCGTCCACTTCCCCCGCGTTCGGGATCGCGGGCTGCGCGCCCCGTCTCGTGCAGGCGAGGGACGCCGCGGCAGAACCGTATTTGGCAGCTTCCAACAGCCCGTCCCCCATCGAAAGCCTCGCCGAGAGCCCGCCGCAGAGCGTATCTCCCGCGCCCGTCGTATCCACCGCCTTGACGGGAAGACAGGGCACGCGCGTTGCACCCGTCTCGTCGAAATAATCGAAGCCGTCCGAGCCGAGCGTCACGATGAGCCGTTTCCCCTGCCCGCGCAGAAATTCTTCGCCGCCGAGAATGTCCCGTTCGGTCTCGTTCGGCGTCAAAAGATCGCAGTATTTTAAGTAAGGCAGGATCTCCTTGTTCGCGGGCGCGGGGTTTAAGACGACATACATTCCCTTCTCCCTGCCGCGTTGCAAGGCGTAGCCCACCGTCTCGACGGGATTTTCAAGCTGCGCGAGCAGCACGTCCCCCGCCTTCGCACTTTCAAGCGCGCGGTCGACGTCCGCCTTCGAAAGGCAGGCGTTCGCGCCCTTGTCCAAGACGATGCGGTTGTCCCCGTCGATGACAAGAATGACCGCCGAGCCCGTCGGCACGCCCTCGACCGTTCGGATGTTTTCAACGTCCACGCCCTCGGCTTTGAGGCTTTCGACCGCCTCCTTCCCGAAGGAATCGTCTCCGACGCAGCCGCACATGACGACCTGTCCGCCGAGCCTTGCCGCCGCGACCGCTTGGTTTGCCCCCTTTCCGCCGCGGGCGACGAGAAAGCCCTCCCCCGTGAGCGTCTCCCCGCGCTTGGGAAGATAGGGCGCGCGGATGGTGATGTCGGTATTGATGCTGCCGATCAAGAAGATCTTCTTCATTTTTTGCTCCTTCTGACCATATCTATGAACGAACGCAGGGCAAAGGACATGCCCGAGTTTTTGGACACCGCCATGCCGACCGAGCGGGACGGAAGGGCGGGGGTCACGCCGAGCTCGAACATCGTGCCCTCTTCGATCGCCTTTTTCGCATATTCGCGCGGAATACACCCGACCCCCTGCCCGTCCTCGACAAGCCGCCGCATGAACCCCCAATTGTCCACCTCGATCGCGGGCAGGATCTTCAACCCTAAACTTAGGCAAAACCGCTCGAACAGCTTGCGCGACACCGTATGCTCCTGCATGAGAATCAACGGCAGCTTTTGAAGCTCCCAGAACGAGATCTCCTTGTCTTTGAGATGAGAAAAGGCGTTGCCCGCGACAAACACGTCGGAGAGCAGCATGATGCTGTCGATGAGCGAAATGCTCTTATCTTCTTCGATGGGCAAATTCAAAAAGCCCACGTCGCAGCGGTCGATCTTCAAATTATTGATGGTCTTTGCGGTAAAGTCGGTCAAAAGTTCGAGCTTGACCTTGGGATACGCCTCATGGTATTTCATGATGCAGTCCGCAAGGCAGTACTCGAACATCGTCTCGGACGCGCCGATGCGCAATGTGCCCGTCGCGCTGTCCTTGATCTCCGAGAGCCGATTTTCGACGCCGATCAAGAGCTGCAAAGCGCGCTCCACGTCGGGATAGACGAGCTCGCCCCCCTGCACGCTGAGCTCCACGCCCTTGTGCATGCGGTTGAACAGCGACATGCCGAGCTGGCTTTCGAGCTGTTTGATCGCCTGCGACACGGCGGGCTGGGTGATATACAGCTCCTCCGCCGCCTTTGTCAGGCTCTTGCATTTTGCCACGGTATAGAATACCTTGTAAAGTTCTAAATTGACCATTTCTCCCTCGTAACTTTATTTTCCGACGCAAAATTTTGAGAAGATCTCCTCGACGATCTTTTCGGACGCGGTCTCGCCGCTGATCGTCCCGAGCGCCGTATACGCGGCTTTGAGATCTTCACAGAGAAGTTCCGCATTTTTTCCCGCATTTGCGCCGTCAAGCGCCCGTTGGAGCGCATCCCGCGCGTCCTTCAACGCCTCATAGTGCCGCTCTTCCATCAAAAACGCCCCGTCGTTCTCCCCGCCGAAGCCCTTTTCGTAGAGCCGCCGTTTGAGCTCTTCGAGCCCCTCGCCCGTCTTGGACGAGACGTACAGCTCGCACCCCTTTTGACGTTTGAGATCGCACTTCGCGCCCACTTCGATCACGGGCACGCCGCTCGGAAGCTCCACCTTGTCGCCGTCCTCTTTGAGGTACAGTAGAAGATCGGCTTCCCTCATCAAATTCTCCGCGCGACGTATGCCCTCCTGCTCGATCTTGCTCCCCTTTTTGCGCAAGCCCGCCGTGTCGAACAGGCAAAACCGCACGCCGAAGAGCTCGATCTCCCCCTCCAA
>CANRLK010000066.1 GCA_947631465.1 uncultured Clostridia bacterium
ACGCGCAATTTCCCGCGCTCGCTCCTCCGTTCGGGCAGATTCGATAATGTCATTAAAATCGAGACACCCGATGGGAAGGATGCGGAAGAGATCATCGCGCATTATCTTTCCAAAAAGAAGTTTGTTGCCGACGTCGATACGCAGACGATCGCGCGCATTCTCGAAGGAAAATCCTGCGCCGACCTCGAAAGGGTCGTCAACGAGGCGGGGATCTATGCGGGATTTGCGGGAAAAGAGAAAATCGATATGGATGCCATTGTCCGCGCCTGCATGCGCGTGATCTTCAATGCGCCCGAAGGCGAGGAGCGGTATTCTCTTTCCGCGCAAAAGCGCATTGCCTACCATGAAGCGGGGCACGCGGTCATTGCCGAGGTTTTGGAAGAGGGGAGCGTCAACCTCGTATCCGTCTGCATGCACGATAGCAGGACGGGCGGGATCGCCTCTTTGTCGCAGTCGCCCGACTATTTTACGTCCGTGACCTATATGGAAAACCGCGTGATCTCTCTGCTTGGCGGCAGGGCGGCGACGGAACTCGTATTCGGCGAGATCGATACGGGGGCAAGCAGCGATCTGCACCGCGCATTCGAGATTGTGGGACGCCTCATAGACGATTATGCAGGACGGGGATTTGCGCAGCATACGACGGGCGACAGCGGGAATCGCGTCATGGATTCAAAGGATAGTGCGGTCATGCTCGAAATGGAACGCTATGATCTTCGCGCGAAGAAAATTCTTGCCGAGAATCGGGCGTTTTTGGATGCGCTTGCGGAAGCGCTCTTCGAAAAGAAAACGCTTCTTGGGAGCGAGATCCGTAAAATAAAAGCCGCCGCCAAGCAGGCGGCGTAAAGGGGGGCAGCGGAAAGGGGGTATTATTCGAGACGGCGCGGTTCGTCGGTTCGCTCCAAAAGGTAATCGACGGACACATGGAAATAATCGGCGAGCGCGATGAGCGTTTTATAATCCGCTTCGCGCTCTCCCGTCTCGTACCGTGATATGCTGTTTTGATTGAGAGAAAGGTCCATCGCAAGCCGAAGTTGCGAGATTCCCCTCTGCTCTCTCAATTCCCGCAGACGTCTCATAAATTCAAAAAACCTCTTGACAACATTATACCGTAGTGGTATAATCTTAATATCCCGATTTGGGATATACGATAAGGAAATAAGCCCGAAAGAGGCAAAAAAGGAGATATGTTATGGGTTGGAACGAAAAAACATTTAAGGTATTTTATTGGCCGAGAGATCCCAAGCCGGGAGAAACAGGTACGCGCGTTGCGCTGATTTCAGCCTCTAACAGGGCAGAGGCGAGTCATAAATTCCAATTACAGTACAACGGGCAGTTTTACACGATCAATAAAATCGAGGAGTGTTGAAGTCAAGAAGCGAAACGCTTGTTGATAAATACAAAAAAGGAGGAAGGTGAGATGTTGAAGATCACGAAGGTCGTCAGCCAGAGCGTTGCCAACATGGTTGGCTGCGGAAAACCGACTGACTTGCAGTGCGGCATCAGAGCAAAAGCCGGCTAAGCCAAACGGAGTCCGTCGGGCATATTGCCCGACGGATTTCTCCCCGGCAAGAGGAAAAATTATGAAAGAAGAAACATTTAAGGTATTCGGAAGTGAAATTTTAGGGCGAATGTTTTTGCCCGATGGGTTTTCGTATGAGAAAACAAAAGCGTTGCTCGTTTCGCCCGTCCACGGGCGGGCGGTCGCCATACGGCGCGGCGAGTATGATTGGCTCTCCGTGAAGGGCGGCGGCTGGACCTATGGCGGTCCGCAAGTTTACCATTCCAAGAAGGACGAAGAGCTTATCTTCGGCTTATATCCGCGCTGTTCTGCCGAACGGGAAAGTGCGGTGAGCCGTGAGATCGAGAAGTTTTCGGATGAGTTCCCGCATGTTTTATATTATAAAAGAATTTGTGACAACGCGATCCCCGAAAAATACGCATTTCTCTCGGATGTGACATTCAAAAACGGCTCGCTCGTCGATCCGTGCCTCATTTACACGCAATTAAAGAGCCCGTTCCGCATTGCCGATCTCATGTATCTGACCGAAAAAGAACGCGAGCATGTGATTCTTGAAAGCTGCCGCTATTGGCAAATTTCGCGAACGGACTTCACTCGCAAATTTACGCAGGAGCTTGCAAAACATGTCGCCGTTCTCCACAGACATGGGTTCATCAACGATACGCTCGACTACGGAAACGTGACGCTGCTTTCTGAGATCGTCGATTACGAATGGGTGACCGTGCCCGGGATCAAGCATCTTGACGGGTCGTTTGGATTGGAGCTTTCCGAAGAGCGGCGGGAGAAGGAGATCCTGTACGGAGCGGAGGTCTGTTTGCAACTGAAAGCGCTTTTGCATGAAGAATATAATTTGTTCGATATCTACGCCCAATTTGTTCATGCCTATGCGGAAGTCAACCCGCAATTTGTAGAAACGAGCGAACGGGTGAGAAAAATTTTGAAAAGAGAGGAATTTGTCCTATGAGAGAATTGCCGCAAAACATCACAGTCCCCGCATGGGTCTCCTGCCGCACTTATTTTTTCGGGCAACCTGAAAGCCGCAGCTATCTTTCCAATGAAAAGAGGCATACATATATTCTTTTGGAAGGGCTTGCAAGCGATCTTTGGAAGTTGCTTGCGGACGGGACGGA
>CANRLK010000067.1 GCA_947631465.1 uncultured Clostridia bacterium
CTCGTTCATCAATGCCTTCCAACCAATGAAAATCCGTGGCGTCAATCGAAAAACTCATATTTTTCTCCGCTAAATTCTTGTTTATCTCTGTCATTATACCATAAAACGGCGGGAAAATCAAGCGGGGGAAGGCATTCATAAAACGAACGGTCAAGTGGGGGTGGCGGCTGGTTGATAAATTTTCTTGCCCGATATAAAAAATCCGAACCCGCAGGATACCCTTGACAAGTTCGGATTTTTTGGTGGGGACAACAGGGCTCGAACCTGTGACCTCACGCATGTGAAGCGTGCGCTCTAACCAACTGAGCTATGCCCCCAAAACAAGTATATTTTACACGGTTTTGACGGATATGTCAACTGATTTTTCATACGAATGACGATCGAAAAGAATTTTTTGCGGCGGAAGGGAAATCTCGGGGAAAAGCGATCGAAATCGCTTGCAATTTTTTAGAAAATAGATTATACTTTAAGAGTCAATGCCGATGGGGATATAGCTCAGTTGGTAGAGCGCTGCGTTCGCAACGCAGAGGTCACGTGTTCGAGTCACGCTATCTCCACCATGTCGCGTCAAAGCGGCGTTTTGCTGTGCTCGCCATTCGGCGGGCACAATCCTTTTGTCGCTCTTGGTTCGGCGGTAGCGCCCGCCTCACCCGCCTCGCTACCAGCTCGGCTATCGCATTGCAGCTCACAGCCCACTGGGCTGTTGAGCAGAAATTGCAATGCTCTACCTTTTCCCGAAAAAATACTTCGTCTTTTTTCGGAAGTCTTTTGAGATGTCAAAGCGGCGTTTTGATGTGCCCGCCATTCGGCGGGCACAATCCTTTTTTATAGACATTGTTCGCCAAATACCTTAGAAGCCTGCTTTTAAGCATTTACATCTTGAAAAATATCGAAGATAATTTTTTCTTTTCTTCTTGCAAATTCACATGCTGCAACGCTCCGCCGTAATGGCGGCATACGCCAGATATAATATAATCTGCCCTTAATATCATCTCTCGGTTCGTATATAAAATTGCATTTCGTGGCGGGATACGCTTTTCAAGTAAATATATGCTTTCGTCGAAATACTTTGGCAAAACCATATTTTGACAATGATACGATAAAACCAAAATGTTTTTTATTTCAGGATAAATTGCCTTCAATTCAAATAAGATTTCGGCACATAACTTGTCAAAGTTACCGCGAAATCCGTTGAAAAATACTCTTACATCTCGTTTTTCGATAAGTTCCTTCATAATTGCCTGTATTTCATCTCGATACTCAGAGTAGTTTTTGTCTCTATGCCCAAAAAAAGTTGCAATTGCATTCGATTTATGCTATCTATTTTATCAGAAAAAACCTAAAATCACAAGCAAAATTACAAAAGAAACTAAATAGTATAAAAATTAAATCTGAGAAAATATAATTAGTATCAATCAAAAATTACGGAGACAGAAAACATGATGACGCTGAACGAAGCCTTTGCTGCTCGGGCAAAGGAGATCATGAAGGAAAAACACATCACGCAGTATAAGATCTCGCAGGGGACGGGGCTCTATCCAAGCACGATGAACTACATCATGCACGCCAAAACCAAGGCTTCCAATTTCAAAACAATGGCGCTCATTATCCGCGCACTCGGCGTTTCCGTCGCAGAATTCTTCGACAGCCCGCTCTTCGACTTCGATCATCTCGAAATCGAATAAATCGGGAAAACTTCAATCAAAAATCGTCTATGCAAGTGTCCGCGGCGTAAATTTCTTCAAATCCGTTCTGCTGCATCTTGCGCGCCAAACGGGTGGGGAGGTCGATCGTCCGCAAAAACAGCACGCCCCGCCCGCTCAGCCAGACGAAGATCAAGATCTCCGACAAAATGCAGCATAGGATCTTGAAAAAGACGTTCATTTTTGAAAAAAGCGATCTCCCGCGCCCGATGTCGCCTTCGACCCTGTCATTTTCGATACTTGCGCGGAACACAAAATCGCCGTACACAAAACTCTTGCATAAAATAATTTCCGCCGAGTCTGCGTTCATCTTGAAAAGTTCGTTTTTCTTCCTTTCTTTGAGCGCAAAGGCATGATGTTCGCGCCCGATATAGCTCGTCTTGGGCGCGATCAAAATATACACGGCGCAAAGAGCGATAAAACAGCCCACGCCGATCCCCGTATATGCGTTGAAAATGCTGACGACGCCTGTCTTGGATTCCATGTCGAGGATCGCCATCTGCGTCGTCAAAATGGCGATCAAGGCGACGCAGAAATTGACGATCTTGATATTGCGGTAGTAATGTCCCTTGTTCTTAGTGCGGAAGAGCCCTGCGATCGCAAATCCGAGTTCGCAAAAGGAGATGAAGGCAAGGAGCAGGACATAGGTCATGCCGTTGTTTTTGATCTTCCGTTCGAAAAAGAACATGCGGCTCATGAAGCCGATATAAAAGATACTTGAAAGGAGCAAAAACGCTGCGGTCCACGTGTTGCGTTGGCGGAAGGTCTTGTTCTCTTTTTTTACGCCGAGCACGCACTCAAATTTTGCGAGCAAGATTCCAAAGGTATACACGGCGATGCTGATGAGGTTATAATCGGTAAAAAGTCCGATGAAGAGCTTTCCGAGCGCGAGCGCCGCCGAAAAACAAAGCCCGATGATCGTCTTGATGACGATCTTTTCCTCGAACGTGAGCGCGCGATATTTTCGGACAAGAGATTTCATGG
>CANRLK010000068.1 GCA_947631465.1 uncultured Clostridia bacterium
TTCTCGCCCACGCGTCCCACGCCGACGGCGGGACAGTACATGTGGACGAAGCTCGCGATCGTTATGACGAACGGTTCGACGGAGTACGTCTATCTCATGGACAGAAACGGTACGAACGGCACAAACGGCACAAACGGATCGAACGGCAAGGACGGTTCAAATGGTGCGGATGGCGCGCGCGGCTCTGTTTGGAACAGCGGTACGGCCGTGGACGGAACGTCGTCCACGACAAACTACTATTCTTATTCTGGCTCGCCCGCCTCGCGCGTCGGGGATTATTACTTGAATACGAGCAGCGGCAACGTTTATCGCTGTACAACGGCGGGTAGCGGTGCAAGCGCAAAATGGACATATCAAGGCTGCATCAAGGGTATCAAGGGCGACAAGGGTGACAAAGGCGAACCTCCGTCAAATGTTGTGACGACGGATACGGATCAGACCATAAGCGGGAAAAAGCCGTTTACAAACCGTGCGGGAGTTATCGCACAAGATCCTTCGACGAATCAACAGTCATATCTTACCACAGATAGCTTAGTTATCGGTATCGGGAATAAGAATGCGTCAAGCAGTTCACCTAAAAAATACCTTAATATGACTACCGACGGGATTGCAATCAATGAGGACCTTGGTGGACAAAGCGGAGATTCTGTACAGCTCCTTTTTCCGAAAAGCGGCGGCACTTTGATGGTAAAAGAAGATGATTACTATCAAAAGAAGGGAGCGATCTTTTTCCGCTATGGCGACAGCACCTCTCCCGCAACGATTCATGGGGGCTCTTGGACAAAGATCAGTGAACGCTTTATTTATTGCGGGACGGGCACAGCGGAAGGCGGCAGCAATACCCATACCAACACAATTGAAGAAATGGTAAACCATGCACATGGTATTAGTGCTCTTAACGGGGAAGTGGGCCATGATAGGGAAGAGGCGTTCTCAGTGTGGACATTTAGAAACACATCACAACGAGACGTTGACGCAGGCCCAACGCAGTACTGTGGTGGCGGAAAGCCTTACGATATTAGACCCGCTTATATCACTTGTTATACTTGGAGGAGAACATCCGAATGAGAACTTTTGATGAAACAAAGACATACGAAATTCAGAACCCCGATCGTGACAACGGCTATTTAAGACCCGATATTTTGGTGACAGCTCATCATGAAGCAATCCCAAGAAAAGTCTTAAAAACGGAAGAACAAATCGCAGAGGAATTGCGGGCGCAAGGAAAGGAAGTGAACCTTCGAACTAACGATGAAACTCACGAGCAGCACTATTACGTCGTTACGGAGATTTACTATCGGGACGGAAAACGGTACGGCAACGATGAGGACTTGATACGAGATGAGGTCCAAGAAGCACAAGAGGCTTGGGACGAAACCGAAGAAATTCAAGTTTATGTTCCATTTACGGAAGAGCAAAAGAAGGACTATTTGCGGGGAAAAAGGGAACGCTTGCTTCTTGCTTTTGACATATGGGAAAAAGCGGTTCTTCGAGGGAGAGAGTCGGAAGACGAGAAGGTCATGCAGTGGTATTACGATCTTCTCGACCTCAAAGAAAACGCTTTCAAAGAGGAGAACATTCCCGAAAGAATCAAGTATTATCTATGAGGTAAATCATGAAAGAATCGCTATTGGAACTTTTTAATTTGGTGCGCTCTGTCCCTTACATACAACTCGAAGAGAACACCGCCTCGTACTTTACGCGGCGCGACAGGGGCACGCTGTATCTCCTCTTCGAGCCGTCGAACGGCAAGACCGATTGGAAGAACAACTTCGATTTCCCCGCAAAGCCTTACCGCGAGATGAAAGATCTTTGGTTCGTTCATCGGGGTTTCCTTCGCGTATGGAAAACGATCGAGCCGCATATCGCATCGCTCGTCGCGGACAAGCATATCCGACACATCGTCGTCGCGGGATATTCCCACGGCGCGGCGATCGCTCTTTTGTGCCATGAATACTGCGTGTTCCACCGTCCCGACATCGCGCCGTTCATCGAGGGCTACGGCTTCGGCTGTCCGCGCGTCGTTTGGGGGCTGCTCAAAAAGAGCCTCAAAGTCCGCTTCAAGAACTTCACCGTGGTGAGGAATCATACCGACCTTGTCACCCATGTGCCGCCGTGGATCTTCGGCTTTCATCATGTCGGGAAATTTCTGCGCATCGGGAAAAAGATGAAAGTGGGAATGGTCAAGTCCCACTATCCCGAGAATTACCTCTCGGCGTTAGAGGAGTACGAGCGGGAAAAGGGGATGAGCGCATGACGGTTTGGGAATTGATTCTTATCATCGGACTTCCGACGGCGATTACGTCGGGGATCGTCGGTCTCTTATTTTGGAAGATCGAACGCAGCCTTGAAAAGAAAGACAAGGCGGCGGAGCAAGAGGCGGAGCGTTGGCGGTTAAAGCAGGAGACGATGGATAAGGCACGGCGAAGGAATGAATATCTCGTCATCAAGAGCGTTTCAGCGGCGCTTGCACTCGGTGAGGCGACGGCGCGGGCGGTCGAGCGCATCCCCGACGCCCACTGCAACGGCGACATGCACGCCGCGCTCGACTATGCGACGAAGATCAAACACGAACAGAAAGAGTTTCTCGAACAACAGGGAATCGACGCGATATATTAGAAGGTGAAGCTATGGGAAGTATTTTACGGCTCGGCGGGGGCTTGCTGCTCCTTATCATCTCGAACATCGCGATCGGCTCGATCCAAGCGGCGGCGGCGCGGGAATGGAACACAAAGACGTTTTTGAACGGGCTTATCAAGGGCGGCATTGTGATCGGAGCGTTCGTTGCGGTATGGTTTGCGGGCTGGCTCAATCCCGACCTCGTCGTGATCGAAACGGGCGGGCAGCAGATGAACCTTTCGACGGCGTTCTATTTCATTCTCGTGATGGGCTTTGTCTGCTATGCGGGGAAGATCCTCGTAAAGCT
>CANRLK010000069.1 GCA_947631465.1 uncultured Clostridia bacterium
AACGAGTCGCCCGTCATAAAGCAGCTCTATGACGAATACTTCGAGAAGCCGAACAGCCACAAGGCGCATGAAGTGCTCCACACCTCCTACAAAGAGGATAAGAGAATTTAACGTCATTTTGGCGAAAAAACAAGAAAGGACCTGTTCGCATAGAACAGGTCCTTTTTTGTCTACTAAGAAAACCACCACCCCCTCAGCCGCTACGCGTTCCGCCTTGCGGCGGTCGCCCCCGCCGCAAGTCCGCCTCGCCACCAGCTCGGCTGGCGCGGCGCAGTTCGCAGCCCACTGGGCTGTCGAACAGAAATAGCGCCGCTCCACCCCTCTCAGGGGGCGCCAAGAATAGAATGTTGCGACCTTAAAACACTTGCTATCCCCTTAAGGGGTGGAGCATTGCACTTCGTCAACAGTTGATAACCGTTGACGCAATGCGACAGGTGACCGCATCAGCGGCGCGAACGATGACCGAACACGGGGTTCTACCCGTGTGAAACCGTGGCGCGTGGCTTTTCACTCCCCCCCACCTGCTGTCCCCTTGAGGGGAAAGTGGCGCATCTTTTGCGCCGAAAGGGGTGTGCAACGACTCCCCCTATCAGGAGCAACCAAGAAGAGGGAGCGAGGCTCACCCAAACAAGGCAGTTGGCCTCGGATTTTCGATGCGCCGCCCTCGTCGGGTTACGACGAGCTTCACTTCGCGGCGGCGCAGAAGGTGAAAGCGTTAGAGTTCGCAAAAAAGGCGTTGCGGGGTTCGGGACACATCGCAAGTGTCCCGAGCCTTTTTTGCTTCTTTTTTCAAGCGTGAAAAAAGAAGAGTAAATAAAACAAAAGAGCATATATGAAATTTTCATGCTCATTGAAAATCTATTTTGCATTAAGCCGCAAGCGGCAAATTGAGTGGGACACATCAAATATCTATCATCAATATCATCAAGCAAGGACGAATTTACACCCCTTTGCCCCTCGCGTTGCTCGGGTACTTTCCCCTCGAAAGGGGACAGCAAGAGAATGGGACAGAATTTGCGCCGCTCCACCCCAAGGGACGCCAAGGGGGGAAAGCCCCCTCAGCCGCTCCGCGTTGCGTCGCGTCAGCTCCCCCTTTTCCAGAGGGGCAGCCAAGAAGGAGGATGGAAAATTTAATTTACGATTCTTTTCGGTTGAGCTGCAACAGTTCGTCTGCACTGATGTTGAAAAATATGCAAAGAATACGAATCGAATGATAGTCGGGAAGCCGTCCCGCATGCAGCCAGCCGCTGATCGTCGTCTTGGGAATCCCCGTCTTCTTCGACAACGCCGCCTGCGTGACCCCGTACTCCGTAAGCAAATTTTGCAACAACTCGGAAAATTCCATAGAATTATTATATGCAAAGTACCTCAAAAGGTATTGACAGTACCTAATTAGGTATGATATAATGATGGCAAAATAAACGAAAGGAAGGGTTTACTCCAATGAAAATCAATCCGTCGAAACTCAAAACGCAACTTTTTTACTTTAAGGTCCTTAAAATCATGCCCGCAATCCAAGCGGCTTGCATGCTTTTGCTCGCATTTACCTGGGGGATCGTAGACGCTTGCACGCTGCAAATCATTGGGATCGATTCAGGCTTTGCAGCCTGGCTCGCCTGGATGCTGATCGGGTTCGTCTGTTCCATAGCCGTATTTTTCTTTTCGAGCGTCCTACTCTCTCATAAGATCCTGCAGATCTATTATTTGCAAAAAATTGTGGAAGAAGAACCTCCCGTTCTGAATCAAGATTAAGGACGAAGGTCGAACCGAAGTCGTCTTAAAAACAATCGCGGCGCGCAAAGGTTTCCTTTGCGCGCCGCATACTATTCTATTCCTTATTTTTTCAACGCTTGACGAGCGTGAGCGTCACCTTGTCGCCGTTGACGTCAAGCTCCTTCGTGAAGCCCTCGGCGCTGCCCTCTTTCAAAACGTCCGCAAGCACGTCCTTTTTCAAGCCGCCGTTCTCGAGCGCGGTCTTGGCGCGGCCTTCCGCCCGATAATAGACCTCAATGCGGTCGGTCACTTCGAAGCCCGCCTCTTTCCGCATGGTCTGAATGCGGGAGACGAGTTCGCGCTCCGCGCCTTCCAAGAGCAGTTCTTCGCTCATCGTCGTATTGAGCGCGACCGCAATCCCCTTGTCCGCCGCCGAAACATACCCTTCCGCCGATTCTGTAAAGATTTGAAGGTCCTCTTCCAAGAGCGTCACTTCCCCTTCCAAATCGACGGTATACTTTCCGTCCTGCTTGATCTTCTCCACCACTTCGTTCCCGTTGCACTTGGCAAGGAACTCCGAAATGAGTTTGAGCTTCTTCCCGTACTTCGGTCCGAGCGTTCTCAGCTGCGGTTTCAACGTATATTTCACGATCCCGTCGCTGCTTGCAAGATAGCGGAGAGCCTTGACGTTGAGCTCGTCGAGCACGACCGATTCAAGCTCCCGTCCGAGCCCCAAGTCCCGCTCGCTCGCAATGAGCATTTCGGAAAGCGGCTGGCGGTTCTTCACTCCCCCGCTGTTTCTCGCGGCGCGCCCGAGTTCGACGACCTTCAATACGTCCTCCATCCCCTCTTCGAGCTTTTGGTCGATATAATTCTCGTCCGCCTTGGGGAAATCGCAAAGGTGAACGGAGATCGGCGCGTCTTTATAGAACGCGGGCACGAGGTTGCGATACATCATCTCCGCCATGAACGGCGTAAACGGCGCAAGCAGCTTTGCAAGCGTCACAAGGATCGTATAAAGCGTCGTATATGCCGCCGCCTTGTCGTCCGTCGGCTCGCTGCCCCAATAGCGGTCGCGCCCGCGGCGCACATACCAATTGGAGAGCTCGTCGCAGTAGTCCTGAATGGCGCGCGCGGCGTCCAAAATATTGTATTTTTCAAGCGACTCGTCCGCGAACTTCACGAGCGAGTTGAGCTTCGAAAGCGCCCACTTGTCCAAGAGCGAGAGTTTGCACTTCCTTACGTCGTGCTTCGAGGGGTCGTACTTGTCGATCTCGGCATACAGGCAGAAGAAGGCGTAGGTGTTCCAAAGAGTGCCTTGGAATTTGCGCTGGACCTCGGAGACCGCCTCACTGCCGAAGCGGGACGGAAGCCAAGGCGCGCTGTTCGTATAAAAATACCAACGCACCGCGTC
>CANRLK010000070.1 GCA_947631465.1 uncultured Clostridia bacterium
GCGAAGGAAGATGTCTTTAATGCGAATATGCGCTCTGTGAGATCTTTGGCGGTTAAGCAAATTATGACCGATGATGCAGCATGGAAAAAAGGAAAAGATACTGATAAAGGAACAAAAACGTGGTATGTAAAAGCCAAGATTGACATTCAGGGGAATATTGAAATCACAAGCTTTGAGGATTCTGGCAATCAAACAGAATATGAAGATTACAAGCCCGCAACAAAAGATTCACCCGCAGAGCTTACTGTTGTTATTGAAGAATCCGAAGTTACTGTAACCGCCGCAGCCATTCCTGGTGCTTAATCACTATTCATAACAGCAAGCGACACGGCGAAAGCCGTGAATGCGAAGTTTGGAATCGACAGGGATGTAAGGTTTCAAACGAGGGCAAGGCTTTTCCGCTCTCTTTATTCTTTTCAACAAGCGCAAAAGTCCTTGCCCAAAAAAGCCGTCCGAACCTCGGACGGCTTAAATTTTATATTTCTCTTGCTGTCCCCTTTGAGGGGTGAAGCATTGCACTCGCCGATGGTTGATAATCATTGGCGCAATGCGACAGGAGTGAGCGCATCAGAGGCGCGAACGGCGACCGAACACGGGGTTCTACCCGTGTGAGACCGTACCCGAGCATAGCGAGGGGGAAAGGGGTGTGTTGCAGACGAGCTTGATAATAAGGCACACCCCCTCAGTCACGCAAAATGCGTGACAGCTCCCCCTCTCCGTAGGGGGAGCCAAGGGGTGGGGTGCGTGGTAGCTCCGCCTCAAAGGGGGAGTCAAGAAGTGGGGCGGGTTCGCGCCCCACCTCATCGGGACAGCAAGAAAAGGGCGCAAAAGCTCGCACCTTCCCGAGGGGACAGCAAGGTGAGCGTCACCCAATCTTTACAGAAAGAAACGGGAGCAGTTTCCCGCTCCCGCAAATCTTCGAAAAAATTTACTTGTTCAAGCCCTCTTGGACGGCAACGGCGACGGCAACGGTCGCGCCGACCATCGGGTTGTTGCCCATGCCGATGAGCCCCATCATATCGACGTGCGCGGGAACGGATGAAGAGCCCGCAAACTGCGCGTCGGAGTGCATTCTGCCCATCGTATCGGTCATGCCGTAGGAAGAAGGTCCTGCCGCCATGTTGTCGGGGTGGAGGGTTCTGCCCGTGCCGCCGCCCGATGCGACGGAGAAGTACTTCACGCCGTTCTCGACGCACCACTTCTTATATGTCCCCGCAACGGGGTGTTGGAAGCGGGTGGGATTGGTCGAATTTCCCGTGATGGATACGCCGACCTTTTCGAGTTTCATGATCGCAACGCCCTCGGGCACGTTGTCCGCGCCGTAGCACTTGACTTTCGCCCGCTCGCCGCTCGAATACGCTGTCTCGCTGACGACTTTGACCGTCTCCGTATAGGGGTCGAAGGTCGTCTCGCAATAGGTGAAGCCGTTGATCCGCGAAATGATGAACGCCGCGTCCTTGCCGAGCCCGTTCAAGATGACGCGAAGCGGCTTTTTGCGCACGCGGTTTGCGTTCATCGCAATGGAGATCGCGCCTTCCGCCGCCGCGAACGATTCATGTCCCGCAAGGAAGCAGAAGCAGTCGGTGGATTCCGAAAGGAGCATTTCGCCCAAATTTCCGTGCCCGAGCCCGACTTTGCGGTTCTCCGCCACAGAACCTGGGATACAGAACGCCTGCAAACCGATCCCGATCGCAGCCGCCGCGTCTGCCGCGCGTTTGCAATTCTTCTTGATCGCGATCGCCGCGCCCACCGTGTACGCCCAGACCGCATTCTCAAAGCAGATCGGCTGCGTGCCGCGCACGAGCTTTTCGCAATCCACCCCCTTTTCAAGGCAGATCGTCTTACATTCCTCGACCGAGGAAATGCCGTATTCCTTCAAAACGCCGTTGATCTTTTCGATCCTTCTCTCATAACCTTCAAACAATGCCATGACTGCCTCCTTATTCCGTGCGGGGGTCGATGTACTTCACCGCACCCTGTTCTTCTTCGAATCTGCCATAGTGTCCCATTGCTTTCTTCCAAGCCTCGTTGGGCTCGATCCCCTTCTTGATGAAGTCGGTCATCTTGCCGAGCGAGACAAATTCATAGCCGATGACTTGATCGTCCTTGTCGAGCGCAAGACGGGTGACATAGCCTTCCGCCATTTCGAGATAGCGCACGCCCTTTGCCGCCGTGCCGTACATGGTCGCGACCTGCGAACGCTTGCCTTTGCCGAGGTCTTCCAACGCCGCGCCGATCGTGAGCCCGTCGTCGGAGAAAGCGGACTGCGTTCTGCCGTAGACGATCTGCAAAAAGAGCTCGCGCATTGCGGTGTTGATCGCATCGCACACGAGGTCGGTATTGAGCGCTTCCAAAATGGTCTTATGAGGCAAGATCTCCGCCGCCATAGCAGCGGAATGGGTCATGCCCGAGCAGCCGATCGTCTCGATGAGCGCCTCTTCGATGACCCCGTTTTTGACGTTGAGCGTCAATTTGCACGCGCCCTGCTGCGGCGCACACCAGCCCACGCCGTGAGTGAAACCGCTGATGTCGGTGATCTGCTTGGCGCAGACCCACTTTCCCTCTTCTGGAATGGGCGCGGGGTCGTGTTTCGGACCTTTGGCAACGCAGACCATTTCCTCTACTTCGGGTGAATACTGCATGATTTTCCTCCAAGATTTTCAAATAAGATTTCAAGATTTAGTTTACCACATTTTTCTTGAATTTGCAAGAAATTACGAAAGAGATTTTCAAAGAGCATGAAAAGAGAGCGTTTTTTTGTCAAAATGCAAAAAACCTACAAAGGATTCGTGAAAAAAGGTGATAAAATCACATGCTTTTTGTTGGCTACTGTTTTTCACAGACGAGTGAGGCGCACTGCGCCCGCTGCGATGTTTCCTAACAAAGACATCACCCCCTCAGTCACGCAAAATGCCTGACAGTTCCCTTTGGGCGACAGGACCGCCCAAAGCCCGTACTTCGCGCTACGCGCTCGTGCCGCCCAAGAAATCATGACAGTAGACAGGCGGGGCGCGCTTGCCAGCGCTTCTGTACTCGCCTTTGGCTCGTGCGCCGCGCATGGAAAAACAATAGAATGGCGCGTCTTCTACGGCGCAGTTTGCAGCCCACTGGGCTGTCGAACAGAAATTGCGCCGCTTCACCCAAAGGGGGAGCCAAGATTGGGGCGGGCGGAGTTTGCTCTATATTTCTTGCAGTCCCCTTTGGAAAAGCGGCACAACTTTTGCACCTCTCCCTTGCTGTCTCCTTGGAGGGGTGGAGCGTTGCACCCCGCCAACGGTTGATAACCGTTGGCGCAACGCACAGGAGTGAGCGCATTACAGGCGCGAACGGTGACCGAACACGGGGCTCTACCCGTGTGAGACCGTGGCGCGCCGCCTTTGCGCTTTTTTCTTGCTGTCCCTTGGGGTGGAGCTGCGCAACTTCTGCATCTCTCCCCCTGCTGTCCCCTGAGAGGGGAAAGTCCCCGAGCAATGCGAGGGGCAAAGGGGTGTAAGGATTATGATGTTCTTTCCCTTTGATGGTTTATACTGTGTCCTACCCAATTTGCCGCTTGCGGCTTATTGCAAGAGAGGTTAAGTTCTTCTAAAAGCATGAAAGTTTCATATAAGCATTTCGTTTTTTTAACTCTTCTTTTTTCAATGCTGAAAAATTGGAATCCTGCCTATTATCGACCCATCGTTAATTGCAAACGAGCCTGCTGCGGCGCAAGGAGGACGCCGCAGCCCGTCGCGTATCCAACGCTCCTGTCGCGGCGCAGTTCGCAGCGCCCCGCGCTGTCGAACAGGATTTGCGCCGCTCCACCTGCGATGCGTCCCGAACCTCGCAGTGCTTTTTTGCGAACTTTTGCGCCTTCACTCTCTGCGCCGCCGCAAAGCGACGTTTTATCGTAACCCAACGAGGGCGGCGCATCGCTATCCGAACTCATCGCCTTGCCTGGGTGAGCATCGTCGCCCCCCTTGGCTTCCCCTCTAAGGGGTGGAGCAAGAGCTAACGCTCGCTCCACCCACCTTGGCGCCCCCTGACAGGGGGAGCTGGCGAGGCGAAGCCGAGACTGAGGGGGTGTCAAAAAATCTAACATGATGAGAATCCCCACTCAATTTGCCGCTTGCGACTTAAAAAATGATTATCGCCGCCACGCCCCCCTTCTTACCCCTCTTGCTGACTCTGTGCGAAGAAAGTGACACGTTGTTTGCGCCGAAAGGAGTGTAAATTTCGTTCATACCTGATGATATTGATAATTGATGTGCAATAATTTGCCTCACCCAATTTGCCGCTCGGCGGCTTAAAAACGTGGAATAGCACCCTCCCGCTGTTCCCCTTTCAAAGGATAAGGGGTGTAAAAATTTTTGTGCAATTATAAAAGCGTCCCACCCAATTTGCCGCTTGTGGCTTAATGCAAGAGAGGCTTGTCCTTTTATTGGCATGAAAGATTCATGCAAGCTCTTTTGTTTCATTTCGTTCTTCTTTTTTCACGCTTGAAAAAAGAAGCAAAAAAGGCTCGGGACACTTGCGATGTGTCCCGAACCCCGCAGCGCTTTTTTGCGAGCTCTTACGCTTTCACTTTCTGCACCGCCGCGAAGTGAAGCTCGTCGTAATCCAACAAGGGCGGCGCATCGGATATCCAAACTTGCTGCCTTGCTTAGGTGAACATCGTCAACCTCGCCTTGTTGCCCCTTGAGGGGAACGGGGTATAAAATCATTTTTCCTTGGTGACATAGATGATAGATATGTGATATGCCCCCACTCAATTTGCCGCTTGCGGCTTATTGCAAGAGAGGTTTTGTTCTTCCAAAAGCATGAATTTCGTTTTTTCTTGTTCTTCTTTTTTCACGCTTGAAAAAAGAAGCAAAAAAGGCTCGGGACACTTGCGATGTGTCCCGAACCCCGCAGCGCCTTTTTGCGAACTCTTGCGCCTTCACTTTCTGCGCCGTCCTCGTCGTAACCCGACGAGGACGGCGCATCGCATACCCGAACTCGCAACCTTGCTTGGGTGAGCATCGTTGCCCCCACTTTCTGTCCCCTGAGAGGGGTGGAGCATTATTTTCCGCGATTTTGCAAGGAATTCCATGCAATTTTACCAATTCGTTCGTCAAAGAATTGACAAATCAAATAAATATATGATAAAATATTTATAAATCTTATATTTATAAAGGAGAGAAACCCTATGTCAAAGAACGTCTACCAAGACCCGTGGCTGAACAACAAACAGAACATGATGAAGTTTCGTGCAGACGTTGTGGAAGAACAATGCGCCGCAAACGGAGACCGTTCGAACGATTTGAAAGCCGCGCACAAAGCATTGAAAGAGAAAAAGCTGTATGAAAAACAAAGAAAAAAGGAGCAAAAAGAGGAATTCAAGCGGTTAAAAAAATCTGAGAAATCTCCCAAAAAATGATTTGAATTTTTATAACGCCGCCCGCGCGCCGAATGGCCGCGGGCGGCTTCTTTTTCGCCGTTTTTCTTTTGATTACGATTTTTGTCGAATCAATCTTGGTAAAACGGACGGCGCGGCGACCTCTTTTCAAAACTCAATATGTTCTATATCTTTCCGAGACGACCTTCGGTAAAAAATCGCCTTTCTCCCGATCACCGCCACCAATTCAGCGCCGAGAAGATCGGCAAGGTTCATCGCCAAATTGTCCCCGTCCTCGCCCGCCGCAGGCAACAATGTGATCTTGATCAGCTCCCGCGCTTCCAATGCGTCCGAAAAACCCGCGACCAGCTGCTCGGAGATCCCCTCCTTCCCCACTTGCCCGATCGGTCTTATCGTGCTCGCAAGCGAACGCAACTTCGCCCGCTCTTTCGATGTAAACATCTCTCCTCCTTATTATTTCGATGAAAATCGAAATATCCTTTGTCGTTATTTCGAAAATTTTCGAATTAAACCCAGTTTCTATATATTTTTATTGATAAAATTCAAATTCCGTCTCGCCGATCACGACGGTATCGCCGTCCTTACAGCCCGCCTCGGACAAGGCGCGAAAAACGCCTCGCTTTTTCAAGACGCGTTGAAAATAGGACATGGAGTCGGGATTGTTCATCACGACGTTTCTGCAAAGCATGTCGATGAGCCCCCCGACGAGCGTGTACGCGCCGTTTTCGTCGCGGTAGATCTCGAAATCGAGATCCGAACCGTCTTCGAGCAGGAAGTCCTCGTCCGCGGGGATACGTTCCTGCGACGGCAGGGTTTTAAGGCGTTCAAAACAGGCTTTGACGAGCGCGTCCGTCCCCTCGCCTTTGAGCGCGGCAAGCGGCAAAATATCGTATTTTTTGCCGTATTTTTTGCGAAAACGCTTCAAATTCTCCTCTGCGCCGAAACAATCGCACTTGTTTGCAGCGACAAGCATCGGAAGAGACGCGAGCTTTTCGGAATACGCCCTGAGCTCTGCGTTGATCTTTTCGAAGTCGTCGAGCGGGTCGCGTCCTTCCATGCCCGACATGTCGAGAACATGCACGAGCATCCGCGTGCGCTCGATATGGCGCAAGAAATCGTGCCCGAGCCCCGCGCCCTGCGCCGCGCCCTCGATGAGCCCCGGGATGTCCGCGGCAACGAAGGTATCGTCATAGTATTGGACCACGCCGAGATTGGGCGAAAGGGTCGTGAAATGATAATCGGCGATCTTGGGCTTTGCCGCGGAGATCTTGGAAAGGAGCGTGCTCTTGCCGACGTTGGGAAAGCCGACCAGCCCCACGTCCGCGATGACTTTCATCTCCAAGATGAGAATATGCGGCTTGGTGAGCGTCCCCTTTTGGGCAAAATTGGGCGCATGGCGACGCGCCGTCGTGAACCGCGCATTGCCCTTTCCCCCGCGCCCACCTTCCAGGAGACAGATCTTCTCGCCATGCTCAAACACGTCGCAGACGATCTTGCCCGTTTCAAAGTCGCGGACGAGCGTCCCGCAGGGCACTTTGAGAATGACGTCCCCGCCGCGTTTGCCCGAACAAAGGTTGCTTCCGCCGCGCTCGCCGTTTTCCGCAAAATATTTCGAGGTAAAGCGGTAGGCGAGCAGGTCGTGCATGTTGCGATCGGCGAGGATAAAGACGCTGCCGCCGTCGCCGCCGTCGCCGCCGTCAGGCCCGCAGGCGGGTTTGCCCTTGTACGCCTTGAACGAATTCATTCCGTCGCCGCCGTTGCCCGCCTTGACGGTGACTCTCACTTTATCGGTAAAAGGTTTGTTGTCCATAAAAACAGTATAGCAGATTTTTTCAAAAATCACAATCAAAATCAAGGGTCGATTTTGGATGAAATTATAAATAAAATATAAGTTTATACATGGTAAAAATTGCCTGAAAATTTCAAAGTAAAAAAATGGCAGTGAAAAACGGTGAGTTGGCAAATTTTGCCAAGAAAATGATTTTCTTTTTTTATTTAAGTGGGATATTTGAACGGAAATCGGATGGAAAGAGATGGGTAAGGTGGAATTATTTACCGAAAGCGTCAAAAAGCGGGCATATATTTTCATAAAAAGAGGAAAATGCGAACAGGTGTTCGGGAAAATTGATGCATAACTTGCAGTTATGGGGCTTTAAGATTCGAAAAAAATATAAAGGAAAGGAGAATCATTTATGAAAAGACAATCA
>CANRLK010000071.1 GCA_947631465.1 uncultured Clostridia bacterium
TGAGGTTTTTCGCTTTCAAACGCAATCTCTATCCGATTATCGCGCTACTTTCGAGCGTGGGGATATTGGTGTACGGCCTCATTATGGCAAAGTCGTATGTTTGCTCCGTCTTTCTTTTGTTTGCCCTCGTTTTCCTATGCTTTTTCGGGTGTTTCAGAGCCGTATTTCACGTCTTGCCGCCTATGATCATTTTCGGCGGACTGTTTGCTTTGATTGCGTATTTTGCTTACGGGCGGGACGGCTCGGCGGCGCTTGCTATGGCAAACCGTATGGACAGCGTGTTTGTGGCAGTCGTCCCCGGCATGAGCGTGGAAGCTGTCAGAATGACGAGAAACTTATCTCAGCTCCGAATGCCCCGCGGACTTACGCTCGGGATGCTCATTGCAATGTCCTTCCCGCCCGTATTAAGCGGTGAAATCAGGCGCGTTCGGGAGGCGATGAAAACAAGGGGCGCGGGAAGCGTATTTGATCCCAAAATCTTTTACAGGGCGTTCCTCATTCCGCTTGTCAGTCGGCTCGTGGATATTTCCGATACGCTGTCTTTATCCGTCGAAACGAGGGGATTTACGCTCTCGAAGGCGAAGTACACGGTGTATAAAAGAGAAGTCATTTGTTTAAGCGACCTTATTTATATTTTCGGACTTGTTGCCGTTATGGTGGTCTTGGCGGTGGTATTATGAGGGCAGTGGTATTATGAAGGCGATCGAACTTCAAAATGTCTCGTTTTCTTACAACGGGACGGCGCAAATATTAAAGAATGTCAACTTTTCCGTGGAATATGGGGAAGTGGCGCTTCTTTCGGGGCTTTCGGGTGAGGGAAAAAGCACGCTCCTTTCTCTGATTGCAGGAATCATTCCAAATGTCATTGCGGGAAAGATCGAGGGCGAAATATTTATTGACGGCGAAAGTATCAAAGGCAAAAAGATGAGCGAGATCTGCCGCAAAGTAGGCGTGGTCTTGCAGAACGCCGACAGTCAGATCATTCAAAAGATCGTTGAGGACGAGATTGCCTTCGGCTGCGAAAACTTTGCCTTTGCTCCCGAGAAGATCGAGCGGCAAATCGGGATAGTCTGCGGAATGATGGGAATAGACAGGGAGTGGAAAACCCGAACGCTTTCGGGTGGGCAAAAACAAAGATTGATTACCGCTTCCACGCTTGCGACGGGACAAAAAATTCTCATTTTGGACGAGCCGCTTGCAAACCTCGATCTTATCGGTGCGGACTTTTTGATGAACACGCTTAAAAAACTTGCAAGGGCGGACTATGCCGTGCTTGTCGTCGAACATAGGCTCGATATGGTCCTTTCTTATGTGGATTCCGTTTGGAATATCCGGGCGGGCGTCGTTACCAAAGTCGAGGATAAGGGGGCTTATTTGACCTCACAAACCGTGGTGATTGCCGATAAAGCCGAAAAGCACGACAAAGATGGAACGCTTTTCGAACTGAAAAATATCGCCTATTCTGCAGATGGGAAAGAAATACTCAAAGATATTTCCTTTTCCGTAAATAAGGACGAGAGGCTTCTTATTTTGGGTGAAAACGGTTGCGGCAAGACGACGCTTCTCCGCATTCTTGCTCGCTTAAATAAACCGTCGGGCGGAACTGTCAATCAATTTCTCGATAAAAAACTCGGCAAACGAGCAAGCAAAAAATGGTTTCAAAGGGTGGGCGTTGTCTATCAAAACCCCAACTATATGCTGTTTATGCCAACGGTGGAAAAGGAGATCCTGTTCGGGGCAAAGAGCGAAGAATACGCAAAGGAAATGATAAAGCTGTTCGGGCTTGAAAAAATAAAAAACCGCCATCCGCAGTCGCTTTCCGAGGGACAAAAGCGGAGAGTGTCGATCGCAGCGGTAGCGGCGGCTATTCCCGACGTGCTTCTTTTGGATGAGCCGACGGTGGGGCAGGACTATTCGGGACTACGCTCGCTTGTGGAGATTCTCAACGAACTTCACGACCACACCCATAATGTTATGATCACGGTAACGCACGATATGCGTTGCGCCGAAGCTCTATGCGACAGAGCGGTTTGGATCGAAAACGGCATTGTCAAAGCCGAGGGCGGCAAAAACTTAGCGCATACATATTTTTTTGACAGAACTTAAAGGAGGATATAAAAAATGGTCATAAAAGAATACGGGAATCCGCAGGGAAAAGTTCTTCTGCTCCTGCATCCGATGCTTGCGGACGGAAAGACAATGACAACTTTAATCGGAAATTCACTTCAAAAGTACCGCGTCATCTCGCCCGATCTTTCGGGGCATGGAGAAGATAAGGGCGACTTTATTTCGGCGGAAGAGGAGGCAAGGACGCTTCTTACGTATTTGAAAGAGCAAAATATCTTTCAAATCGAGCTTTTGTTTGGTGCATCGCTCGGTGCGCGCGTGGGGCTTGAACTGTTTTCCGAAAAGTCAATCGAGATTGAACACATCGTATTCGAGGGTGCGCCGTTTTTCAAAAACGCGCCTATCCTCAAAAAAATTGTTGCATCGGTATTTTTGAAAAAGCAGAAGA
This sequence comes from uncultured Clostridia bacterium, assembly GCA_947631465.1. Lineage (GTDB taxonomy): Bacteria > Bacillota > Clostridia > Christensenellales > Borkfalkiaceae > Gallimonas. The sequence goes on from CANRLK010000071.1 coordinate 2,516, forward strand.
GAGTGCGCAAATATCCCGAACGAGCCGTCCGAAAGATGCAAGAAACTTATGGGATTTTCGGAGAAAGTATGGCAAGATCGCTTGCGGGCATGAGCAAAAAGAGCATCAAAAACGTCGTTGCCGCCTGCTGTTCTTTTGAGTTCCCGCCCTATGACGAGAAGTTGCAAGAGAAAGTCTTGCTTGCGTTCGGCAGCAAAGACGCCGATTATAAACAGCGGAAGAGGATCGAAAAAAGTTATCCGAAAATGCGTTTTTGGGTGCATGAGGGATACGGACATTGCGAATATCTTGCAAAATTCCCCGAAAAGTATTTTGCCGAGCTAAATCTATGATGAAAGATACCAAGAATTTAAAAAAATACTTGATTTCATCCATTCAGATGAGTATAATCATAATTGTTGATCAACCGCGAACGACGATTCATGGTGGGAGTTCATAGGATGGAAGAAGATCGGATTTCGGAATTGAACATAGGGATTTCAAACACATTCAGCACGGGAGGCGGGGGAACGATCTTTGAGACGCGGATCGGCGCTGTTTTTTTGCTCTTTTTATTGCTCGGAACGCCTGCCCCCGTCCTATATCAACACTGTTTTGCCAGATGAAGCATAGTTTGACTGTTTCCGAAAGCTTTCTCAATCAGCATGGATAAGTGGAGTTTCACCCATGTGTTCATCGAAGATCCGACGCGGGGAGACGGGATCGGGATCGAAAAGATGATGGGGGAGTAAGGCGAAGGAAGTGTTCGGTGCTTTTCGCCCGACGAAAATCTTGCAAAAATTACAGAAAAAGAATACCATTGGTCGGAAGACAGAACTTCGCTTAAGGGTAACCTTGGGCGATTTTGTGTCTAAATAGAAACCCACCGGCTATGCCGGTGGTGGCTGGGGTAACGAAAGGGGCTTTAGCAGTAGCCATGTGTGGCTATACAAAAAAGTTCCTCTGTGCTAAACTGAATGTGGGCTCGCAACCGCACAAAAAGTAAGAACACAGAGGAGGACGTTATATTGAAGAGTCAAGATAACGACACATTCAGTTTAGCACACACGACGTGGAAATGTCAATACTACATTTGTATTCACGCCGAGATTATTTATGGTGCGCTAAGAAAGGAAATCGGAAAAATACTACGGGAATTGTGCAAACGGAAGAGCGTGGAGATCATAGAGGCTCATGCCATGCCGGATCACATCCACATGCTTGTGAGCATACCGCCGAATGAGAGGGTATCGTCGTTCATGGGATATCTGAAAGGCAAGAGTACGATGATCATATTCGAGCGGTATGCGAAACTGCAATACAAGTATGGGAACCGACATTTTTGGAGCAGGGGATATTATGTAAGCATGGTAGGCGGGAACAAGCAAGCCGTGCAGGAATACATAAGGAACCAAGAGAAAGAAGATATAATTTCAGCCCAAATCAGTATGGTGGAGTATTACGACCCATTCAAGGAGTGGCTGGAACCATATAGAAAAAAACCGACGAAATAAGGAAATCGTCGGCTTGCTTGTTGTGCGGTAGGCGGGCCTTTATCCTCGGCGCTTGAGCGCCGCGCCAGTATCCTGCCCTTTAGGGCTTCCTAAAGCCCCCACTTTAGTGGGGGATATTTACTGTCTACTCCCGCAAAAACCGCGCAAACGTTCCCATCCTTTGGCTCAAAAGAGGCGAAGTATACTTTCAAGGTTCGCTCGTGAAGGTGGAAGTCGCGCTCTGCAAGGGCAAACACGCTTACGACAAAAAGCGCACGATCTCGGAGCGCGACGAAAAACGCGCTATGGACCGTGCCGCCTAAGAAGCCTTCTTGCATTAAAAGCTCTCGAACGTGGGCGAAAAAGATGGGAGGAACTCAATTTGCCGCTTGCGGATTAGGATAGGTTGAAACTTCGCCTTGCAAGGTAATGATAATAATGATAGCATGATAAATTTAGTGGCGCGCCGAAAGAATTTCGGCGCGCCACTTTATCTTATGTGAAAACACCTCAAAATGTACATGGATTAGTCTAATCCATGTACAGATTTGAATTCATTCTATCACATTTCCTTGCGTTTGTCAAGAAAATTTCAGGTAAAAATAAAATTATTTCAGTCTCCTTCTGATTTTATGCGGAACTTCGCTGGAAAATGTTCATGGATTAGACTAATCTATGAACATTTTCCATTTTTTATGCACCGATATAAATGCCATTTTCGTCCCGATGGCAGGTATATAAAAAATCTATTTTAGAAGGAGAAATGTATGTTAAACAGAAAAAACAAAAAGGGCTTTACCCTTGCAGAACTCTTGATCGTCGTCGCGATCATCGCCGTATTGGTAGCGATCGCTGTCCCCCTGTTCGTTGGAGCTTTGAAAGAGGCGGAAGAGCAAGTTAAGGCCGCAAATATTCGCTCTGTGAAGGGGGCAGCAGTTGCCAGCATCTTATTAAACGACAAAAATATAGAAACGGAAAAAACAAATGGATGGGTGGCAACTGCATGTGTTACAAGTAACGGTGATGTTGAACACTTAGCGATTAAGACAGGTAGTGGTGGGACGAGTAAAGTTGACACATGCAAGCCTCATGAGGGAGCGGACGGATGTGGAGACGGCACAGACGCAGGTTGCGGTAAGGAAGGTGACGGTGGTTGTACCTGCAAGTACAGAGTGACTGTTTATATCTCTGCGTTAGATCTCGTAAACGTAGGCTAAGTAAATTTTATTTTAAAGTGAATTTTTAAAAATAATAACGAAGCAAGCAACATGGCGAAAGCCGTGAATGCGAAGTTTGAAATCGACAGGGATGTAAGGTTTCAAACGGGGGCGAGGCTTTTGCGCTCTCTTTATTCTTTTCAACAAGCGCAAAAGTCCTTGCCCAAAAAAGCCGTCCGAACTTCGGACGGCTTAAATTTTATCTTTTCCAATCTCGCGAGCCCGCCCCCCTTGGCTCCCCTTCTGGAATAGGGGGAGCTGTCGAGGCGAAGCCGAGACTGAGGGGGTGTCTCCTTATGGACAAGGCTCTTTTGCAGCACACCCCTTTCGGCGCGCATTCGCGCGCCACTTTCACCTTATAGGGGACAGCGGGGAAAAGGACAGACTTTGCGCCGCTTCGCCCAATGGAGACAGCGAGTGGGGTGACAATGCTCACCCAAGCAAGACAGTGGGGTTGGGATACCCGATACGCCGCCCTCGTTGGGTTGCGATGTGCTTCGTTTTGCGGCGGCGCAGAAAGTGAAAGCGTAAGAGTTCGTAAAAAGGTGCTGCGGGGTTCGGGACACATCGCAAGTGTCCCGAGCCTTTTTTGCTTCTTTTTTCAAGCGTGAAAAAAGAAGAACTATATAGAACAAAGAGAGCTCGCATGAAACTTTCATGCTATTAGAAAAACAAAATCTATTTTGCATTAAGCCGCAAGCGGCAAATTGAGTAGGGAACACAAACCCAATCATAGAATGTCATAATTTCTCCCTCGAAAAGGGGGCAGTAAGTGGGGCTTTTCACGTTTTTAAGCCGCAAGCGGCAAATTGAGTGGAATATTCTCATCATATCATAGCGTCGCGGGTTGGATTTTTTGACACCCCCTCTGTCACGCGTAAACGCGTGACAGCTCCCCTTCAAAGGGGGAGCCAAGGGATGGGGTGCTTTCGCGCCGACATGCGGCGGTCGCCCCCGCCGCAAGTCCGCCTCGCCACCAGCTCGGCTGTACTCGCCTTCGGCTCGTGCGCCGCGCATGGAAAAACAATAGAATGGCGCGTCTTCGCATGCAGTTCGTAGCCCACTGGGCTGTTGAGCAGAATTTGCAATGCGCCCCCCCTCAGAGGGGACAGCCAAGAAAAGAAGAGAGGTGCTTTGCGCCAGCTCTCAAAGGGGAGTCAAGAGGTGGGGTTCGCGTGAAACTTAATCCAAAGGGGGCAGTCAAGAAAAGGGGCGACGAAACTCACCAAAGGCGGTGGCTCGGATTTCCGTTGATTTGCAGTTTTTATACCATTAAAGCATGGGAAAAGCAAGTGCGAGAAGGGGCAACATTTCTCATTCGTAAAAGTATGAAAATATATGAAAAAACAGGAAAAAATATATTGACATATGAAATCTTTTATGCTATAATATGTACAACAAAAAGATGGAGGTATCAGTTATGAGCAATTCTTTGGAACAAATGTACACCGTCGAAGACATCGCCAAGATGACTTCCTTGACCGACAGAACGATCCGAAATTATTTAAGGAACGGACTTTTGAAGGGCAGAAAGATAGGAGGACAATGGAGATTTAGTGTGCAAGACATTAAAAATTTTCTTGACAGCAGCGAGGTGATTGATAAGCTCTCTTCCGAGTACAAACGAGAAGTTTTGGACTTCATCGACAATGTAAATACAAAAATATCGGGTGAGCGACAGAGTTGTGTCATTGTAGACTTATTCATTGAACATGACAAGGCAAATGATATTAACGAAAAATTGTGTGATTTTACCGCTTCGGACAGTATCAATCAAATGCGTTTATATTACGACTACTCCGAAGAATATCAAAGAGCGAGATTTATAATTTTTGCAACGCCCGACACATCAATAAAATTGCTTTCGATGATAAATGAATCATAGTGCGCTCGACGGCACTTGCGGCTTACATGGAAAACAACTATGGGGTGACTATGCTCTCCCAAGCAAGGCGACGCGATTCTTCGCTTGTTCTTGGCGTCTCCTCTAAAAGAGGGGGGCTGACAGCAAAGTGCCCGAGGCGTTTGTCCTTTTTTCCGCCTCAAAAAGTTGCGCTTGCAAAATTGCGATTTCTTTCCGCGTTTTCCTTTACAAATCCCGAAAAATTTTTTATAATGAGAATATGTTTACTCCCTTGATCGCGATCGTCGGCAGACCCAATGTCGGCAAAAGTACTTTCTTTAATAAAGTCGTGGGGAAAAAGATCTCCATCACCGAGGACCGACCTGGCGTCACCCGCGATCGGATCTACGCTTCCTGCGAATGGCGCGGAAAGCCCTTCCTCCTCGTCGATACGGGCGGCATCGAACTCAAAAGCGACGACATGATGCGCCGCGAGATCACCCTCCAAGTGCAGCTCGCCGTCGATACCGCAGACGTCATCCTCTTCTTCACCGACGGCAGAGAAGGGGTCACTTCCTCCGACCTCGACGTTGCAGATTACCTTCGCAAGAGCAAAAAACCCGTTCTTCTTGTCGTCAATAAGATCGACGACTACTCCCCCGAAAAGCTCTTCGAATTTTATGAACTCGGGCTCGGCGAACCCTTTGCCGTCTCTTCGGAACATTCCCGCGGGATCGGCGACGTGCTCGACAAAGCCGTCGAATGGTTTGAAAAAGGGGAGTCCGAAACGGATGATTCCCTCAAAATTGCCGTCGTCGGCAAGCCAAACGCGGGCAAGAGCTCCCTCGTCAACAAGATCTTGGGCGAAGAACGCACCATCGTCACGCCCGTTGCGGGCACTACCCGCGACGCGATCGACACTCCCTTCGAGCGCGGGGGCAAAAAATACACCATCATCGACACGGCGGGCATTCGCCGCAAGCGCTCCGTCCTCGACGACGTCGAATACTACTCCGTCCTTCGCGCCTTCGACGCCATCCGCCGCGCCGACGTCGTCCTTCTCGTCGTCGACTGCACCGAGGGGCTCACCGAACAGGACGTGCGCATCATCGGGCAGGTCCATGAAGAGGGCAAACCTTCGCTCATCGTCATGAACAAGTGGGATCTCGTCGAAAAGGATGCCTACACCATCCAGGCGTTCGAGGACAAGCTCAAAGAAGATCTCAAATTCATGAGCTATTTCAAGTCCGTCTATATCTCCGCAAAGACGGGGCAGCGCGTCGAAAAGCTGCTTTCGCTCTCCGAAGAGGTCTATGCCCATGCCTCGTTCCGCATTCCGACGGGCGCGCTCAACGACCTTCTTCTCGACGCGATGCGTATCTCCGAGCCCCCGAGCTTCCACGGGCGGCGCATGAAGCTCTATTACGCTTCGCAGGTTTCGGTCAAACCGCCGCTCTTCGTTTTGAATGTCAATGACGAGACGCTGATGCACTTCTCCTATGAGCGATACCTTGAAAACGTCATCCGCGGCGCGTACGATTTCTCGGGCACGCCCATCCGTATTCAGACAAGGAGCAACAAGGACGAATGATAGAGTTTTCTTTTGCCGAGGGCTGGTATTGGTTTTTGTTGATGGCAGCCGCGTGCTATCTGATCGGCTGTTTCAACTTTGCCGTGCTCATCGCGAAATTCAAGCATAAGGACGTGCGCAAGATCGGCAGCGGCAACCCGGGCACGATGAATATCTCGCGCGAGTTCGGGCTCAAAGTGGGGCTCATCAACTTCCTGCTCGACGCTTGCAAGGGCGGCGTGCCCGCGCTCGTCAGCTTTTTTGTCTTTCAAAATACCGTCTTTCAGGGGACAAACGTGCTCGTCTCCGACTTCACCCGCTATTTTTGCGGCATGTTCGTCATCATCGGGCACATTTGGCCCGTCACGATGCGCTTCCACGGCGGCAAAGGCATTGCCTCGACCTTGGGGCTCATGTGGTTTTCCCTCTCGTGCGAAGAATGGTATTATTTCTTGATCATTCTCGCCATTCTCCTGTTCGGCGTCGTCGGCTACATCGCCTATACCGAATGGGGCTCGATGGGGTCGCTCCTCGGCGTGACCTCGCTCTCCGTCTTTCAAGGACTCATCTTCTTTGAACGCTATTTGACCGCGGGCGCAACGGCGAACCTTTGGTGTGTCCTGTTGTTCATGCTCCTGCTTGCCATCAACTTCTTGACCTGGTTCGCGCACCGCAAAAACCTCGTCCGACTGTTTGCGGGAGAGGAACATCGGACTTCCGTCAAGAAACTTTCCAAGGGCAAACGCGGCATGAAAAATATGTGAACTTGTCCTATTTTCGCTTGCAAGACGATATACTATAACAAATGAGCTGTAATATGGGCGAAACAGAAAAAAATACAAATAAACTTCTCACATTTTTGTGCGATGTGGTGCGCGGCGCCGCAATCGGCGTCGCCTTTATCATTCCCGGGTTCTCGGGCGGGACGGTCGCCGCCATCCTCGGGATCTATGAAAAGCTCGTCGGCGCAATCTCCGACCTTTTCAAACACTTCGGGAAGAGCTTTTTGACCCTGCTTCCGATCGCGCTCGGCATGCTGCTCGGGATCGCCGCGCTCATCCTGCCCATCCAATGGGGGCTTGCGCATTATCCCATTCCGACGACCACGCTGTTTGTCGGGCTTGCGTTCGGGGGACTGCCGTCGGTCTTGGAAAAGATGAAAGGGGGAGAGAAAAAAGCGGGACACATTGCGGCGTTGTTACTGCCGCTCGTCTTTGCCGCTGCGCTCTCGTTCTTGCCGCACGCCGAGGAGACCGACCTCTTCTCCCTCGACGTTTGGGGATATTTGCTCCTCGTCTTGATCGGGATCGTCGGCTCGTGCGCGCTCGTCGTCCCGGGGATCTCGGGTTCGATGCTCCTTCTCATCTTCGGCTATTATAACCCGATCGTCCGCCTCGTGACCGACTCGCTCTTGAAAGGAGTACAGGTGGGGACGTGTATTCTTGTGCTTGCGTGCCTTTGCGTCGGGATCGTCATTGGATTCTTTGCGATCTCGCACCTCATGAAATTTTTGCTTTCCCGATTCCCGAAGGGGACGTACTTTGCGATTTTCGGCTTCATCCTCGGCTCAGTGCCCGCCGTCTATGCTTCCGTCATCCGCGAGACGGGCAAGATCCTATTTGAAAACCCTTGGTATTGGGTCGTCGCCGTCGTCCTGTTCCTTGTGGGCTGTGCCGTTTCTTTTGCCCTCTATTATTTCTCGAAGAGGAAAAAACCCGCTTGATTTTCGGAAAAGCACAGGGGAGAGGACAAAATTTGAAACCGAAATTTTGTTTTTCGACCGTTTGCATAGTACTATGTCAGACATAATATAAGAAATTCTTCAAAAAGTTAGAAAAATCCCCGCAGGACAATGCGGAGATTTTTTAATTCTTGCTTCTCTTCAAGGATGGCGCATTGCAATTTCTGCTCAACAGATCAGTGGGCTGTGAGCTGCAAGGGACAGCCGAGCTGATGGCGAGGCGGCCTTGCGGCGGGGGCGGCCGCCGCAAGGCGGCTCGAATGCACCCCACCGCTTGGCTCCCCCTCTGAAATAGGGGGAGCTGGCGCGAAGTGCCTGAGGGGGTGTCGCCTTATTACAAGCTCCTTCTGATATACACCCCTTTTTTCCCTCGCTATGCTCGGGTACGTTCTCACACGGGTAGAACCCCGTGTTCGGTCACCGTTCGCGCCTGTAATGCGCTCACTCCTGTCGCATTGCTCCACCCCTTCAAGGGGACAGCAAGGGAAAAGGACTGTTCTACCCTCTGTGAGGACAGTAAGTGGGGCGACGAAACTCATCCAAGCGAGGCAGTGAGGCTGGGATTTTCGATGCGCCGCCCTCGTTGAGGTTACGATAAAGCACCGCTTTGCGGCGGCGCAGGAATTGAAAGTGTAAGGGCTTGAAAAAATGCGCTGCGGGGTTCGGGACACATCGCAAGTGTCCCGAGCTTTTTTGCTTCTTTTTTCAAGCGTGAAAAAAGAAGAACTTAATGAAACAAGGGAGCTTGCATGAATCTTTCATGCTCTTAGAAGAACAAAACCCTTCTTGCATTAAGCCGCAGAGCGGCAAATTGGATGAGGCAAATTATTGCACATCAATTAACAATATCATCAGGTATGAACGAAATTTACAGTTCTTTCGGCGCAAACAACGTGTCACTTTTCTCGCAACAGAGTCAGCATGAGGGGTAAGAAGGGGGTGCTGTGGCGGCGATAATCATTTTTTAAGCCGCAAGCGGGAAATTGAGTGGGGAGCTTATATAATTTTCAAAAAATTTTTTTACACCCCTTTTCCCCTTGTTTCACTCTGGCACTTTCCCCTCGAAAAGGGGACAGTGGGACGGGGACTATTTCGTTTTTAAGCCGCAAGCGGCAAATTGAGTGAGGCATTCTCATCGTATATCTATCATCTCATATATCTATCATCAATATTATCAAGCAAAAATGATTTTACACCCCTTTTCCCCTCGCTTCGCACGGGTATTTTCTCACACGGGTAGAACCCCGTGTTCGGTCGCCGTTTGCGCCTCTGATGCGCTCACTCCTGTCGCACTCCGTCAATGGTTGATAACCATTGGCGGAGTGCAATGCTCCCCCCCCCTCAAGGGGACACAAGTGGGGTGGCGCTCGTCCAAGCTTGAAGCACATAAAGAGGGAGAGTCAAAGAGATTGACGTATCTTCGCAAGAAAAGGGGGTGGCGCACCTTAAGCTGGAGAGCGTGAGAATTTTCGTCCTTCTATCCCGTAAAAATTTCGCGCATTTCCGCAAAGATGATTTCATATCTATCCTGCATATCCGAAAAAGCGGGTGGTGATCGCAAGAAGCAGAAGGACGCTTCCCGAAATAATATAATAAATTGGGAAAAAAGTGAATAAACTCATGATCAAAAGCAGCGCGCCGCTCACAAAAAACGGGTGCGCGTTGCTCTTCGAAAATGCCCGTTGCAACTTTTTCTTTCCCGTCCTTCGCGGAACTTCCCCACAGATCAGCGGCTTGGGCGTCTTTTTCGTGCGCTCAAACAACGCGTAAATCTCGTTTTCCCCTAACTTTTCGATTCCAAACGCTTGCAGCAGCTTTTCCGCCTCTTGCGTCGTCTCACGGCAGGCGATCATGATCTTTCGATCCCCGAATTTTCGGATCAGCCTCGCGATTTCATCCGCCGAAACGGGTTCAAGCGAGAAGATCGGTACGCAAGGCGTATCCTCAATGCACAATTCATCCTCAAAACAATGCGCATTTTTTTCATCCGCAAGGAACGCTTCCAGCAATTGCGCCCGCACCCGCTCGGGCTTTTCGAGCGCAAAGTGCAGCATCAGCTTGTCGCGCGCCTCCCGTTCCCGTCTTGACAGCAGCCGCTTTTTGTTCTTTTGATAGAGCAGAAATCCCGCTGCCATGCTCACGGTCAGCCCGATCGCGACACTCGCGCCAAGAGAAAGGACAAGCGGCACGCGAAAATACCGAAGGACGGACAGCGCAAGCACGAACGCGCACGCGCCGTAAAACAGGACATCCGAAACAAAGGAAAAGTTGATTTTTTTCATCGGTATAATTTTTGCCGTAAAAATAAAAATTAAACTTGCAAAGCGCGAAAAAGTATTGTATAATATAGCCATGAAAGTTGCTGTTTTCGGCGGTTCTTTCGACCCCGTGCATCTTGAACATGTTCGGCTTGCCGAGGCTGCCGTGAAAAAGCTCGGGCTCGACAAGCTTATCGTCATGCCGTCCTATGTCGCGCCCCATAAAACAGGCGGTGCGGCGATCGACGGAAAAGACCGCCTCGCCCTTTGCAAGATCGCCTTCGAAGGACGAAACGCGATCGAAGTCAGTCCCTATGAACTCGATCGGGGCGGCGTCAGCTATACCTACCTCACTTGCCGCGCTTTCGCCGAAAAATATCCCAATGCCGAGCGCTTCTTCCTCGTCGGAGCGGATATGCTCGACAACTTCTATTCTTGGAAAGAGCCCGACGAGATCTTGTCTTGCGTCAAACTCGTCGCGTGCGGCAGGGTGGAGGCGATCGAAAAAGGGGAGCATGCCCGCTTTCAAAATAGGTTTTTGACCGACTTTGAGGAGCTCGACTTCATCGGGGACGATCTCTCGTCCTGCGCGATCCGCGTCTCGCTCGCCTGCGGGCAAGCGCCGAACGGGCTCGACCCGAAGGTATATTCCTACATCAAACGAAACGGGCTCTATGAGAATAAGACGATCGTCGCCGCGCTTGGGCTCGAAAAAGAATCGCGCAAAGAGCACAGTATCCGCGTCGCGCATCTTGCTTGTGAGCGGGCGAGAAGTCTCAAAATCCCCGAGGAAAAAGCTCTGCTTGCGGGCGCGCTCCACGACTGCGGGAAGAACGTGCCGCGCTCTTTCGAGCCCTTGAAAGATTTCACGCCGCCCGAGGGCGTGCCGCAGCCCGTGCTGCACCAATTTGTCGGCGCGTATCTTGCGGAGCATCTCTTCGGCATTGCGGATGAGGACGTTCTCAACGCGATCCGCTACCATACGAGCGCGCGGGCGGGGATGAGCACGCTCGAAAAGCTCATCTATCTTGCCGACCTCTTAGAACCCGAACGATCTTACCCTGGGGTGGACGCGCTTCGCTCGCTCTTTTGGCGCGACTTGGACGCTTGCCTTGTCCGCGCGCTCAAAGAACAGATTGAATACCTCAAAGGGGAGAAAAAGCCCGTCTATTCCCTCACGGAAGAGGCTTATCGCCAAATTTCCAAGACCCAATCTTCGAAAAATTGACTTTTGCATAGTACTATGTCTGACATAGTACTATCGAAGTATAAATATTTTTATTGTTTAGGAGGAAATTTTATGGAAAGCTATGAACTTGCTCGCGCGTGCTGTAAGGCATTGTCCGACAAGAAGGGCGAGGAGATCGTCATCCTCGATATCAAGGAGCAGACGACCCTTTGCAGTTACTTTGTCATTGCAAGCGGAAAGAGCGCAACGCAGGTGCGTGCGCTTGCAGAGAACGTCGAACTCGAAGTCAAGAAAAAATTCGACCTATCGCCCACCCGCACCGAGGGGCTTCGCGAGGGCAGTTGGAGCGTGCTCGACTACGGCGACGTCGTCGTCCATGTGTTCAGCGAGGAGTCGAGACTGTTCTACTACCTCGAACGCCTTTGGGATTCGGGCAAGAACGTCGAGCACTACGAGGATTAAAGGTATCCCCAATATTTTTGAGAAAAATTTATTGAATGAAGCCCGATATGGTTCGAGTAAACTTTAACGGGCGAAGGAGATCATTTATGAAAAAAGGTGTATTTTGGGTCTTGACGGTCGCGGCGGTTGCGCTGTCCGTTGCCGTCTTTGCAGCTTGCAGCTCGAACTATGAGCGGTATGACGACGCCGACCGTTACAGCACGGGGACAACCCCCTCGTTTCAGGGGCAAAGCGGCGGCGCGGGGTCGCAACAGGGTTCGGATTCTCAACAAGGCGCGGGTGACGGCTTTGGCGAGCAATCGGGGGGCGAGCTCGGTCAAGGGCAGGGCGCGCAGCCTGGGTCGGGGACGGGAAATTCCGTGGCCGTGCAAAAGGTGGACGCGGTCGAAGTCGATTGGGACAGCGGGAACGTCGTTGTCGCGGTCTCGGAATCGGCGGACAGCGTCGTCTTTTACGACGCGATCTCTCCGACTTCGTCCTTCAAAGGGGAGATCACGGAAGATTTGCGCCTTCACTATGCTGTGCAGGGCAGGAAGCTCATCATCCGATATGCGGCTTCGGGGGCGCAACGCGAGAAAAATCTTCAAAAGGACCTCTTTCTCTATGTCCCGTCGGCGAAGAATTTCAATGATTTTGAGATCGACGTGTCGGTCGGCTCTGTGTCGGTTAAAAATCTCACGGCGGGCGATCTTGAAATCGACGTGCCCTCGGGTTCTGTTTCCGTCGAAAACTCTACGGTGAATGACGTCTCCGTCCATTGTGACGCGAACGCGGTCTCTTTGAGCAACGTGATTGCAAACGACGTCTCCGTCGAGACCCGTTCGGGCAGCGTCAAGATCGAGGGCGTCTCGTTCAATGAGCTGAGCGTCGAGACGGATTCGGGAAACGTTGAATGGACGCCGCTCAAAGATTTCGGCTTTAAGCTCGACTTCGAGACGCGGCAGGGCAATTTGCACGATTATTTCGGGCTCGTTCCGAATGGGAAAAATCTTTACCGTTTCGGCGACGGGTTCTCGGAGGCGGACGTCGAGACGAGTACGGGCGATCTCACGATTTTGAGCGAGACGCAAGGCGGGAACGTAAATCCTTAAAAACGTAAATTCTTAAACAGTTTGAAACTATACGGCAAAGGGGACGACCGAACGAGTTCGGCGTCCCTTTTGCTTTTCAAGGAAAGAAGTTGTCGGCTATTGGAAGTTGATTTGTTTTGGCTCGGACAGTTCGGTCTTGGAGCGTTTTTTTTTGCGCTCGACCAAGAAATAGACGGTCTCGGGCGTTTTTTCGGGCTCTTTGGGGGGCTCGGGGGGTAATTTCTTGCCGAACGTGCGATAGCCGATCGCGGCAAGTTTGATCCCGTGGACGACGACGATCACGATGATCGCGAGGAACAGACACCATAAAAAACCTTGTGATTGTACGGATAAAAGTGACATACCGCAATCATAGCGGTTTGGTTCTGTCACAAAATGAAAAAGGAACGGATATTTTCTCAATTTTGGGAGAAAATAACGGCTATGGAACAAAAAAGCAGGGTGCTTTCGGCGACGGAAGCCGCGGAGTACGGCGAGTTCAAACGTGCAAGAAGAGAGGCGGAGATCACCTTTACGCTTAAAAAATTGATCATAGACGCATCCCGCCGTGAGACCGACCGCGCGGCATTGAAGCGGATGTGTGAATCGGCGCAGAAGAACTTCTATTCGGCGGTGCTCGTGAGCCCTTTGAACGTCGCCGCCGCCAAAAAACAGCTCGGAAAAAACGGACCTTCGATTTGCTGCGCCGTCGGCGGTACGGGCGAGACGCTCATTTCCGTGAAAAAGAATGAGGCGAAAAAAGCCGTCCGCATGGGGGCAAGGGAGATCCGCCTGTGCATCACCTATTCTCAGCTCATGAACGGGGGATTTTCCTATCTAAAACGGGAGATCAAACGCATCCGCCGCGTGGTACGGAAGGGGATGTTGATCGTCTCGCTCGACGACCGTTCGGTCGGGGAAGAGGAAGTCGCCTTGGGCGTGCGCGCGGCAGTCGCGGGCAAGGCGGATGCGGTCTGCGTGCGAGGGGAGTCGGGCATGGTCTTGCAGGCGGTGAATGAGGCAGACGGCAGGCTTTCGGTGGAGGCTTCGGGCGTGCAAAACGCCGAACAGCTGCGGCTTGTACTCAAATCGGGTGCGATGCGCGTGACGACGGACTGCGCGGAAAAGATCTTCGACGAATTATATCTCACGCTTGACCGCGCATTATAAAATAAAAATTAGTTTCGGCGCAGCGCTTTGCTGCGCCTTTCTTCTTTTCCGACAGTCTGAATTTGCGAATTTTTTCAATAAAAAAATCAAAATAGATAAAAAACATTATATCTTATATATGCAAATCTGATTTTTTATGATATAATGGAATCGAGGATACCTTTATGAAAAAGAAAACTTTGATTTTCATGTTGGGAATATTGACGATGTTGCTGCTCTGTCTTTCGGGCTGCGGCAAAATGTTCACGCTCAAATATGAGGCGGGCGAGGGTGGGTCTATCGAAGGAACAGCAGTGCAAAGCGTTCAAGCGGGTGAAAACGGCGAAGAGATCATCGCAATCGAAAGTGAAGGCTATCAATTCAAAGAATGGTCGGACGGCGTGACGGAAGCAAAACGGAGAGATACAAACGTTCAAAGCGACATTTCTGTCAAAGCAGAGTTTACGAAGCGCTCTTATACTGTGCGCTATGAAACAGACGAGAACGGCACAATCGAGGGGGACGCGGAACAACATATCCAATACGGCGAGGATGGGGAAGGTGTGACGGCAATCCCAAGTGAAGGCTATCAATTCAAAGAATGGTCGGACGGTGTGACAAAAGCAACGCGGCAGGAAAAAAATATTCGCTCCAATTTAAGCATTACCGCCCTTTTCACGAAAAAAACTTTTTTCGTGCGCTATGAAGCAGGCGAGGGTGGTTACATCGAGGGGAATACGGCACAGATGATTCAATATGGCGAAAATGGGGAGAGTGTGACGGCGATCCCAAGTGAAGGCTATCAATTCGAGAAATGGTCGGACGGTGTGATGGAAGCAACGCGGCAGGAAAAAAATATTCGTTCCAATTTAAGCATTACCGCCCTTTTCACGAAAAAAACTTTTTTCGTGCGCTATGAAGCAGGCGAGGGTGGTTACATCGAGGGGAATACGGCACAGATGATTCAATATGGCGAAAACGGGGAGAGCGTGACGGCGATTCCAAAGGAAGGCTATGAATTTGAAAGGTGGTTGGGCGGCATTATGTCTCCTACACGGGCAGAAGAGAACGTACGGGCAAACCACGTGTTTAAAGCATTGTTCCGAAGGAAAAGCTTTACCGTTACATATCAAACGAACGTTTCTTTTGGAGGCTACATCGAGGGGTTTACAAGCCAGACCGTATTCTATGGAGAAAGCACGCAACCCGTGACTGCGAAAACTCATATTGATCCGAGTCTGTATAATTGGAGTGAAGATTTTATATATTGGTCGGACGGCTCAAATTCTGCAACGCGGCAGGAAGAAAAAGTATTTTGCGACATGGAATTTACAGCGTATTTCGGCTATCATATCGAATTTGTTGTAGATGAGGGAAGGGGTGGAAAGATCATTGGAAACACTTCTCAACGCTTATTAAAAAACCAAGAAGGGGAGAGTGTGACGGCTGTTGCCGATGCAGGCTTTGTATTTTCAGGTTGGTCGGATTTGAGTCTGTCGCCCGACCATGAAGTCGAAGCGGCGGAAAGTCACTGGGAGTATATTGCCTATTTCGAGCCGATAGAAAAAAAGTTTTTATATGATTATGGAAGCGTATTTCAGACGCCGCTTGAAAACGCTGTTACGATAAACCGTGATAGGTTAAAGGATGCAAAGTTCATCGTTCCCCAAAAAGAAGGCTATGTATTTTGCGGTTGGTATGCGGACGAGAATTATCAACAAAAGGTTGCCGATGAGACGGGGCGGCTCATGCTGGGACTTGCCGCGTTTAATTTGGAGACAAACGATCTTTATGCAAGATGGCGAAAGGAAGGGGAAGAAGAGGAATTGCCCGTTTATAAACTTTTGCTTTCCATGACAAGTGAAGTGCACGCTTTACTTTATTCTTCGGAGACAAAAAAAGACGAAACAGTCGATTATATCATGTCGGGATTTGAAAGAAAGTTTCTTTCACTTGTTCCGAGTTGTGTATCCGAATATCTGAACGAATGGTTCTTGGGAAAAGTGAAGTTTGAAGTTGATACATACTTTACGATTGACCCGATCGGGACAAAAGAAAAGCGTGTCGGAAGAGATTCTGTCACACACAATCTTGAATACGGAAACAAAATAGTTTATAGTATACATCCATTGAACATTGTAGAGATTGGGGGATTGATTGGGAAATATCATTCTGTTTTGAATACATATAGTTTAAACGATTATGATTTTGCATTGGGTTCATACAGTACAGGAGGGGCTGCATCCAATAAATATGGATATATCGGGATTGAAGCTATGTTCTATTCTCCCAACCATGATCCTTTGCAGGATTTATATTTGGATATTCTTAATAGAACCGAACGTGACGGATGTCTTGATACTTATTTACATGAATTTGTCCACACGGTGGAATATGCGTACGCAGCAGGGAAAAGCGTACATGAATTTCATGATGCATATGGAAAAAATGATCGGAAATACACTTCGATCGAATGTGAAAAACACTATCTTTTGAATGAACTTGAAGTAAATGGACAGATTGTTGGGATTCCACAGGAATTTTGGCAACATAAATTGGACGTTCATGTATGGTATGTTGCAAATGTTTACAATGGTCGCGACATAGGAAAAATTTATGATGCAAATGACGATTGCATTGGCACCGGAGGTGCCTATTCCATAAACGTAGCGTATGGCTCGGACTTTACAGTTGAAGCAAAACCCAATGAAGGCTATCGGTTTGTGAGATGGTCTGATGGGATAACGACTGCACGAAGAACTGATAAAAATATCATATCACATCTTTATGCAGAAGCGATTTTCGAAAAAATTTAAAAGGGGGATTTAACTTTGTTTGCTCGCGCGAAGCGATAACGATAACTGCGGGACAACATGACACTTTCTCGCGGGAACCGCTCGAAAGCGTAGGTGGATTTTGCCGACACCCCAAAGGGGTCCCCTCGGCAAA
>CANRLK010000072.1 GCA_947631465.1 uncultured Clostridia bacterium
CACTTGTGCGCCGCCTGTATCGATTAGGGCTATGCCCGAAAATGAAATACCACCCGCTATGCGGGTGGATTTTTATTATCTTTCGAAACTCATTGTATAGAGGAGGATGCTGGGCAAAAAAATGTACATAGATTAGCTTAATCTATGTACAAATCTAAGAATATGATAACACTTTTTTGTGTGATTGTCAAGGAATTATCGGGTAAAAATAAAATTATTTCATTCTCCTTCTGATTTTATGCGGGACTTTGCTGGAAAATGTTCATGGATTAAGCTAATCTATGAACATTTTCCATTTTTTATGCACCGATATAAATGCCATTTCGTCCCGATGGCAGGTATATAAAAAATCTATTTTAGAAGGAGAAATGTATGTTGAACAGAAAAAACAAAAAGGGCTTTACCCTTGCAGAACTCTTGATCGTCGTCGCGATCATCGCCGTCCTCGTCGCAATCGCCGTGCCCCTCTTCGTTGGAGCACTTGGGAATGCGGAAGAGAAAGTTTTTCTCGCAAATAAGCGTGCCGCAAAATCCGCAGCCGTTACTCAAATTATGAGTGATAACAGTGTTACTTCTTCCGATTTAACGGCAGGCGTTAAAGTTACCGCAGAGGTCGACAAAGATGGGAATATTAAGTCATTAGCCTTCGCCAAATGGGCTAGTGGAGATACAGAAACAGAAAAATATGACGATTGGGTTGCTGGTACACAGGCGGGCAATGCAGCATATAAAATGGTTTTTAAGCTCACGCAGATTGATGTCAGCGGAACGACAGGTTTACATCTGGCTGAATAACAAATATATCATTTCCTAATAAGCGACGCGGGGTATCGATAAGAGACCGCTAGCTGATTTCCGTATTCCGACAGGGATGTAAGGATGCGGTCGGGCAAAACTTTTCCGCTCTCTTTATTCTTTTCAACAAGCGCGAAAGTCTTTGCCCAAAAATTCTACCCGAGGGGATTTCCTTTGGGTAGTTTTTGTATATTTTATCCTTTTCTTGGCTGCCCCTCTTCGCAGGGGGAGCCAAGAAAGAGAAGTGCGCCGACTTTCGATATCTCTAAATCAAAAAACCGAAAATTAAATTGTAAATGATATGCAGAGCAAGCGGATACAGGATATTTTTCGTCTTGTCATATATGATCGCAACCGCGTTCATGGAACTCTCGTCTATCGCGTTTTGATTCTCATTCTCGATCTTACATAATGCAATGATAATAACCGCCGCGACCATCAAAAGAAACGCGATCGCCCAAATGAGCAATGCCTTTTTCACATTTTCTTTCAAGTTTTTGCCGATGTTTTTTACGCTTTGCAGAAAAAAACGATAAAAAAGCCCCACTCCCACGATCGCAAGAAAAAGATAGGCAAAAAAATCGCCATTATTGATTACGAAATCGCTTTTCAATAGCGCCAACAGCCTTGCGGCAAATACGGTCACGAGCCAATACAAAACAAAATATATCGCGCCCTTGATCGGCATGAACGATTCGGAAAACTCGGGCTTTCTTATCTCTTGCCCGCTCTTTTATGCGCCCTTAAAGAATAGACAACAGCGGCGCAAATACCCAAATATCCGATATAAAATGCCAAATAAATTAGTATATTCATACAATATTCATAACCACGCGAAGGTTATTTTCTTTTTTTCATCCGTTTGCAAGATTTGACAATGGCAGCCTTTTCTGTCGCATAATAATCAATACAAAAATAAACAAGGTGCAGAATGACAATCATAAGGGTAATCACAAAATATTTGTGACGGTAAGTCAATCCTTCTTCGCTTATCGAGAGCCAAACGTTCAGCGTGGATTGCACCGTCGCCGCTGCGATAAAAAAGCCGTGAATGGCAAGTTCTATCCAAAAGTATGCAGTGATTTTCAAGTTAGGCTCGGCTTTGTACGCTTGATACCTGTTTTTGTATGAGAAGAAAAACAAGAATAAAAACAGTGCTTCGAAGAAATAATTGACAAACAGTAAATCGGGAGTAAAGCCGATCAGCAAGATCACACCGATCAAAATTCCTGCCGCCATATACGGTCCGCCGATCCACGGAAGTATTTTGTCGGGATTTTCAATTACAATTTCTTTATTCATTCTCTTCGCATAATTGATCATCGTTTTCACTGTTTTGCTCGATCGATTTTTTGTACTTTCGCATTTTAACGCAACAGAATATTTCCAGCGCGACGATCACCAAGGAAACAGCAATCAAAATACCCGCAAAAATCTTACTGTAAAGGAACGGCACTTTTTCTTCGAGGGCGGTAAACTCCTTCAGGATCGTCAACAGAAATGCACCTACTCCGAAGACCAAAAAGGCTGTTATTGCCGTAATGATGCAGATTTTAGACCACTTTATAAATTTCTCGAGGTTTTTGTTATCGGTCGTTTGTTTCATTGTCGTTCTCCTTATGTTTTTCGCTCTTGCTTTTTGCCGCATAGATCTTTTTGAGGAGACAGGTATACACGATCACCGCCAAGGTCGAAACGGCGAAAAGTAAAATCGGGGCAAGATACTTTATATTCCAGCCGTCAAGGTAATAAGAGCTCGTGATCACCGCCGAAAATATGCCGAATGAAACGATGATAATGCCGATGAGCCAATCCCGTTTTTTTGTCATGTTGCGATATTGCCTGTCATAAAGACCGACAAACAAGCAATAGATGACGATGATGAACGCCACCGATAATAACGATAACAAATAATTTGGCATAGACGCTCCTTTCGGGTTGAACCCTTAGAAAAGGATTTATCTTTATCATTATACTACATTTTTCCAAAACGGCAAAACTTTTTCGCTTGACATTTACTTTGCAATTTGTTGACAACGCCGCCTTGCTGTTCTTGACAGGGGAAAGTAAGGCATTTTACGCGGTTTTCCTTGAAGACGCCAAGGGGGTGGGGGTGACGATGCTCACCCAAGCAAGGCAGTGGGGCTCGGGAAGCGATGCGCCGCCCTCGTCTGGTTACGACGAGCTTCGCTTTGCGGCGGCGCAGGAAGTGAAAGCGCAGAAGCACGCAAAAAAAGCGTTGCGGGGTTCGGGACACATCGCAGGTGGAGCGGCGCAGCTTCTGTTCGACAGCCCAGTGGGCTGCGAACTGCGCCGTAGAAGACGCGCCATTCTATTGTTATTCCATGCGCGACGCACGAGCCGAAGGCGAGTACAGGAGCGTTGGATACGCGCCCCGCCTTTCTACTGTTATGATTCCTTGGGCGGCACGAGCGCGAAGCGCGAAGTACGGGCTGCGGCGTTCTCCTTGCGCCGCAGCAGGCTCGTTTTGCAAGTAATGACGGGTCGATAATAGGCGGATTCCTCGATTTTTCAAGCGTGAAAAAAGAAGAGTAAAGGAAACAAGAGAGCTTTTCAATAAGGAGACACCCCCTCAGTCACGCAACGCGTGACAGCTCCCCCTCTCCGTAGGGGGAGCCAAGAGGGTGGGGGCGACGATGCTCACCCAAGCCAGGTAGCAAGTTGGAAGATACGATGCGCCGCCCTCGTTGGGTTACGATGAGCTTCGCTTTGCGACGGCGCAGGAAGTGAAGGCGCAAGGGCTTGAAAAAAAGGCGCTGCGGGGTTCGGGACACATCGCAGGTGGAGCGGCGCAGCTTCTGTTCGACAGCCCAGTGGGCTGCGAACTGCGCCGTAGAAGACGCGCCATTCTATTGTTATTCCATGCGCGACGCACGAGCCGAAGGCGAGTACAGGAGCGTTGGATACGCGCCCCGCCTTTCTACTGTTATGATTCCTTGGGCGGCACGAGCGCGAAGCGCGAAGTACGGGCTGCGGCGTTCTCCTTGCGCCGCAGCAGGCTCGTTTGCAAGTAATGACGGGTCGATAATAGGCGGGCTTCCCGATTTTTCAAGCGTGAAAAAAGAAGAGTAAAGGAAACAAGAGAGCTTTTCAATAAGGAGACACCCCCTCAGTCTCGGCTAACGCCTCGACAGCTCCCCCTATTTCAGAGGGGGAGCCAAGAAAGAGGAGAGGTGCTTCGCGCCAGCCCCTCAAAGGGAGAGCCAAGTGGGGGGCTTGCGCCTCTTTCTTGCTGTCCCCTAAGAGGGGTGGCGCAGTGCGGCAGGAGTGAGCGCATCAGAAGCGCGAACGGTGACCGAACACGGGGTTCTACCCGTGTGAGAACGTGGCGCGCCCTCTTTGCGCTTTTTTCTTGCTGTCCCCTTGAGGGGAAAGTGGCGCGTTGCTTTGCGCCGAAAGGGGTGGGCAATTATAACTTCATAATGTATTTCAACAAAAACAATTCCTTTTCAACGCGCCGATAATATTCACTTTGAAGGTATTGTTGCGCATATTTTTCAGCGTCTCTGCCGACCTCGCTCGCCGTCTTTGGGACGGGGAGCGGCTGTAACTCGGCAAAACCGTTTAAGGGAACGAGGACAGAATAAGTCTCCTCGGTCAAATATTGCTTTGCAATTTGCCGAAACTTCAAAAAGTCGCATTTATACTTCGGTTCTATATAAAAAGTGTAGTGGATCGCCTCATCGACATACCAACACAGGTCGAGAAGAATGCGCAGCTCTTTGTTCAACTCGGCTTTTTCCTTGTTCTTCAAGCCCAACGCGATCTTTTGCATTTCCCCGTATAACGGCATTTTCTCTATGGTATCGTTGACGGCGGATAAAACCGCATCTTTGAGGCTGTCGTCCGCTTCTGCCATGTGATACAGCGAAAAGACCTCGTGCGAGACACAGGAAAACAGGCATTTCTCGCCTTGGAACAGGGCTAAATTTTCAAGCAAAGGCGGTTCGCCTCCGAACATGCAGGTAAGGCTTTCTTCGAGAATATGTCGTCTCAGCGGCTCGGTCAGCCGAAAACGGTACAGAGTTCCCCGCATACCGTTGTCGCTTTCTTCATGATGGCAAGAGAGGAAGGCGGGAATGATGTCCTCATATTGCGTGCCGTATAGATCGTAAATATCTTTCAACCCGTAAATATCGCTTCCCAAAAATTCAGCGGTATCGCTTGCGGACAGAAGGACCTCGGCAACGCAGCGCTTCACTTCTTTCAATTTTGTATATAAGGGAATCTCTTCAAAATACATGATTTGTCCTCGTTTTTCCTTGATTTGCAATTATTTGTTTTTTCTTGCAATGACGCCGACGTCCGCAAGCATCAAGATCAAAGTCACCGCCAGCACGACATAAAAGACGTACTGCGGAATGCTGTATGAGTTATCCATCATATCGCCCGTGTTGGACGTCAAACAGATGAAGCCCATTAGCACCGTAATGATCGCTAAAATGACAGCCGCCGCCGAAAGGACTGCGATCAAAATTGTAAAAAACTTTTGTCTCCTTGTTCGACGTTCAAGATTTGCGCTATCGCGACTCGCGCCGCCCGCTTCTCCGACAAATTCTTCCCGCGACAACTCCAAAACTTGACAGAGCAGATCGATCTTTTCACTGCTCGGCTGGAATTTGTCATTCTCCCATTGGGAGACCGTCTGGCGGGATACGCCGATGAGCTTGGAAAGCTGCGATTGCGACAATCCTTTTGCTCTCCGTGCTTTGTAGATTGTTTCTCCCCAACGATTTTCCAAAAGATTGCCTCCGTTGTTTCATTCGTTTTGGATCAAGAATTTTTCTTGTTTGAGAAGGGGATAAGAGATGAGCTCCGCGCCGTCCAAATTTTCCTTTCGCATATCCACGCCCGTGATTCGGCTGTTATCGTACGTTGTATAATAATACATGCCGCGATCGACGTTGCAGCAGGAGGAATAGATCGTGTGCTCAAAACCCTTCTCCACCTTGCAGCAGCCCTTTTGCTGTTCGACCGCATTCAGGATATGGAAGAATTGACTCACGCTCTCCACTTCGCCCTCGCCCGAAACGGAATTGAGCTTCGTGAACGCCGCTTTGACAAACCTCGATGCGGACGAAAGATCCCCTGGAAGCCCGATCGCTCCCATCCCGCGGCTGTATGGCATAAGCTCATGCCCCGCGCTGAAACGGTTTGTCGGCTCTTCCCGCGTCAAATTCAAATAATTGCATAAATTCAACATGTGGAAGTCAAACGGCGGATTGTTGGTCAAGATCCCAACGGGATCGTCATAGACTTTTAAGCCCTCTTTTAAGGGCTCTACGACGATCGAAGAATTTCGATCCGAGATCATCCAATGCAACGGGGAATGGGGGAGCGCGCTTGAAAAGTTCTCGTCGAAAAGAATCAAGTCTTTCAAAATGTCGCGCGCTTCATCGACGGTCTTGCACGTTGAGAGAAGGTAGGGGATAAATTCGAAGGGTGCGACGTTCTTTTTGCCCGCCTGCTCCTTCAAATACACCGCGTTTTTCGGGAAATTGAGCCCCGCGACGCTCAATCCCGCCTCGTTTGTCGCGTCATAGTAGAGGGGGTAGTTCTCCTGCACGAACGCCATGCCGATCATCGCGAGATGGGTTTTGAGTTTCCCCGCGCGGCGAAAGTTGAGCGGAAAATTCCGCGGCATGATTGTCACGGTCTCGTGATAAGAGTATTCATAGTCCAAATTTCTGCCGAAATAGTGGTCCTTGGTCGAAAATGTTACGGCTGTGCACATGATGTTTTCTCCTTTTCTTGTTCGATCGTAATATTTTGAATGGAGCGGGCGAGCATCCGCGTCGCTTTGTTTTCGAGACTACGCTCCAAAAATGCCATATTGACTCCTTCCCAAACAAAGAGTGTGCCGCTGATGTTGATGAGGTCAAACCAGAGCTCGTGATCATGCAAAAAATAACTGAGCCCGAGGATGACCGCGCCCGCGCCGATCAATGAAAACCCGCTCAAAAGTTTCAAACGGTTTTCCTTGACGACGCGGTATGCAAGAAGATAGATGTTCTGCCGAACGATCTTCTCGCATTCTTCCTTGGAATAAGCCCCGAAATCCTGAATGACGACATGAAGATTGAGCTTATACCCACGCGGCATGAGCAGGACCGCCTCGCGGATGTCCGAAAAGAGGGTATCGTTGAGTTTTTCGATCGTGCCGTCGCCGAAATTTTGGTTGATGAGCTCTGAGAACGTCTCATAGACGAGTTTGAGCGTTGCGATCTTTCCCTCGATGGTGAAATAATTTTTCAAGATTTCGAG
This sequence comes from uncultured Clostridia bacterium, assembly GCA_947631465.1. Classification (GTDB taxonomy): domain Bacteria; phylum Bacillota; class Clostridia; order Christensenellales; family Borkfalkiaceae; genus Gallimonas. The sequence continues at coordinate 7,081 of CANRLK010000072.1, forward strand.
TTTGAGATCGCGCCGTTTTTTGCGGGGGGATGCGGATTTTTGTTTGAAGGTCTTGTTCATGCCGACTCCTTTTGTAACGATTATAGCACGATCCATTGAAAGAAGCAAGGATTCTTCAAAGAAAATCGGATGGGATGAAATAGGGAAGGGACAAAAAATGAATAATTATTCTTAAAATAATGGGAAAAAGGTATCAGACGGGTCTTATTGTTTTCTTAAAAATTTTTCAACGAAGTCGATACGCGATTTGACTTCTTCAAGTTCTTTCAGAATATCATTCACATTCGAAAGACTCCGTTCGGCAACGCCTAAAAGATAATCGCATGTCACGCCAAAAAAATCCGCAAGTTTTATGATCGCCCAACTGTCTGGGTTCGTACGTCCCGTCTCATAGTTGGATAAGGTCTTTTGATCAATTCCCGTGGCTTTTGTAACATCGATTTGTCGTAAATCTCTGTCCTCGCGCAATTCGCGTATTCTATTCATACTAATATTTTTCTCCTTGCAAAAAATTTTACTATAAATTTTCTAAAATTCGTTGACATAGAAAAATATTCCTGTTATAATTAAATTACAGTAAATTTTTTCTACGGAGGATTTTTTTATGAAGCGAAAAAAAAGACTTATTGTGACTTGGTCGGTTATCGCATCGCTCATAGTCTTAGTCGTGGTTGTAGTTGTAGCGCTACCGAGCTTGGTAGACCTATTGTTTAAGGAAGATGAATTTGAGCTGAATGAAAGCGGTACGGGATATATTGTGAAGCGTGGGACTTATAAGCAAAAATCGATTGTTATCCCCGATACACACAAAGGCTTGCCCGTGACTGCAATTGGAGATCTGGCGTTTGCGGGTATCGAGTATGTGAAAATAAAAATTCCAGACAGCGTGACTTCGATCGGCGAAGGTGCGTTCGATGGTTGCGACTCGCTTACAAGTATCGAAATTCCCGATAGCGTGACTTCAATCGGATGGGGTGCGTTCAGTGGTTGCACATCCCTTACAAGTATCGAAATTCCCGATAGCGTGACTTCGATCGGATGGAGTGCGTTCAGTGGTTGCACATCCCTTACAAGTATCGAAATTCCCGACAGCGTGACTTCGATCGGAGAGGGTGCTTTTTACGATACCGCATATTATAATAACATAAGCAATTGGACGGATGATGTGCTCTATGTAGGGAATCATTTAATAAACGCAAGAGCTACGATTTCGGGGAATTATCATATTAAAGATGGTACGAGGACGGTTGCAGATGCTGCGTTCAGTGGTCGCGAAAGACTTGCAAGCGTAAAAATTCCCTACAGCGTGACGACGATTGGAGATGGTGCGTTCGCGTATTGCGAAAGACTTGCAAGTATCACAATTCCCCACGGTGTGACGACGATTGGAGATCGGGCGTTCTCTAATTGTACATCTCTTACAAGCATCAACATTCCCGACAGCGTGACGATGATTGGAGATGAAGCTTTTTACGATACTCCATATTATTCCGCATATTATAATGACGAAAGCAATTGGACGGGCGACGTGCTTTATATTGGGAAGCGTTTGGAAAGAGCAAGGGACACGATTTCGGGAGATTATAAAATTAAAGACGGTACAGGGACGATTGGAAGTGGTGCGTTCAGCGGTTGCGCACTTCTTACAAGTATCGAAATTCCTGGTAGCGTGACGACGATCGGTGAAGCTGCGTTCGCAGGTTGCGGGCTTGAACGTATTGAGGTTGCGACGGGAAATGCAAATTTCAGTAGCCAAGACGGAATTTTATATAATAAAGAAAAAACATTACTGATAAAAGCAGCGCCATTGAGGATAAAAGATTCTATTGAAATTCTCGACAGTGTGATAAAGATTGGTAATTATGCGTTCAGTGGTTGCGACTCTCTTACGAGCATCGAAATTCCCGATAGCGTGACGAAGATTGGAGAGCATGCGTTCTCTTATTGCGAATTGCTTACAAATGTGACGATTGGAAAAAGCGTGACAGAAATTGGTGATTTTGCGTTCGAGTATTGCAAATCTCTTACCGAGATCACCTATCGAGGGACGATTCGGCAGTGGGATAAGGTCATAAAAAGGCTTTGGGGAGGGAGCGGTCCCAGTTGGTCTATTCAAACCATCCATTGCAAGGACGGCGACACAAAATCGTAACTCGTGATCCTTATTTTGCGGCGGCGGGAGCTTTGCTCCCGCCACCGCATTAGTTCTTCTCGCCTTCGGACTTAAAAAAATTTCAAACACTTTTGCCTTTTTGAGGCGATGAAAAGCATTTGGAAAATTTTGGAAAAAAATTGCGTCAAACACTTGATTTTCTCTTATCGTTATGGTACGATTTACTTAATGTATTATGCAAAAATCCGACTTGCATGATCGATAAAAACCAATGAAAAGGAGAATTTTATTATGAGTACAGAAAATTTGCACGAAGGACACAGACAGCGCATGATCGAACGCCTCGTTCGGGGCGACCGTTTGGAGGACCATGAACTCCTTGAAATCATGCTTTACTTCGTGTTGCCGCGCGTTAATACAAATAATATAGCCCATACCCTCATCGAATCGTTCGGAAGTTTTACCGCAGTTTTTGAAGCCGACCCCAAAGCGCTTTCTAAGATCGAGGGCGTCGGGAAGAAATCGGCGGATATCATCTGCCTTTTTGCGAAGCTCCTCGGTCGTCTCCGCGAGTATCAAGAGGATGATATTCCGTCTACATTCAATTATGGCGGCTTTATCGGGTTCTTACAAGACCGTTACAAGGACGCGCGGCAAGAATATGCGGAGCTCTTTGCGATCAAAAAGAACGGAGACGTGTACGCATCGAAGCGATTCACTTCGGGGGACGCCTTTTTCGTGAACCTTCCACCAATGGAAGTGATCCAATTTATCGCGGATTACAGACCGACGCATATCATCTTAACGCATAACCATTTAAGTAAAACCGCAAGGCCATCGGAAAGTGATAATCGAACTACGCAATTTTTATGTCTGCTTTTAAGCCTGCTCAACGTAAAACTCATCGACCATGTGATCGTGTCGCCGGGAGATGTTTTCAGTTATCTCAATTGGGGGCAAATGGCTACGATGCATGCATTCTTTGATGCGGAGAAGGTCTTGGAGCTATGTAGAACGAAGATGAATCTTTCCCGCTGAGGAAACGATAAACGAGCGGCTTTTCCGCGGAATTTGAACGTGCGTTTTTCCCGAGAAAGATGGTTTTTCTCGGCTTTTTCGAGTTACTTAAAGTGAACGAAAACTTGCTTTTGGACGTTATATATGAAACTCAAAAGGGGACGTCCTAAGTGCTTTTGTTGCACTCCTTAGGTTTTTCATTCCTTCATTCGGAATCGGGCGGGGCACTTTGAGTGCCCCGCCTCTTGTGTGGAAAAACGAAATCAAACGTTTTTAGAATAAGTTTCAAATGTCATAAACGGATAGTATCCTGCTTTTTGTATGCGTCAAAGTTATAGCGGATTGCAAAAACGGTATTTTACATTGCTTGTTTTCTGCGCTATAATAGAGACGATTATAGGAGGAGAATCAATATGCAATCTATAACCCTTTCAAACGGTGTGAAGATGCCGCAGCTCGGCTACGGCGTGTATCAAATCACGCAGAATGAATGCGAACGGTGCGTTCTCGACGCACTTTCCGTCGGCTATCGCCACCTCGACACGGCGCAGAGCTACTTCAACGAGGAACAGGTCGGCTCGGCGATCAAGAAGTCGGGCATTCCCCGCGAGGAGATCTTTCTCACGACAAAAGTCTGGGTGGAACACTATGGCTATGACGAGTGCAAAAAGTCAGTCGAAGTGTCGCTCAAAAAACTGCAAACGGACTATATCGACCTCATGCTTCTTCATCAGCCATTTTCGGACTACTACGGCGCATGGCG
>CANRLK010000073.1 GCA_947631465.1 uncultured Clostridia bacterium
TTTGAGATCGCAAGCTCCGTGGATACCATGCCCGAGAATAATATTTGGTATCTCACCTACGACATTGCCGAGGATTCCTCCATTCTCATCATCGAGAAATACAAGGGCGAGTCGTTGCAGCTTATGAGTTCGCTGATGGAGACCGCAAAGGGTTCGAATGTCAACTTTAAGGTCATTCAAGTAGACGAGCAAAACGCTTTGCCGAGCGACATTAGGACGCTCGTGACGTTTGACGAGGTAATTCTCGTCAATATCGCAAACCGCGATATACCCGAAAGTTTTGTAAAGCTGCTCGAATCGTACGTCGGGGACTATGGCGGCGGCGTCTTTACGGTGGGCGGCGTCGAAAAGGACGCAAACGGAAACGTCGTCACGGTGCAAAACGAGAAAGGGGAGACCGTGCCCAAGGCGCATGCTTACGATAAGGACGATATGAAGGGAAGTCTCTATCAACAAATGCTGCCCGTGGAGATCAAAGACTACACGCCGTCCGTTGCGCTTGCGATCATCATCGACCGTTCGGGTTCGATGGAGGTGGATTCCGAGTACGGAATGCCCGTGAATATCGCGATCAATGGCGCGATCGATGCGCTCGAAGCGTTATCGCCGCGCGATCAAGTAGGTATCGTGACGTTGCAGGACCATTACACCTTCGGGCTCGATATGACGCCCATGACGCAGAAAAACCGCATTATAAATTCCATTCGGCGGGTTGCAAACGGTAGCGGCGGCGGTACGATGTATGAACCGTCCATTGAAATGGCGGGGCAGACCTTGCAATCGCTGCTCAGTGCGGAGCGCAAGCATATTTTGTTCTTTTCGGATTCCAATCCTGCCGATCCTTTTAGCTCGTATAATGCGGCAATGCAAAGATTCTTCAAGAACTATGGGATCACGCTTACCTATATTTCCGTCTTACAGCCAGCGAGTGAGGATGTCACGAAACTTGCCGAAAATGCAGACGGTCATGCATATACGATCAGCGGCGGCGATGTGGGAAAGGTGAGCGATTACCTGAAAGAAGATCTTCAACTTGACGGACTTTCGGGCGCTGTTCCCGAACAGTATTCTCCCACCGTTCAAAGTCACACGACGATCGTCGACGGCGTGAGCTCGGATGCGCTTGGCGCAATTACGATGGACGGTTTCTTTACAAATACCGAGAAGGGCTACGGCGACGTCGAAGTTTCTTTGACGGCGAAGTATGTTCCGCTGTATGCGCAGTGGAAATACGGGCGCGGGAAAGTGGGCAGCTTCATGTGCGACCTCGAAAATTATTGGTCGGAAGAATTTTTAGAGAGCGATGCGGGCAAAAAAGTTTTGTATAATATCATGGTCAGCGTCGCTTCCCAAATGACTTATGCCGAAGACATCTTCTCGACGACGGTGATAGAGGACAATTACCGAACGCAGATAAGCGTCTATGGCTTTCATATCCAAGAGGAAGAGGGGCGAAAACTCATCGCGTTTGTGAACGGACCGAACGACGAACTCGAAAAGTTCGACTTATCCGAGCAGTCTTACACGGGAAACCGCTTCACCTTCCTCAATCAATCGCGGGGCGTTTACGAAATTACCATCGTAAAAGTAGCCGATGATTTCAATATAGACAGCGCAAACAGTCTCTTTGAAATATCAAGCGGTTCGATGTACGGCTATTACAGGACGTATAGGACCTTTTCCTACTCGCGGGAATACGACCCTGCGTCAGACTCCTTTGCGGATGGGCGGACATTGCTTGTCGGTCTCTCTACGCGAGAGATCGAGGAAGATGCTCAGCCTGCCGCAAAACTCGTCTATGACGCGGATACGATTCTCGATTATTTTGCGGACATTCATATTTTCTATGATCCGCAGAAATTGTTCGCGATCTTGGCGATCGTTCTCATGCTGCTCGACATTGCGATCCGCAAATTCAAGTTCAAGTGGCCGCACGAGATCATAAGGACGCGCAAACAGCGTAAGACCCAATTCGGGGAGGCGGCAAGATGAGCGAGAAGTTTTTAAGCGATCAGTTTTTCAGCCGCCTCGAAACGTTGGCACTGCACCTGCAAGCAAATCTATCGGGCTACTACGGCGGAAAACATCAAATCAAGAAATACGGGCAGACGATGGAGTTTGCCGACTTTCGCAGATATGAACTCGGCGACGACATCCGACGCATCGATTGGAACTTGTTCGCTCGCTTAAAAAAGTACTTTCTCAAACTCTACACCGACGAGCGGCAAATGCACGTTCAGATCTTTCTCGACTGTTCCGCATCGATGGCGAGTTATCCCGAGAAGGCAAAGTATGCGATCAGCCTTGCCGCGGCGCTTGGGTTTTTGGCGGTTCGAAACATGGATAAAGTCTCTTTCCATTTGCTGAAAGAGGGGAAGGCGGAGGACCCGTTCGGGATCATTGTTGGAAAAAACAAGTTTTTCGGAGCGATCGGGCAGCTGGAAAAGATCAAGTTCGAAGGGGAAGCAGACTTTGCCTCTTCGATCCCTCGGACTCCGCACACAGGCACGAACGACGGACTGTCGATCATCATCTCCGACTTTTTTACGGATAACGATTGGAAAGCGGGCATAAACTATCTGCTCTATAAGCGCAGGCAAGTGTTGATGTTACAGGTTTTGACGAGGGAAGAGCGCGACCCGTTGTATTCGGGGAGATTTAATTTAATTGATTCGGAGTCGCAGGTTTTGGAGGACTATCGCAACCTACGGATCAGGATCTCCCGTTCGATGCTTGAAGAATACAGCGAAACGGTGGCGGAAGAAATCGAGAATATCAATCGGTTTTGCATTTCCCGCGGGATCACATTTCTCTCTTTCGATACGGAAGAGCGGATCGAAAAAGCGATATTCAAAAAGCTGCTTCAAGCCGATCTTATCAATTAGTTTCAAGTGCACATGCAAGAGCGCGAGGGCGGGATATTCCCGCCCTCGCGCTTTACTTAAAAGAACGTGGACAAATTTTCCCGTCATATTTTGGATTGAATCGGTTGGGGGGCGAAAATGGAAACGAAGCAAAGTTCGATCCTCATGCGGGAAGAGCAGGGGGAAAACATAGAGGTGCAGAAAGCAGAATATACGATCGGGAATCAGACATTTTCTGTGACAAGACACTTTGGGGGAAAGAGAGACCTTCAAAGTTTGGTGATGGAGCTTGCAGTCACAAGGGCAAAGCGGGATGTCAAAGCAAATACAGTCGAATAAAATCGGGATCTACATGCGCCTTTCTCGCGACGACGAAAAGGCGGGGGAATCCATGTCCATCGAGCATCAACGGATCATTCTCCGAAAGTATGTCGAAGAACATGGCGGGGTAATCGTAGATGAGTATGTCGATGACGGTTTCTCGGGAACAAACTTTGACCGTCCCGAGGTGCAGCGGCTCCTTTCCGACGCGCAGACGGGCAAGATAGACACAATCATTGTGAAAGATCTTTCTCGTTTCGGGCGGAACTACATCCAGGTGGGACAGTATATCGACTATATCTTCCCTGCGTACGGAATCCGATTTATCGCTCTCAATGACAATGTGGACACCGCGGACAGAACCTCTACGGCAATGGATATGATGCCAATCATGAACGTGTTCAACGAATGGCACGCCGCAAACACGAGCAAGAAAATAAGGGCTGTGTTTGAAGCGAGCCAGCGAGCAGGAAAATACACGAATTGGAATTATCCCTACGGTTACAAAGCGGGAAATGATGAAAATCGCACCGCCGTCATCGACGAGGAAGCGGCAAAAGTCGTGCGTACCATTTTTGATCTGCGCTTGCAAGGGTATTCTCTTCGGGCAATCGGAAAATATTTGGCGGATGAGAATATACCGAATCCTGCGACGTATTATACGAGACTTGACGGAAGCAAATCGAATAAAACTTGCAATTCATTTTGGAGCGGACGGACGATTTCCTGGATCTTGACGAACGAGACGTATCTCGGCAAGACAATGCAGCATAAGACGACGCGCGTTTCTTACAAAAACCATAAAGTCGTTCCAATTTCAAAGGACGATTGGATCGTGAAAGAGAACGCGCATGAGCCGATCATCGACATTGATACCTGGAACAAAGTCCAAGAGATCAACCATTCCGTGTCTCGCGGAAAAGCGGACAAGCAAAAAATCAAGCATCTTCTTTCGGGGTTCGTTGTTTGCCAGGATTGCGGACAAAAATGCAAGCTAAATCGAACGAGGGAAGGACATTATTCTTTTGTTTGCAGGACGTACAAAGATTATGGGAATCGCTATTGTTCCTCTCATTCTATCACCGAGAAGATGCTTGAAGAGATTGTTTTGCGGGATATTCAATCAATGCTCCAAAGCGTGCAGATCGATGAGGCGAAGGAGAAAGAGGCGTTCCTGCGAGAGCGAGCAAAGTCGAGCGAGCAGAGCAGATTTTCCGATGAGAAGCAATTAAAAGCTCTCAAAAGCAGACTTGTCGATTTAGACAAATTGATCCGCTCTGCATTTGAAAAAAGCGTCTTGAAGGGAATGTCCGAAACTGTTTTGAACGACTTGTGCACAGAGTATTCCGCTGAAAAAGAATCGGTTCTGAAAACGATTGAGGAACTTGAAAAACGACTTGCAAAGGCCCGTCAAGATAATGATGAAGCAGAGGAATATATCGCCAAGTTAAAACGCTATGCGGGACTTGAAAGTTTGACGCGGGAAGCCTGCCTACAACTGATCGACTTCATCACGGTCGCGCAAAAGCAGAAAGACGGGAAGCGAGAGATCCATATTTATTATAAGTTTTCCCACGGAGAAAGCCTGAAAGAGTTCAGAAGCAAGAT
>CANRLK010000074.1 GCA_947631465.1 uncultured Clostridia bacterium
TGGCATTTATATCGGTGCATAAAAAATGGAAAATGTTCATAGATTAGTCTAATCCATGAACATTTTCCAGAAGATTTTCGCATAAAATCAGAAGGAGACTGAAATAATTTTATTTTTACCTGAAATTTTCTTGACAAAGGCAGGAAAACGTGATAGAATGAATTCAAATCTGTACATGGATACATTTTTTTGTCGGAATTTATCCTCTATACATGAAGGGTAGAACAAGAAAGTCGCCCCCAATTCAACACCCCCTCAGTCACGCGCGAACGCGCGAACGCGTGACAGCTCCCCCTCTCCGTAGAGGGAGCCAAGGTAGGGAGGACGCGCTGCTCGCCGCTCCACCCAAAGGGGAAGTTAAGGAAATCTCGCTGTCCCCTATGAGGGGAAAGTACCCGAGCAATGCGAGGGGAAAAGGGTGTCACCTTATTTATAAGCGCGTCGCGCCGAAGGAATCTTCGGCGCGACGATTTTATCATGTTTTAAATTCCTTATCTCAACTATTTCAATTCCTTATTTCAACTCCCAAAAATGATTGGAACTGCATAGGTTGAAAACTTTACGTTGAATTTGAGATCGAAATGATCGATCGCCTTGATCAGTCCCACGCAGCCCGCTTGGAACACGTCGTCCGCGGCGGCGTTCTTCGCCCAAAACCGCTTCACAAGCGACAGCACCAGCCGCATGTTCCCGATAATGAACTTCTCCCGCGCCTTCTTGTCCCCCGCTTTCAACTCCTTCATGAGCTTTTCGTTCTCTTCCGCAGAGAGCTTCGGCAGCCCCGCCGTATCCACTCCGCAGATCACCACTTTTTGCAGCATATTCTCCTCCTTATGTAGACAAACAGTATCCTTCATCCCCTTCCCTTTTATGCGCCCTCGCGCAAATCTCTTTTATCCCCTCCGTTCAAATTCCCACCTTTTTACACCATCTTCGAAATTTCCTTTTTGAGCCGTTCGATGATCTTCTTTTCAAGCCTTGATATATAGCTCTGCGAAATACCCAAAACGTCCGCGACGTCCTTTTGCGTCATCTCTTCTCTTCCCCCCAAGCCGAACCGCATATACATGATCTTCCGCTCCCGTTCGGGCAGTTTTTGGAGCGCTTCGCTCAAAAGTTCCTTCTCGACGCTGCTCTCCACGCCCCCGTACACGTCGTCGCTGTCCGTGCCGAGCACGTCCGAAAGCAGCAGTTCGTTCCCCTCAAAATCGGTGTTGAGCGGCTCGTCAAAGGAAACTTCGCTTTTGAGCTTGACCGTCCGTCTCAAATACATCAAGATCTCGTTCTCGATACAGCGCGAGGCATACGTCGCGAGTTTGATGTTCTTGTCCGTGCGGAAGGAATTGATGGCTTTGATGAGCCCGATCGTTCCGATCGAGATCAAGTCGTCCGCCTCGACGCCCGTGTTCTCGAATTTATGGGTGATGTACACGACGAGCCGCAAATTGTGCTCGATGAGTTTCGCCTTGACGAGCTCCGCGTCCTCGCCCGCTTCGAGCTTTTTAAGCATTTCGGACTCCTCTTCGCCCGAAAGCGGCAGCGGCAGCGCTTCGCTCCCGCAAAGATAATGTATGACGTTTTCACTTCCCCCGAACTTTTTGAGGAACGCTCTTAGAAACAGCAGTGCTTTCATCTACCCCCTCCGAAAATGCCGTATGTAATATGATCTGATATTCCTTCGACCCCACTTCGCCCGCCGTAAAGCAGACGTTCTCCCACGTTTTGCCGCCAATCGTCATCTTGGGACATCGGAACACGGGCGAGTCCTTTTTTCCGTTCACGGTCGAGACCGTCATGCGTCCGACGGGCTCGCTGCCGCGAAAGAGCGCGAGCGCCCCCACCGCCGAGACCACGCAGACGGGCTCTCCGCGGAACATCAAGCAGTTGCCCGTATCCGCAAAGCCCTTCATCTTCCAAGATCTCCCGCCCGCGAAGAGTTCGCACGGCAGCACGCTTTGCATGAGCTTTTTATAGCGGAACAGCGCGCCGATCATGTATTTTGCGGCGAGGAAGAACAGTCCCGCCCCTGCGAGTACAAAGGAGACGGGCGCGCTCTCCAAGAGAAATCCCTCGCCCGCGACATAGGAGATCTTGAACGCAGAATAGATCGCGATGAGCGCACCGCCGAAGAGAAAGGTCAAGACAAAGAATGCGGTGATGACGAGAAGATAGCTTTTCATCGTCCCCTTGGGAGATGCGATGAGCGCAATGAGCGCGCCGCCGAGAAGTTTCAGCGGGAACGCGCACCAGGCGGGAAGGGAGACAAGCGGAACGAGCACGGCTTGGAGCGTCCCGACCGCGGAGGCAAGGAGCAGGCGCAGAGGCGAGACCCTTGCCCGCGCAAATTTGAGCGCGAGATACAAGAGAAGCGCGTCGAGCAAAAAATTTTCCAAAACCGCATATTCGATGTAGACGACCATGGCTCTCCTCGTATGTGAGAGCTATTATAGCGGGTCTTAGCGGGGCGAAAATGTCTGATCGCGGCGAAAGCAATCGAACTTTGTAGGGGAAAACGGAGCGAAACGGGGCGTGGAAAACGGGGGAAGATTTCCACAAACGAGGAGAAAGAGCGCACGGGAAAAAGACAAAAAAGGTGAAGTTATCCACAAAATTTTGACTTGTTCGACAAGAAAAATGTCGAACGAGGTCGAAAGAATCAAATGAATTACAAAAAATGGGGCATAGTTTCCACAGCGGAAAAAATTTTGTTGATAAACGAAAAAGGGCATGAAAAAGGGTTGACAAAGGCGCGCGGAAGGGATATAATAGGTTGGTAAATGCGCCGTTAGCTCAATTGGATAGAGCGTTGGTCTACGGAACCAAAGGCTAGGGATTCGAGTTCCTTACGGCGCACCACGTCGCCGCGAGGCGCATTTTGCAAGAAGTTGTCCAGAAGGGCAACTTCTTTACTTTTACGCCTGCGTCTCCTTTTCCCAAAAATCTTTTCTTGGCAAATCTTTTTAGGAAGTTCTAATTGGCAAAGTAACAAAAGGAGAGTGCCCGCCGAATGACGGGCACTCTCCTTTTGTTGCAAATCCACTTTCCCCTTCTTAGAGGACAGCAAGTTGTCCCCCACCTTGGCGTCCCCTTTGGGTGGAGTTACCGCGAACCCCGCCCCTTGGCGTCCCCTTTGAGGAGACAGCATGCTTCCCCCACTTGGCTCCCCCTACGGAGCGGGGGGAGCTGTCGAGGCATTAGCCGAGACTGAGGGGGTGTGCCTAATTTTCAAGCTCGTTTGCAACACACCCCTTTCGGCGCACGTTTGTGCGCCACTTTCCCCTCTTAGGAGACAGCAAGGAAAAAGCGCAAAGAGGGCGCGCCACGTTCTCACACGGGTAGAACCCCGTGTTCGGTCGCCGTTCGCGCCTCTGATGCGCTCACTCCTGTCGCATTGCGCCAATGGTTACCAACCATTGGCGAAGTGCAATGCTCCACCCCTCAAAGGGGACAGCAAGCCCCCACCCCTTGGCTCCCCCTCGAAGGGGGAGCTGTCGAGGCGTTAGCCGAGACTGAGGGGGTGTGCCTTATTATCAAGCTCGTTTGCAAAGATAAATTTAAGCCGTCCGAGATTCGGACGGCTTTTTGGGCAAAGAATTTCGCGCTTGTTGAAAAGAATAAAGAGAGCGAAAAAGCCTCGCCCTCGTTTGAAACCTTACATCCCTGTCGATTTCAAACTTCGCATTCACGACTTTCGCCGTGTCGCTTGCACTTTATAAATTAGCCACTAAGTTTTACTTCTGAAACTTGGATTTCCACAAGTAGAGTATATGTTCCAGAATCGTCGGGTTTAGTAGTATCAGGGCTTTCAGTTTCATCTCCTTTCGCTTTTCCAATGCCCGTGATTGTAATTTTTCCATTCGTGTCAACTGTTCCCGTTGCCAATAATTTATCGGTAGGTTGAAGAGCACTCAGATCCTTATAATCGCCCTTTGGATTCTCCAAAATCTCCGCAATAGCCATTGCTTTTATGGAACGTTTATTCGCTCTAACAACTTCTTCCCGCGCATTATCCAAAGCTCCGACGAAGAGCGGTACTGCAATCGCAACAAGGACTGCGATGATCGCGACGACGATCAAGAGTTCTGCAAGGGTAAAGCCCTTTTTGTTTTTTCTGTTTAACATACATTTCT
>CANRLK010000075.1 GCA_947631465.1 uncultured Clostridia bacterium
ATATGACGTTGAATGTATATATGCACGTTTTGGACGGCTATAAACGCAAAGAAGCCCAAAAATTCACGCTTTTTCCCGATTTCGATACAACATAAAAGACGGAGCTCAGCTCCGCCTTTTATTTGGCGCAGAGACGGGGATTTGAAAAAATAGTGGGAAAATAGCTATTTTGGACAAATTTATAATATAATTTTATATGATTTTATGTGATTTTTCATAAATTTGTACCATGATTTGTACCACAATTTATGTCTGTAACTGCTTGACTTATGGCATTGATCGCAAGATTGTCTCCCTCAGAATAACAATGCGCATATTTCTCCAAAGTCATCTTAACTGAACTATGCCCGAGGCGCTTTGAAATGACTGTGATAGGTACATTCAAATGTATCAAAAGGGAAGCGTGCGAATGCCTTAAATCATGGATTCTGATTTTCTTCACGCCTGCTATACGAGAGTATTCCTCAAAATGACGTTGGTAAGTTCTTTGCGGTATCGGTTTATCTCCACCGAAGAGAAAGGTCGGAGAAATTTTATTTTCATGTTTGAAGTGAAGGTAGTCATTGAGCTGCTCCGTCATGAGATCGGGAAGAATGACAGAACGATTTGAGGTTTCGGTTTTTGGAGCAGCCACAAGAAATTTTTCTTTTGCGCCGTTTGTTTTTCGAGAAACGCCCTTGTTGATCGTAAGGGTATAGTTCTTGTCGATAAGCCGAAGATCGTAATCGGAAAGAGCAAGAACTTCACCAACGCGGCAACCTGAATAAAACAATGTCATGAAGAAGGTTTTCCAAAAGACATCGTCAATGGATTCCTGAAATTGTAAGAACTCGCCAAGCTCCCATATTTGCATTTCCCGTTTGCTTTCTTTTTTGCGGGGTTTTCGAACGGTTTTCATGAGATTGGGAATATCGTACAACTCCTCGCACCATGAAAGAAAGGTCGAAAGCTGTGATCGGATTTTCGTTAGATATTTTTGCGTGTAGAGAGTTCCCGTTTTGGGATTTATCGAGGACCATAATTCCGCTTGCCAAGCGGCATAGTCCGCTTTTTTAAGCATTGAAAGGTCTTTGCCTGAAAAGTGGGGGATGATAAACCTTTCAAAGATCCAATTAAGATCATATTGCGAAGAGGGGGCTAACTCCACCGAGCACTTCTTTTTATAGAGATTGAAGAGATGATCAAACGAAGAATCTTGATTCGCTGACGGCTCAATGACAGGGGGAGTGTAGGACTTCATAAAGTCAAGATAGCCCTGCTGCGCGGCGCGCTTGTTCGGGAAGCCGCAAAGTCGTTTGTTTATTTCTTTGCCGTCCTCTCCCAGAATGCGGAAGCGCACATCGACAATCGTCCCGCTCTTAGTTTTGCGTGTAAGATAACTCGGCATTGATTTCTCCTCTTGAAAAGATTTCCAAAAGAATTTTGCATGAAAGCCTTGACCAATTCTCTGTTAGGATTAAAATAAAAGCAATAAACAAGTATCAATGGCGGGGCACAGGCTTCGCCTTTGGTTATTTCTTTCCTTTCTTTTCTAACTTTTTTTGCGTCTCTTTAATGGTTTCCAAAAAGTCGCGCTCTACTTGCGAAAGTTCGTCCGCATTTTTCGTGCGGTATTTTTTGTATTCCTCATTTGCACGCTCGACAGCCATTTCGTGCGAGATTTTTCCTGCACTTTCCAAAACTTCACTCTCGCTCATACGGAGAAAATCGTCGAGCTTTGCAATCCAATCTCTCATGGTCATGGGACGACGGCGAAGTGCTTGCAATTCTGCAAAGTCAAGATAGGCAGAGGTGATCGCGTTCAGCTCCTTCAATTCTTTTTCGGTTAAATAGTTTTTTGCAGTCGTAATATCCGCCTTGCGGGGATGTTTGCCTTCGAAGTTCGTAAGCCCCATAAATGGTTTTGAACTGTCCGCGCGAAGATAGACGATTTCAGGCGCTGTGTGCCCTGTGACGGCAAAGTGCATTTTGTTCTGTACCGTCTTGAAGAAGAGAATGCTCGTCTCTGCGGTTTTATCATAGTCAATGCTCGTCGCATAGATATCGAGGATTTGACGATAAAAGACGCGCTCGGAGGAGCGGATGTCGCGGATGCGCTCCAAGAGCTCGCGGAAGTAGTCGCCTCCGCCCGCCTGCTTTAATAGATCGTCGTTGAGCGCAAAGCCCTTTGTCATGTATTCTTTGAGAACGCTGTTTGCCCAAATGCGGAACTGCGTGCCGCGAAGTGATTTCACCCGATAGCCGACGGAGATGATAATGTCGAGGCTGTAGAAAGTGACGGGTTTGTCTGAATTTGCAATGTGCAAAATTTGCACATTGCCCTGCTCGTCTAATTCTCCCTCCTCAAAAATGTTTTGGATATGCTTCGTAATGACGCTGCGTTCCCGCTGAAACAGCTCCGCCATCTGCGCCTGCGTAAGCCAAACTGTGTCACCGTCGAGCGTGACGGAAATTTTCGTGAGCCCATCCTCGGTTTGATAAATGATGATCTTGTTCTCCATAGTTGGATCGTTTCTCTCCTTCGTATCCCTTGTCTATTTCAACCTATCGTGCTATCTTTACACGTTGAAGCCTGCCTAATCGACGCCGAAGTGCCGAAAAGCACGGCGAAAACCTTTCTCTTCCGCCTCTGCTACCGTCATAGCATAAAATTCTCCTTTATTTGTTTCAATGATTGTATTATCATATTGTTGATCAAAAGGAAGATGATATATCTTTTCGCCGGATCTTTGACTGATATTACATTTAATTCGAGGAAAGAGGTTCGGTTTAATATTTTCAAGCACAATGATATCGAGGTAGTTTGCTATCTCATGCGCCTTTTTTGAAAGGGAAGTGGTTGTTACAAAGACCGCATAGCAAGATATAAGAGGATGATTTATCTTGTACAAAATATAGGTCCCATAAAGTTGAAAGATGTGTTTTTCATAGATTGTTTTCTCTTTCGACCAGTTTTTGCATTGGATGATGTATGTAACAAGATCTTTCGAGACAATTAAGTCGCGTCCCATATCTTCGAGTTTTTCAATAATCCCGTTATATTCCACATAATATCCGAGACTTTCGCATTTGTAACCGATGTACATTTCATAATCCCGCCCGATTTGCCAATTGCTTTTCCGTTGCTCGACATAGCGATCCAAAGCGAGTTGATTTCGCTCTGTTATGCTCAGTCGGGAATACTCCTCGTGTGAGAGATAGAGACGGGAACGATCGGTTTCATCCTCTGTTTCGGGAGTGAAAGCTTCCTCATTGAAGCCGCTATCGAAGATATCTTCCATGTTGGGATATAACTTCAAAATATAATTATAGCGGTATTCATAAAGTTTTTTTTCGGTAAGGATTGTTTGTGTTTCGCGACGGAGATCTTGTATTCGAATAGATTCCGTAAGCGCGGGATGCGGCTTTGTCTCTAAAAATTTTGCTACTCGTTCATAATGCAGCGTAAGAAAATCTGCCATTATAGCAGCGAGTTGTGGGTAGATGTCACATTTTTTCTTAATTAGATTTTCAATATTTCCAATCTCTTTCTCGTAGAACTCTTTTTTACGCTCAATTTCGGCTTGCAGAGAAGCCATT